>NZ_JBNNTG010000005.1:0-241672 GCF_050278525.1 Peribacillus sp. NPDC096540 | reverse complement strand
GAGTTCCCTACGTTCCAATCAACGTTCGGATTTTTAAAACCCTCAAAAAAACTGTAGACAAACTCGATTTTCATCGAGTTTGTCTACAGTCTGAAGCTCGTTCACCGAAATTGGTGAGCGAGCTTTTTTGCATGTTATTTACTAACCAGTTTTTCCGCTTTTTCAATCGCCAGCTGTACTTGTGCAAAGCCTGTACCACCCGCGCTGTTACGACGTTTAACTGCTTCGTAAGGATTTAATGCATCATAAATATCATTTTCAAACAACTCCGAAGCTTCCTTAAATTGTTCTATGCTAAGGTCTACCAAATAGCAGCCATTTTGAACACAGAATAATACAAGTTTGCCAACAACTTCATGTGCTCTACGGAAAGGCATACCTTTTGAAGCAAGGTAATCGGCCAATTCCGTTGCATTAGAAAAGTCATTTCTTGTTGCTTTTTCCATGACATCTGTTTTCACTTTCATTGTCGAAATCATGCCAGCAAAAATTTTAAGTGAGCCAACAGTAGTTTTAACCGTATCAAAAACGCCTTCTTTATCTTCTTGCATATCTTTGTTATAAGCAAGAGGCAGTCCTTTTAATACAGTTAATAACCCTGTTAAATTCCCATAAACACGTCCTGTTTTACCACGAATCAATTCCGCCATATCAGGATTTTTCTTTTGTGGCATGATGCTGCTTCCTGTAGAGAACGCATCGTCTAATTCTACGAATTGGAATTCCTGGCTTGACCAAAGAATGATTTCTTCGCTGAAGCGAGATAAATGCATCATCATAGTCGCACTGTTACTCATGAATTCAATGGCAAAGTCACGGTCACTTACAGCATCCAGACTGTTTTCATAAATGCCATCAAAGCCCAGTAGCTCGGCACTTAGAGCGCGGTCAATAGGGAAAGTTGTCCCAGCAAGAGCCCCTGCACCCAATGGTGAAATATTTATTCTTTTGAAGCTTTCTGTAAAGCGCTGCTTATCCCGCTCAAGCATCCAAAAATAAGCCATTAAATGATGTGCAAATGAAATCGGCTGTGCCCGTTGTAAATGTGTATAACCTGGAATAAGTGTTTCCACATTTTTCTTAGCTTGCTCTAAAATCGCTTCTTGCAAGTCATTAATGAGTTCCACAATGACTTTCGTTTGGTTACGCATGTATAAATGAAGATCTGTTGCAACTTGGTCATTACGGCTTCTGCCTGTATGCAGCTTTCCGCCAACTGGTCCAATTTCGTTAATAAGCATACTTTCTAGGTTAAGATGGATATCCTCCATCTCAACCTTAAAAGTTAATTCGCCCTTTTCTGCTTTTTCCTGTAAACTTTTCAGACCTGAAATAATCTGATCTGCATCTTCTTCAGGTAAAATGCTGCACTGCTTTAACATGGTTACATGAGCAAGACTACCTTGAAGATCTTCAAGGACAAGTTCCTGGTCAAAGGAAATAGATGCTCCAAACTCGTCTACCCATTCTTCTGCAGATTTTGTGAATCTTCCTCCCCAAAGCTTACTGCTCACACTGTCACCTTCTTGTTATTGACCATGCTGTTCACTTTCGTTGGAAGTCCCCATAATTTAATGAATCCTACTGCTGCATCATGATCGAATTCGTCCGCTTTTGTATAGGTTGCTAATTTTTCGTCATATAGAGAGTACTCAGATTTTCTTCCTTCAACAATCGCATGTCCTTTGAAAAGTTTCACACGAACTGTACCCGTTACATTCACTTGCGTTTCTTTCAAGAAAGCAGCCAATGCTTTTTGAAGTGGTGAGAACCAAAGACCTTCATAAATTAATTCAGTCATTTTCTTCTCGATTACTGGTTTGAAGTGAGCTAATTCTTTTACAAGTGTGATATCTTCAAGCTCTTTATGCGCAGCGATTAATGTCATAGCACCTGGAGCTTCGTATACTTCACGAGATTTGATTCCTACTAATCTATTTTCTACGTGATCGATACGTCCGACCCCGTGTTTACCAGCGATTTGATTTAATTCAACAATCAAGTCAGCTAATTTATAATTTTTGTTATTCAATGTAACCGGTACACCTTGTTCAAAACCAATTTCAATGATGTCAGCAGTATCTGGCGTATTTTCAAGGCTTGTTGTCAGATCATAAGCCTCTTCTGGTGGAGCTGCCCATGGGTCTTCTAGGATTCCGCATTCGTTACTTCTTCCCCAAAGGTTTTGGTCAATCGAGAATGGACTTGCTAAGCCGATTGGAACCGGGATGCCATTTTTCGCTGCATATTCAATTTCCTCTTCACGAGACCATTTCCAGTCACGAACAGGTGCAAGAACTTTTAAATTAGGGTTTAAAGCCGAGATGGATACTTCGAAACGCACTTGGTCATTTCCTTTTCCCGTACAACCGTGCGCAACTGCTACCGCATTTTCTGCTTCAGCCACTTCCACTAGTTTCTTAGCGATTAGTGGACGTGATAGAGCTGATACTAATGGATATTTTCCTTCATATAATGTATGGGCTTGAAGAGCCGTTAATGCGAATTCATCAGCGAATTCATCTTTCGCATCAATCACATATGAACTTACTGCACCAACAGTGATTGCTTTTTCTTTAATGAAATCTAAATCTTTCCCTTCACCGACATCCAAGCAACATGCCACAACTTCGTATCCTTGATCTTGTAACCATTTAATTGCAACGGAAGTATCTAGTCCTCCGGAATATGCTAAAACAACTTTTTGATTTCCCATATTTTATCGTCCCTTTCGTGTGAATAAAAATTCATTCATTTTTATTTTTATTCAATCTATGATTAGTACTTTATCATTTTTACAAATGGAATACAAGGGGTATTTTAAAGATTCTGTTAAATAATTTGTTAATATTTTAAGGCCCTTCACACAATGGATGCATCCGCTAAAATATAGTAAACTAGAAGTATGAAAACTCGAAAAGGGGAGGAAATATGAAAGAGCTATTTACGTATGATGAACGGCTTGGCATCTCCATTCCTGACCTGTCCCGGGAGTGGGATGAATATACGAAAAGCGAGCAACAGCAAATACTCGTGCACTGGGAAAATATCCGGGGCAACATCCCAGATCGCATTAAGGAACTAGAATCCTTCATAGACATGAAACAGCTACAACTCTCCGATGAAAGTAATTTCGTATTATCCTGCCAGCTCAATTCTGAAATTGCCGAACTTGCTTCTATCATCAATGACTTATGGCTTTGGTATCGCGCCAATCAAGCCGTGAGTGAAAAGATGCATAATTAAGGCTTATTCCATGCAAAAAAGCCACAGTTTTGAGAGCTGAGGCTTTTTTGCATTTTTCTTATATATCCTTCCGAAGTTCACCTACGACATGTCCCAATTCTGGTAGAATCAATTTATTCATCGCCAGCCGAACCGCACCCGAAGATCCAGGGGTGGAAAAAACTGCTTTGTTGTTCACTACTCCTGCAATGGCCCTCGATAAAATGGCCGCCGAACCAATGTCCTCTTGATAACTAAGCATCCGGAACAATTCGCCAAAACCAGGGATTTCTTTTGTCATCAATTCTTTAACTGCCTCGATTGTTACATCTCTTTTGGCGATTCCAGTGCCTCCATTAGTTAAGATGATATCGACTTGGTTGTTTTCGCAGCCGGCTGTAACCGCCCCTTGTATCGCTCCACGCTCATCTTTGACAATTTCATAATCCGTCACTTCATGCCCATTTAATTTCAATAATTCGATTATCAGAGCGCCGCTTTTATCAGTCTCTTTATTACGTGTATCACTAACGGTTATCACCTTACAGCGAAGCGCCTCCGTGATGGCTTTTTTGTGTTCCTTGACACTCATTCTTCATCAGCCTTCTTTTCCTGTAAATACCGATACTGATAGAACTTCTGGGCAAATTCACTTACATTGCGGGTCATTTGATAATTGGACCCAGCCCCGATGGCCATGCTGATAATTGGGATGCCCCGAACTAGTTTTTTTCGAAAAATAGTAATGGATACGGCCTTCAGCAGCTGCTTCAGTGGCTGTTCCATCCAGGTCGGATTTGTAAGTTCTTCAATTCCTAAATAAAAATAGTCATCTTCTGCAGTTTGAACTTCCCGAACCAATTCTTCCCAAGCTGTTCCTTGAAGCCTCTTCGGCATTGCTCCTGCATTAAATACCTTTAATGCCAGCATCATTTCAAAGGGCGTATTCACCTCAAAACCATAGGACATCGCAATCAACTGTACGGTCCTGACATTGATGACCGTCATGGCTGGGATATCACTCCCAAGTAAAAGTAGCCCTCCGGATCCGCTTATTCCGCCTTGTGCAAAAGAATATAAGCGGTGCTTAGCAATAAGCTGATTCGCTATGTAATTCAACTGATCGATCGTCAAGAGATTCAGGTCACTAAGTGTCTCGATCTCTTCATTAAACATCCGTGCTGATGCTAAAATCTGCTCTCTTGCATCTATTTGAACTTGTGAGCTCTGAACCATGGCATGCAAATGAAAAAGCCAGGTATCAAGCTTTTCGAAAAACTGCTGTTGGACGTTTTCTGGGAGCAGTGAAAAACCCTGCTCTAGCCATTTATCATACAATGCTGCCAGGTCTGTTGGCTCATATTGATAAAGGTTTTCCTGCCATTCACTAATTTCATTCCAAATTGTTATTTCCCGATTCGTGAATTCCATGCATCAAGCCTCCTATGTACAGAATTGGTGGATTCTCCCTTAATTATACCATAGGAAGACTTTTCAAGAATAAGAAAAGGAAGTGCAGATACCCTTTAGCTGATTGGGATAAGGATTCGGTGCTCACGAAATTCCGAATATGTTAACTGAAAAGATATTAAAAAGATACTACGAATGGTGACATATGAGGATTGGATTCAAATCTATTGAATCATCTTTTCGCACATAAGTTGATTGCAATCAACGAAAAATCTCCTTACCTGAAAAATTAATAGGTAAGGAGATTTTCTATTATTTGATACAAGAAGTCACGTTTTCGAAGCTTTCACTCAAAGCTATTTTCATAGTATCTCTAACAATCATGATTTCTTCATTGGTCGGAATGACCATTACTTTCACCGGGGAATACGGTGCATTGATAAATGCTTCCTCACCCAGGGTACGATTGAGATCCTCATCCCAGTATACGCCCATAAATTCGAGGCCATCCAAGATTCTTCCCCGAATGGTTTGACTGTTTTCACCGATACCCGCTGTAAAAATGATACCGTCCACACCGCCCATTTTCGCTGTATAGGAACCAATGTACTTATGGATCCGATCAGCAAACACTTCAAGTGCGAGTTCAGCACGCTCATTGCCTTTATCCGCTTCCACTTGGATGTCGCGTAAATCGCTTGAAAAGCCAGAAAGAGCTAGAATACCGCTTTTCTTATTCAAGACATCCAGCACTTCATCAGCAGTTTTCCCTGTTTTCTCCATGATATAAGGAATCAATGCAGGGTCAATGTTGCCTGAACGCGTCCCCATTGTAACACCGGCCAATGGAGTAAACCCCATCGATGTATCAATCGACTTTCCGCCCTTAATAGCCGTAATGCTTGCACCATTTCCTAAATGGCAGGATATTAAGCGGAGCTGTTCAATAGGCCGGCCAATCAGTTCAGCGGCACGCTGGGACACATATTTATGTGAAGTACCATGGAACCCATACTTCCTGATTCCGTATTTTTCATAATATTCAAACGGTAAGCTATACATATATGAACCTGCTGACATCGTTTGATGAAAAGCAGTGTCGAATACCGCAACTGCTGGAACTTCGCTGAGTATTTGCCGGAATGCCTTGATTCCAGTGCTATTAGCAGGATTATGAAGGGGAGCTAAATCTGACAGCTTCTCAATCTCCTCTATTACATCCTCTGTAATCAAGACTGAGTCACTAAATACCTCACCACCATGCACTACACGATGCCCTACACCATCTATCTCTTCAAATGAGCCAATAATGCGATGGTGAATCAGTTTTTCTAATAAAAGCCCGACAGCTACTTCATGGTTGGGTATGTGCAGCGTTTCAGAAACCTTTTTGCCTTCAACGCTTAAAGTAAAAGTGGAATTTTTCAAGCCGATCCTTTCTACAAGACCTTTTGTAATTACTTGTTCACTCGGCATCTCAAAAAGCTGAAACTTCAAAGAAGAGCTGCCTGCATTAATAGCCATAATTTTAGACATCCATCCTGCTCCTTTACTCTAAGCTAGTCTATAATTCCTATGATCATCACTACGAAACGTGCAGTATATTGTATAATCTTATCATGGTAAGCGGATACAACCAATAAAAATTTAAAAATTTAAAATAATCACTTTTCCCAAAAAATAAAAGCCAATGCCTATGGCACCAGCTTTTATTATCTATTTTTCCTCTTTAAACCAATCATCCATCTGTTGCATGACAGACCTTGTCGCTTCGAAATCCGATAACTTCGGAAGTTGTACGAGCAGAGCCTTCTTCGGTGCTTCGATACCCTCATTTTTCTTTTGAAGAATAAGAATGCTTTTCGCAGCCGCTTCATTTTTAAACATGGAAAGCGGTAGCTGAACCATCCCTTGGGTATGTGTATGTTTTTTCAAATAATCATTGAGCTTAGACGCTTCTTCCGAGACAAATAAGTTATTCGGAACGATGAAGAATAAATATCCGCCATCCTTCACATGCTTAACACTTTGCTCGATAAATAAATGATGTGCATAAGAATGCCCGTTTTCAGCCTTCAACTCATATTCAGTTGCACGAACATCATTCGGGTAATAACCAATCGGCAAGTCACTGACCACAACATCTGAAGGATCAATGAAAAGCGGCTCCAAGCTGTCCTGATTGAAAAATTGCAGCGGGTGTTCTTGTAGATTAGCACCTGCATAAGCAAGCCTAATCAAGGTTTCATCAATCTCGACGCCATATGACGCAATGGTTTTGTCCGTAAGTTGGTTCAAAATCGCAAATAGTAAGTTACCCGTTCCGACGGCAGGATCGAGCATGACTAACTCTTTTTGATTTTTCGTAAATTTACCGACTAAATAGCTGACAAACATCCCAACTGCATCCGGCGTCATATGATGATTCGGCTGTACGCTCTGCTGCATACCTTTTAATATAGCTAGCTGGTACGCCTTGCGAATGGCTTCCTTTTCATATTTCTCCGGTGAAAAATCTGCATATTGCTTTGCTAACCTTTTCTTCGATACTTCACTAATTTCCTCTTGCAGTACTTTCCCTTGGAAGAAATTCTCTCCGGTTTCTCCTAATGCATCTAGATACGTACATGATAGTTCACTTTGCAATATTTGGGCTGTTTCATCAAATTCATAAAATAATTGTTCAACTGGGGTAGACTTCACTTATTAATTCCTCCTGTTTGCTTCTGTCCCTATTTTATAGGTAAGAAGAAAGAGATACAAGTCGTACGTCCTGCTTATCATTCTTCGTTTGTTTAACGTACTTGTTTTCCTTTTTGAAAGTCCGCATATAAGGAATCTCGCAAGCCATCCTTTTTAAAAAATTCCCAATCGTGAGTAAATATAAGGTAAATATGTTAATTTAATAGTGTTGATGACTAGGGAGTTGGTATTTTTTTAATGATAATAAAAAAGATTCTAAAGTGGGGATTTTATGTTTTTATTTTCCTATACGGCATACTTACTGTTCTATGGATTATCTTTGTGATTTCGCTTGGATGGTTAGAATTTAATAACCAATGAACTATTTCCTTCTTTTAAACTTTAAAACAAAAAACCGGGCACATTGCGCCCGGTTTCTAAGAATTTGTATCTTATTTTGCTGCTTTAGCTGCTTCGATTGCACCTTCGTAATTTGGATGAGTTGTACCCTCACTAACATATTCTACAAATGTGATTTCATCATTGCTGTTCACAACGAATACAGAGCGCGCCAATAGACGAAGTTCTTGCATAACGACACCGTAAGCTTCACCGAATGAAAGGTCGCGGTGATCGGAAAGTACTTGGACATTGTCCAATCCACTTGCAGCACACCAGCGTTTTTGTGCGAAAGGAAGATCGTTACTGATCGTCAGTACTTTCACATTATCCAATTTTGCCGCTTCTTCATTGAATTTACGTGTTTGTGCATCACATACACCTGTATCGACAGATGGAACTACACTGATAATGCGGACAGAACCTTTAGAGTCGCTTAATGTAACCGGTGATAAATCATTAGCCAATACGGTAAAATCAGGAGCTTTGTCCCCAACTTTTAGTTCTGGTCCGACTAAAGTGACCGGGTTGTTTTTAAATGTAACTGAAGCCATTAAAAATTCCTCCTTTTTCTGCTTTATGTACAAACCTAATAATATTTGTTTTACCGGAATTTTGCAATTAATTGAATTGGAAAATGTAAAATGTAAAAGTCCCTAGGTCGTTTAATTCTAAACGTTCAAAGCCCTTCGATGATTTAGTAAAATATCAGCAAAAAGAAAACTCGGCAGATGCCGAGTCTCTGGTTAGAAATCTAAATGCTGTTTAGGTTCTTGATTTTGCCTTGCAGATTGTTCTCTGCTGCCTTGCTTTTGATTTTTAGAAAGCATGGACTGAATCTTTTCGACTACCTGTGGCGCTAAATCCATCATTTTTTCAAGAAGATGCGTCCCTTCATCTAGATGAATCATTTTCACGCCATGTGAACCGACAATCAGAAATGCAATCGGTGTAATGGATACTCCACCACCGCTACCGCCTCCAAATGGCTGCTTGGAACCACCCTGCTGGTCTTGATGATTTCCGTCAATCACAAATTCGCTACCTCCAGCTGCAAACCCAAACCCAACTTTGGATACAGTTAATATGACACTACCATCTGGAGTTTCCACCGGATCTCCAATAATCGTATTCACATCGACCATTTCTTTTAGATTTTCCATTGCCTCTTTCATCAACCCTTGAATCGGATGATCTGACATCTAAATTCCTCCACTCTAAAACGATTGTTTGTTGGAATCACCTGACAGCTTCGCTAATTTCTTAGACTTAAACTTTGCTCTTCCGCCTTTCCAGTATCGAAGCAGTTTTATTCCAGTCACCATAGCTTGCCCGATTCTAAATTGTAATATGCAGGAAATCGACGTATTGGCCTGCTTCCGCTGAAAGTCTGGTGTAATTGAATAAGAGGGCATGATTTTAAAATTTAAATAGGTTGTTAATAAGCCAATGATAGAACCTTTAAGTGCCCAGCAACCTCCTGTTATAACCCCGGTGTGTGCGGCATTTTTAGTACCGACAATACTATGCCAGGCAAATTCTATAACTTGAACTTTACCTAAGAAATGACGGATGACCCGATGAAAATCTACTATATGTTGAAGCAATGTCTTCATGTCAGCCAATCCATCCTGTAAATTTTCCGGTGTCATTTTATTTATTTCTTCTTTTTTAGTTTCTTCTTTCATTCCTTTTTCTTTCTTAACTACCATCGATCCCAAGTCATCGTCCTTCTTGATGATCGGTACCTTGAAGGTATAATGAAAAAGTCCATACCAAGCCGATACTTTTATATGAATTAGGTCATTTTTATGAACACGCTTTAATTCAATGTGCACTCTTATTTTCGTAAATACAAGAAGAAGCAGCACCACAATGAGGATAGTCAAAATCAACAAAAGCCACTTCATACATCCACGCCCTTTCAGCCTATCATTATCGGCTTAGGCAAAAAAAAATAAACCTGCAAAAGCGAAAATTACGCTCCTACAGGTTCATTAATAAAACAAATTATCTTCTAACTAAAACAACACTTGTGTCTGCAAAGACATCATGCAAAGCCTGTTTCTTTGGTAAAAGGCCCACTAATACATAGCCAACCCACGTGACTTTTGAAATATAGCGGCCAATAAGTTCCCTGAACAATACTGTACCCCAAGAAATGGTTTTTGTCTCTTCCTTCAATGTAACGACTTTCAGTCCAAAAATCATCTTACCAAGGGTTTGGTTCAAGAATTTGGTCATCAAAACAAAGTATAAGAAGAATACGATCCCTGTTAAGAAGCCTTCTGCGGAAAACCAGAGATCATCCGTCCCTTCATAAAACTTGAAGATGGGATGAATCAAAATCCGATTCAAACTTCCGATAACCAACAGATCAGCTAAATAGGCCCAAAATCTCATCCAAAATCCAGCAAAATGCACTCTCTTGACTTCGCCATCATCCACGGCCTGCTTGGCTGGCGTAAATTCCTGCTGAACGGGAACCTCTTGATCTGCCATTGGATTGGATGAAGCGATTTGTTCATTGTTTTCATTTCGTTCCGTCATCCTTCAGCCCCCCTATTCCGCATACAAATACATTAAGCGTGGAGAATTTGAAGAGGAAAGGATTTTTGTCAAGACTGCCGTTTCCACATCATTTCCCAACATTTTTTGCGCTCCCATACTGAATAATGAACCGAAACCTGCCTCATCAGTATAACGGATAACTTGAGCATCTTTTTTACCGATATCCGTTTTCATCGCGGCAATTACATCATCCAAATGGCCGAAATCATCTATTAAATGGTTTTCTTTAGCCTGACGCCCATCATAAATGCGGCCATCAGCAATTTTGCGTACTTCATTCTCTGTCATACCGCGTCCGTCGGCAATGATTTTAACAAATTGATCATAAGAATTATCAATCATATCTTGGAGAATTTCGCGTTCATCTCCAGTCATTTCCCGAGTTGGACTCATAATATCTTTGTGTGGTCCGCTTTTGATGGTTTCGAACTCAACACCATACTTCTTGGCTAACTTCTCGTAATTATACCCCTGCATGATGACACCTAGTGAACCTGTCATCGTTTCTGGGCTAGCGTAAATTTTATCGGCTGGTGCAGAAATATAATATCCGCCGGAAGCCGCCATTGACCCCATAGAAACATAGACAGGTTTTTTCACTTTTTTAATATCAAGGATCTTGTCATAGATCTCTGCACTTTCGACGACACCGCCGCCAGGAGAATTCACCCTTAGTATGATTCCTTTGATATCATCATTTTCCTCTGCCATCTTTAGCTTATCCATGAAGGCACGGTGATTATATGTTGCTGAACTTAGTAATGAAGCTTCTCCTGTATCCTGAATCGTTCCGTCTACATCGAATACTGCAATAACATTAGAAAAATCATCGCCTTCTATGACTTCCTCGTAAAATGCACTTTCGGAAGCAAATAATCCATCAATGATATTTTCCGTATCCGCTGTAAATACAGTCGTAGCCGTCCCTACAAGAATAGAGACAAAAAATAAACCGGCTGCGATTCCAAGTGCTGCCCAACGCTTTCCATTCATCTGTGTTCCCCCTTAAATATATGTATCCTTCTTACCATACGAACTAAATACAAAAATGTTTCAATCCATGATAAACTAAGACATATAAAATTGTAGCAAATAATCCTCTAATTGGAAATGCGAAGATATACTTTGTAATTTCGGCTTTCTCATATATAGAAAAAAGAAAGCCCTTTCATCACTATACATACTAGGGGGATCATGATGAACACTCGAAAGAATATTTATTTTTTCCATGCTTCAAATGCAGAGATGCTGAACAAGGTCGAACGTCTAGCCGAGTTGGCAAAGCAACATTCATATGAAATCGTTCAAGACTCCACAAAAGCCAATATTATCGTAAGTATTGGTGATGACGGCACCTTTTTACAGGCAGTCCGCAAAACCGGATTCAGAGAAGATTGTTTATATGCTGGGGTTTCCACTACAGGTAATCTGAATTTGTATTGCGATTTCCACCTAGAAGATACAAACAAAATGGTTGATGCCATGACAAGAGAGCAAATCGAGGTGCGAAAATATCCAACTATTGATATTCAACTAGATGACCAACCTTCCTTTTATGCCCTCAACGAACTAAGTATCCGCACTTCTATCATCAAAACGTTCATCATGGATATTTTCATTGATCAAATCCATTTTGAAACCTTCCGCGGGGACGGAATCATTATAGCAACACCGACCGGTAGTACCGCCTATAATAAATCGGTCAATGGGGCCATTGTGGACCCACTTCTCCCATGCTTTCAGGTAAGCGAGCTAGCTTCAATCAATAACAATACCTATCGGACCTTGGGTTCTTCATTCATCCTAAGCAGCGATAAAACATTGACTGTTCACCTTGAACAAAACGGGCCAAGCTATCCAATCATCGGCTTGGACAATGAAGCCTTGAGCATTAGCTATGTCGAAAAAGTCAAGGTCCGATTAAGCGGTAAAGTCATCAAAACCGTTAAGCTGAAAGACAACTCCTTTTGGGAAAAAGTAAAACGGACCTTTTTATAAATTATCCAAATTATTCAAGATGCTGGTACCTATATATTATAAAAATCTTTCGTATTCCGATAAAGGGTTTCATACACAAACTCAATTGGTAAGTTTTTAATTGAAGCAATTTGACACGCGCTGTAATGCATCATGCCTGGATGCGTCCATTTTGCTTCAAAAATTTTTTCAAACAGCCATGGGCCATCTGTTTCAATCATCATCAGCTTAAGCGGATAAATCGAAACTAACTCCTGTATTTCTTCTTCGTAACAAACATCAGGTGTGATGGAAATGTGGTACCCGTTTTTTACCATTCTTTCTACTGTCTTGATATCACCTTTAAACCAATGAAAATGGACCTTTGTAATTTGATTTTTCTCTAATAGGTCACAAACAATAGGCGCATCATCATAAACCGCATGAAGAACGACTGGTTTTTCAAACTCTTTCGCAAAAGCAAGGAATCTCTCAAGTATCTCTATGTACTTTGACGTATCAATACTGGGATTTTCTTGCCTTAAGTAATATGGCAGCCCTACCTCACCTACTGCAAACATATTGTCCCTATGTTCCCGCATCCAATTCAATAAATCAGTCACTTCTTCTTCACTCGGGAGGGACTGCTCAGGATGAAAACCAAAGGCAGGCTTAATACGTGAATCTTTGATGGAAAGCTGATAATTTTTTATGGAAGAGGTCAAATTCATGGAAACAGTTAGCAAGGATTCCACATGTTCCTTTTCCATATCAGAGAGAATCTGCATCTGCTTACTTTCATCATACTTATCCAAATGGATATGGCTGTCGATGATTTTCATTTTATATCCCCTCCTGAATTAAGTAGTAAAAGTTGGCTTTAGTGCGGCATATAATTCTCTCTTCAATTTGAAAAATTCATCACTAAGAAGCTGTTCCTCACTTCTTGGCCTTGGAAATGGAACTACAATTTCTTTGATGACAGTTGCTGGTTTTGCTGATAACACATATATTCTATCGGAAAGAAATACCGCTTCATCAATGCTATGCGTAACAAAAAGCACCGACCTCCGATTTTCTTCCCAAACAGACATCAGCCATTTTTGCATTTGCAATCTTGTCAGTTCATCCAAGGCAGAAAAAGGTTCGTCAAGGCACATCAATTCCTGTGGGCTTAATATACTTCGAATAAACGCAGCTCTTTGCTTCATGCCGCCAGATAATTCGTGCGGATATGCTTTCTCGTACTCTTCTAATCCGGCTTTCATCAATAGAGCCTTTGCCATCTCTTTGTCTTTAACACCCGCAAGCTCGCTTCCAAGCAAAACATTTTCTAATACCGTTCTCCAAGGTAAAAGGGATGGCTGCTGAGGCATATAACTGATATGACCCTTTAAGCCATTTATTTTTTTACTGTCCAGTGAAATGATGCCTTGATGCGGCTTCAAAATGCCCCCGATTAAGTGGAACAATGTACTTTTACCGCTACCAGATGGCCCAAGGATTGTTACAAACTCTCCATCATCCACATGGAAATTTATATTCTCTAAAATATTCTGTTTACCATCGAAAGAAATAGAGACATCTTTAATTTGCAGCTTCATCCTTTTCACCCTCCTTTCTCTTCCATGAAACAAAGTATTTTTCAAGTAAGGTAATGATTCCAAAAAAGAGAAGGCTCAGTCCCATAATGATAAAAATGGCAACAAACACCCGATCTGTCCTAAATGAAGAGGATGCGAGCGTCATGTAAACACCTATCCCCGATTTAGCCCCAAGCCATTCCGAAATAACCGCGCCCATTACACTGTATGTGGCCGAAATTTTCAGGCCAGAGAAAATGAACGGAATCGAGTGAGGAAGTTCCAGCTTCCAAAAAAGTTGCATTTTCCCCGCTCCCATCATCTTGAAATAATGCTTAAGTTCATATGGAGTCTGGCGAAAACCGTCCAATGAAGCAACAGCAAGCGGAAAAAAACATACGAGAGAAATCACTATCAACTTAGGCAGCATACCAAAGCCAAACCAAATCACTAGAAGCGGTGCCAAAACGATGATAGGAATATTTTGTGATAGTATGAGAAGCGGATAAACAGCATCTTTCACACCAGGAAAAAGGTGTAAGAGAGCCGCAATTACTAAGCCAATACAGCTTCCAATAAAAAAACCCGATAATGCAAGGTTAGTAGTTGATATAAGGTGTCCAAAAAGGCTGTGAAACGACTCTATTCCTTCGATAAAAATGGCAGATGGAGCAGGGAGTAGCCATTTTTCAACCTTTAATAAGCCTGTTGCTAACTCCCATACTATTAGCAACAATAATAAAAGAAAGAAGGGAGCCCCCTTCTTCCAAATCTTTCTTCCGCTCATGGCCGATATTTCTCCGTTAACGTATCCATCGTGATCCCGCTAGGCTGATACAATATTTTCACTTGGGATATGACGTTCGGCGAACCTATTTCAATCATTCTCACATTCATTTTTTCTATAACCGCCAGAAGCTCCGAAAGCTCACCTTCCATTGTTGTTTCAAGAGGGTGCACCTCGTACTTGACACCTGATTCATCTATGATTTTAATCGCTTCATCGACTAAAGGGATGACATTTTCCCCTTTAGGAATAATTTGTATACTAATTAATGAGTTTGCCATTGTAGTTCCTCCTATTTTGGTAAAAATTCATTGGTAAATGCTTTCTCCGGATCGAAATCACCTTCAAGAAGATTATTTTCAGTCATCCACTCACTATAATTCTTCCAAATTTCAAGCTTTTGTTCACCCCATCGCGGAGCATCATCCTGATACTTAGATGCAAGCCACTTCTGGCTTTTCTTTACTAGCTTTGTATCTAGATCTGGTGCAGCCTTGATTAAAATGTCTGCTGCATCATCCGGATTCTTAATAGCGAACTGGTACCCTTTCGAAGCTGCCTCAACGAATGCTTTAACCGTATCGGGATCCTCTTTAATCATCTTTTCATTTGTGGTCAAAACAGGTGTATAGTAATCGAGCTTATCTGAGTAATCGGTTAAGTAAACCATATTCACCTTTTCATTTCGCAATTCAGCCTCAACGCCTGTCCACCCATAATAAATCCAAGCGAAATCAATATCTCTTTTCACTGAAGTGAAAAAATCCGAGTCGCCTGTATTTACTATTTCCACTTTATTTACATCCGCATTTTCTTTTTTCATGAGAGATTCGATGATGGCCTTTTCAACTGGAGACCCCCAGCCACCATACGTTTTCCCTTCAAAATCCTTAGGTGTTTTAATATTTTTAGCCACAGGAGAAGCGAATCCAGAGGTATTATGCTGGATGACAGCAGCTAGCGAAACAATCGGCACACCTTGCACGCGGGCCTGTGTAATGCCCTCCTGGTAGCTCACGCCAAATTCTGATTTCCCTGAAGCCACAAGCTTATCAGCTCCCGCTTCACCTGGCATGATAATTTCTACATCCAGGCCTTGTTCTTTAAAATACCCTTTTTCCTTCGCTACATACAATCCTGTATGGTTTGTATTAGGTGTCCAATCGAGTACAACCGAAACCTTTTTTAATTCTTTATTGTCTTCATTTTTAGCTGATTCTTCCTTTTCAGTAGTGCCACATCCAGCTAAAAGGAAGAACAAAGTTAACAGTGGTAAAAATTTATTCACTATTTTCACTATTTTTTCCTCCTACACTTTATATAAGATCCATATGCCGAAACTATATTGGGCGCCAGGCCACATCCAAATAACAGATAAAAAAAACAAAAAAACGCCCGAGGATGAATTCGGACGTTAACATACAAAACAGAAAGTCAGTCATAATATGTTCCCTCCGCTGGCATCATCCAGATCAGGTTCAAAGAGTCAGCATCTAAAGGACACAATCTCAGCCAGCAATACCGGCCCCCCTACATTTCTTGCACATATGAACTTTTCTCTCTCATTATATCAATTCATACAGAAAAGGGAATACTAATTTGCTTCTTCTAACGATTGGCCATTCTGATCATCCTCAGTAATAGGAATTAATTTGATCAGTATTGTTCAACAACTCATATAATAATTATTACACTGTAGCTAGTTCTTGACCTACTTGTATTAATCATTTAATTTTGTGACCAAGAGGTGGATATGATTATGATAAAAATTAATCAAAAATGGTTAGATGTCAGTCAAATCCAACCAGGTATATTATCTGAAAAAGCATTAGAAATTCTCCATTTAATGTGGAGATATCCTAATATTTTTGTATATAAGACAATGGAAGATCTTAAATTTGATCTAGAGATGAGGCTGCAAGTCATTCAAGCTGCCGTTTCGTTAGATAAGAGTAATCCTGAATTTACATCACTCGAGGATTCTGTATGCAATGAACAATATTGGCGACTTACAAAAGATGGGGCCTTCGAACTTAAGCAAAGGGTACCCCCTCATGTAGCACTTGAAGATATTTTCATAAACGGAAGTCTTTACGCTTTCGAATGCGCGACAGCGATAGTCATTGTTTTTTTAAAAGCTATTTTAGATTCGGCTGGTCCTAAGAATTTTGACCGTCTTTTTTCAGGCCTTACTCTTTATGACTGGCACTATCCGCAGAATCTGATTATTAGAATACATGAAGGGACAGATTATGTACCAGGCGACTGTGTTTACTTCAAAAACCCAGATTACGACCCTGCCACTCCAGAATGGCAAGGGGAAAATGCGATATTCCTTGAAGAAAACCTCTTTTATGGCCATGGGATTGGGATTACAGATCAACAAGGAATCATCAATGAATTAAATAGCAATAGAAAAGGGAATGCCAGCATATCAGCGTTCCTAACACAGCATATTATACGAATAAATAGTTCCCACTATAAACAATTCAAGCAAAATACCCTCCGTAATAACCCCGTATCTGAGTGCCTATCGAATATGATTGTTTCTGAAATAGGCTCGATAACTTATCTTTCGTAGCATTAACAGTTTCTCTTTAAAGAAAAATAGAATTTTCATATTGAAGATATAGATTTTGAATCTCCATTTAATAGCTTTTGAAACTCGACCTTCACTGATGAGTATCACTATAAAAAAAACGCTTGGGAGATGGATTTCCCCAAGCGTTTTTTTCTATTTATGCACCAAAATTTCTTTTTTCTTTAAACCTACGGGCCCCTGCCTTACCCCATTTTGTAATGGAAAGCGTATAAACCACTAAGGCAGACCAAATGAATAAAAAGGCTAAAAGATGTGCTTTTGTAAAACTTTCATGATAGACGAATACCCCGATTAACAAGGTTAAGGTTGGAGCAATATACTGAAAAATGCCAAGCATCGATAACGGTATCTTTTCTGCCCCTTTTGCAAAATATAATAGTGGTAGGGCTGTGACAACACCACCGCCAATTAACAGCAAGCTTGTGCTCCCTGAGGTTAAAAATTGTGATTCGGTTTGGTACATCAAATATATCAAGTAACCCAGAGCAAGAGGGGTTATCATCATCGTTTCGAGTGTCAGCCCGATTGCTGATTCGGCCTTGATCATTTTTTTTGCTAGACCATATAACCCAAATGTCATGGCTAAGGCTAGAGAGACCCATGGGATCGTACCGAAATGAATACCAAGTATCAATACACCGATTCCGGCGAGCAGGAACGACACAATCTGTGCCCCGCTCAATTTTTCCTTTAAGACTATTACTCCCAATAAAACACTGACTAGCGGATTGATATAATAGCCGAGGCTCGTGTCGAGAATTCGGCCTGAATTAACAGCCCAAATGAACACTCCCCAATTAGCTGTAACAAGCAGTGATGCCGTAAGCAATGCGGCGAATAATTTTGGGTTTCTCATTATGTTTTTGACATAATCCAGAAATGCATGCCATTTTTTCATAAACATCAATAAAACAAGCATGAAGACGAAAGACCATAACACCCGCTGAGCTAAAATCTCTATTGCACCAACTCCCTGAAGGAACTTCCAGTAAATTGGTACAACTCCCCACATTAAATAAGAAAGGGCGGCATATATCGCCCCTTCTTTTTGTTCATTTACTTTCATAACCTGCCTTCTTTCTAATTTCATTCCTTTATCGAAATCCTATTAATATTTTGCTTATCTATTCCATGTTTTGCAACTGTTATTTTTTATCATACATTATTCGGTCGTCAATGACCGTCATGACCGCTTCCACTTTCAGAAGCTCATCTGGATCTATAGCTAAGACATCCCGGTTAAACACGGTAAAATCGGCGTCGTACCCCTTTATGATCTGACCTCGCTGGTTTTCAAGACCAATCGCAGCCGCACTGCCTTTTGTATAAAGCGCGAAAGCGTCATAAACAGAAAGCCTTTCATCCATGCCGTACACTGTCCCATCATCACTGTTAATCTTTCGCCTTGTAACAGCTGCATGAATCCCCAAAATTGGATTTAATGGTTCAATCGGTGCATCTGACCCTCCCGCACAAATGATCCCCAGCTTCAAATACGTTTTCCAGGCATATGAGGATTCCAATAATTTTGCTGAAACCTTTTCTTCCACCCACGGAAAATCAGAAGGTACGAAACCTGGTTGAATATCAAAGATGACCGGTAGTTTTGCAGCCCGCTCCAAGAGTTCTGGACGAACAATCTGTGCATGTATGAGTCGGTCCCGAAGACCCTTTTTAGGTGGAAAAGCTTCAATCGCATTCAGGACATATTCAAATGCGAGATCACCAATGGCATGAACAGCAATCGGCATATCAGCCTGACGTGCTTTTTGCACTAATTCCTGCAGTTCCTTTTCAGTGAAAATAGCCACACCATTCGTATCCTTTTGATCTTCATAAGGCTCGCTCAACAGGGCCGTATGTCCTCCTAATGAGCCATCGGTAAATATCTTCATGCTATCGAATTTAATATATCGAGTCCCTTCTTGATACCGCCCACCGGATGCCAGCATCTCTTCAAATGCTTGGTGATGAACGAGTAAATTGGCCCGAAAGGTCATGTTTTGTCCCTCAATGACCGATTTAAACGCCTGATAAGTCGGAATGAAACCATTGTAGTAAAAGAGATCCTCTGTATGCCCACCGGTCAAACCAAGCTTATATGCGTCTTGTATGGCCTCTGTAAGCGCGTTTTCGATATAGTCCTGGTCTATGCCGGGAAGACGGTCTAACACGAGGTTCTGGGCCTGATTTTCTTTAAACAAACCATTTAGACGTCCATCCTGATAACGGCAAATCACTCCGCCTGACGGTTCTTCTATTTCTTCTGTAATCCCTGCTTCTAATAGGGCACGAGAATTAACGACCAGGGCATGACGGCATACGCGTTTTAATACGATTGGATGCTCTGTAGATATGGCATCTAGTTCATCTCGTAGGATCAATTCAGAACTAGGCCATTCATTTTCATTCCAGCCCTCAGCAACAATCCACTTTCCAGCTGGTGTTATTTCGCACTTTTTCTTTACGGAACTCATGATGGACTCCCGGCTATTCATCAAAGAAAGGTCTAAACGGAGCAATCGTTCACCATGCCCAACCAAATGAAGGTGACTATCTACTAACCCCGGCAGCATAGTTTGTCCTTTTAAGTCGATTTCCCTGGAAATATTGTCAGCATATTTTTCATTTATATATGCAAGTCTCCCAGTATCAACGATCACACCATTGTCAGTGAAGAGTGCCTCCACTCGATCTTTTTCTTTTATCATCGTATAAATCGACCCATTGAACCATAAAGTTCCCATCCCCGTTTTACACTCCTTATTAAATGTTTCGTATATATGCAGTAAGTGTACCATCTCATTTCATGAATTCCCATATTTTTGATTTTGAAAAATCCTCTGTTATTTAAAAAAACGCCAGCCGGAGGGCTGACGGTATGGCTTTAATTTAATTATTAAGAAGTGCCTCTTCTCTTTTCCTTAAATCTACTCGTTTGATTTTGCCCGAAGTCGTTTTAGGAAGTTCTTTTAAAAATTCAATCTTCCTAGGATATTTATATGGCGCTGTCAATTCTTTTACATGCTTTTGCAATGTCTTGATCAAGTCTGGGCTGTTAGGATCAATTTCATCTATTAACACGATGTACGCTTTAACCACATTTCCGCGTATTTCATCAGGACTGGCTATAACAGCACACTCTTTCACATATGGATGCTTAACGAGTGCATCTTCTACTTCAAATGGTCCAATGGTATATCCCGAGCTGATGATGATATCGTCAGAACGACCTTCAAACCAGAAATAGCCTTCTTCATCCATTTTCGCTTGATCGCCAGTTATATAGTAGTCACCACGGAACTGCTTTGCTGTTCGCTCTGGATCCTTAAAATATTCTTTAAAGAGAGCAGGTGTATTTACATGCACTGCAATATCCCCTACCACACCAGGAGGACAAGGCTTACCGGAATCATCAATGATTTCTACTTGGTTGCCCGGAGTTGGTTTGCCCATTGAGCCCAGTTTAATTTCCATGCCTTTTGTTACACCTACCAACAGTGTGTTCTCAGTTTGTCCATATCCGTCGCGGACTTCGATATGAAAATGATTTTTAAAAACTTCATACACTTTTTGGTTTAAAGGTTCCCCCGCTGATACAGCACTATGAAGGTCGGATAGATTATAGTCGTCAAGGTTATCAACTTTGGCCATCAAACGGTACTCTGTTGGTGTACAGCATAGCGCATTCACTTTATAGTCCTGCAACAACTGTAGATATTTTTTCGCTTCAAACTTCCCGTGATAAGCAAGGCCGGTTGCTCCTGTACCTAGAACAGCTAAAAACGGACTCCAAATCCATTTTTGCCACCCAGGTCCTGCCGTTGCCCAAACCACATCTCCATCACTAATGCCCAACCAGTTTGCTGCAGACGTTTTCAAATGGGCAAACGCCCATCCATGTGTGTGGACGACTCCTTTTGGATTTCCCGTTGTTCCGGAAGTATACGATAAGAATGCCATATCCTCACTCTTTGTAGCTGCCATAGGCAGCTGATCAGATTCCGCGTCAGCAAGCTCATTCAAATCAATCCAATTCTCCATTTGTTTTCCGATTGAGAATTTAAGAAGGCTTTCCGTTCCCTGTACTTCATCAAATTCATGAGTGTATTCATGATAACTAACAATTCCTTTTACATCACCGTGATTGATTCGAAACTCCAAATCCTTCGCACGGAGCATTTCAGAACATGGAATGACAATCATGCCGATTTTCAAAGCGGCTAAATACACTTGATAAGCTTCTACTAAACGTGGGATGATGATAAGGACGGTATCACCTTTCCCAAGCCCTTTTTTCTGGAAGGCATTTCCGATTTTATTTGCACTTTTTAATAAGTTCTCATATGTAAGTTGTTTTTTGTCTCCGGATTCACTTTCCCAAAGGACAGCAACTTTTTCTGGATTTTTTGCAAAATGTTCCATTTCACTCACTAAGTTGTAATGTTCCGGAGCTAATAAATCTTCACGTTTCATTTTCTTCCCCTCCAATTATGAACTCTTAGTACCTACTCATTATACAAGATACTTCTCTAATATATCTATGTATTTTTACAAATAAATAAAGAGAGCGGGTTAGGAACCCGCTCTCTGTAGCCATATTTATTAAATTATCGTTTGTATCCTCCGCCTAATTGTTGTTCAGCCATTTGAACAAGGCGTTTTGTGATTTCTCCACCAACTGAACCGTTAGCGCGAGATGTTGTGTCGGCACCAAGTTGTACGCCGAATTCTGTAGCAATTTCGTATTTCATTTGTTCTAGAGCTTGTTCTACTCCAGGTACCAATAATTCGTTTGAGCTGTTGTTGTTTGCCATGTGTTTTTCACCTCCTTGTGATTATAGAGTGTGTTAAAACACATGGCTTCATTCGTACTTATTTATTGGTAATTGTAGGATATTAAAATAAATCTTCCATTGCTTCTTTTTTATCGAATGTCTGCCCCGGTGTAACCGTCAATACTTCTGTGTCCGACACCGCTTTTGCAATTAACGATTCGAAGTCGACGAAGCTTTCATAGTAATTGACTTTTTCTCGTTTCGGTTTTGTTTTAGGACTTGCCGGGGTAAAGACCGTACAACAATCTTCGTATGGAAGATTGGAAATTTCAAAGGTATCGAGCTCTCTGGCAATTTTGATTATTTCCGTTTTATCCATAGTAATCAACGGACGTAGAATCGGTGTATTCGTCACCTCATTGATGGCATACATGCTGCTCATCGTCTGACTCGCTACCTGTCCAAGGCTTTCACCGGTGATCAGTGCCATTGCTTCTTCTTTTTCACGGATTTGATCGGCTACTCGCATCATTAAACGGCGAGTTGTCGTCATAGAGTAGTTCTCCGGAATCTGTTTTTGAATTAACAGCTGAATTTCCGTAAACGGAACGATATGCACTTTCATGCTGCCATTTATTTCAGCAAGCTTGCCGGCCAAGTCAATTACCTTTTGACGTGAACGCTCACTTGTGAAAGGAGGGCTGTAAAAATGAATAGCTTCTACATCCAATCCACGTTTCATGGATAGGAATCCAGCAACAGGGCTATCAATCCCTCCTGAAAGCATCAACATTGCCTTGCCGCTTGAACCAAATGGAAGCCCACCAGCTCCCTGAATGATCTCACCCGTTAAATACACTGCTTCACGTCTTACTTCAACTAGCAAATTCAAATCCGGATTTTTTACATCCACCTTTAAATCTTCTGTATTGCGAAGCAGATGACCGCCAAGTGCCCGGTTAATTTCATCGGTTTTGTATGGAAAGTCTTTATCTGCTCGTTTTGTCGTTATTTTAAACGTGCCCACTTCTTCTAGAGTATGATTAAGATAATATAACGCAGCCGTTTTCATCACTTCTAAATCACGTTCGATTTTAATCGCAGGACTTAAAGACTGGATGCCAAAAATTCCTTTTAATCGTTCAATGACAGGCTTATGGTCGACCCCGTTTAAGAGCACATACATCCGTTCCCGATTGGCTGTAAGCACAACGCCCTCGATATCCTTTAAACTCCACCGGATATGCGCCTTCATCTTGTCCACAAAGCCTTTACGGTTTCTTTTTTTCGTAGAGATTTCGCCATAGCGAATAATTATATGATCAAATTTCATTTTGCAACCCTCATTATTTTTTCTAAATTAGCGACTATTTTCTGTATCGCCGCCAGAACTTTTTCTGCTTCTTCCATTTCATTGCTATAGGAAGTACTGATTCGGATAACACTTTCAGAACGAGCTTGATTATGGAACATTGCATCTACCGTTTTGCTCACCGTTCTCTTTTTCGAAGAGCAGGCACTAGTCGTCGAAACATATATCCCATCCGCTTCAAGAGCATGAATCAATACTTCTGATTTGAGTCCCGGAACGGAAAAATTCAAAATATGGGGTGTTCCCTCTTCAGGACTGTTAACTAGTACTCCATCCATCTCTTGCAAACCTTTATATAAATATTTTTTGATTTGCTGTAGCTTATCATGATACAGCAACTGGTTGTTCATACTAATACGGAAAGCTTTTGAAAGGGCGACGATGCCCGCGACATTTTCGGTGCCGCTCCTGATTTTCGTCTCTTGATTGCCACCGTGAAATAGCGGATCGATCCGGACTCCATCACGAATGTAAAGGATACCTGTTCCTTTTAAGCCGTGAACTTTGTGACCGGATATGGTACATAAATCCACATTCGCATCACACAGTGAAAGAGAAATCTTTCCAGCACCCTGAACGTTATCAACATGAAAGAGTACCTGTGGATATTCTCTCAACAATTTCCCAATTTCAATAATTGGTTGTATCGAGCCCACTTCATTATTAACATGCATAACAGATACTAAAATGGTATCTTCTCTTAAAGCTTGTTTGAGATCTGCTAATGCTATTTGACCATATTCATTTACAGGCAGATAAGTAATTTCATATCCCTGTTTCGATAATGAATGGCATGCATCTTCTACAGAAGGATGTTCAATTGCTGTCGTGATAATATGTTTCCCTCGGTTAGCATGTGCGAAAGCGGCTCCTTTAATCGCCAGGTTGTTTCCTTCTGTACCCCCGGAAGTAAAATAAATTTCCGAGCTTTTCACCTTTAATAATTCAGCAATCTGCTTTCTTGCAGCAGAAAGCAATTTTTCTGACTGTACCCCAAGCCCGTGAAGCGATGAGGGGTTGCCAAAATAGTCAGTAGAAACCTTTATGAAAGATTCAATCACTTCTGAATATGGTTTTGTTGTTGCACTATTATCAAAATAAATCATGGGTTCACCTTCCATGTTTTTGTATCTATGATGGTCAATCTTTTATATGTCGTTTCAAATGTTGTTGTTGCGACTTCTAATATTAACATAATTGAAATTGAAAGAGAATGTAAAACGCTGGTCAAACACCCTTAAATACATGAAAGAGAAGTTGTATGAATATTGTCTTTATAGACATTAATTGAATTCCCTACAATCAAATAGTGTAAAATGAAATGCTATATAAAACTCATTCTGCAAGAAATCTAACACGTTTCATGGTTTTTTTAATCAATATTTTGGAAACGGAATATGAAGTGAAGGCTATCTTAACTTTATGTGTTTCTACCATTTTAATAAAACAATAAAACACAAATAACTCGCCATAGCGGGTTTCAGACTGTAGACAAACTCGATGAAAATCGAGTTTTCCTACAGTTTTTTTATGGCTTGTACAATTTGAACGTTGATTGGAACGTGGGGCACTCGCTTTCCGCGGGCGGTCCGGGAGCCTCCTCGGCTGCGCCTGCGGGGTCTCCCCTAGACGCGCTTTTCCCGCAGGAGTCTCGCACCTTCCGCTCCAATCAAATTTGTTATAAAATTTAGATAGAACCTCTTTTGCCTACAGTCTTTTTTGTTTTAAAATGGAAGTATTAAAACTTGAGGTGATGAAGATGCTTTCTAAACATGATTCTATTCAGCGAGATCAGCTTGAAATGATTACTTTATATCAACTGGTGCCAGCGAACCATTTGGTTCGAAAAATTGAGGCCGCCATTGACTTCTCATTCATATATGACTTGGTGAAAGATATGTATTCAGAGGTAGGACGCCCAAGTATTGATCCAGTTATTTTAGTTAAGCTGACATTCATTCAATATACCTTGCGAAGCGTAAAGAAACGATTGAGCGTGTTTTCGCAGATGAAAAAGAAAAGCATGGCATGCGTTGGACTACTTTAAGGGGACTTAAAAAATTGTCGATGCAGGCGATGCTCACTTTCGCTCTGCCATGAATTTAAAGAAGATGGCCAATTGGACATGGCAAGGTCCAAAAATGGCCTAACATAGTGGTCTCGTAGAGACCCAATTCCTTAATATTGAGCAAAATCCAAAGGAAATTTCAAAAGAGGTTCGGAATGTTTTAATTCCGAACCCCTTTTGTCTACAAACTGAAACCCGCTATAGCGGGTTTTCAGGATAGAACTTTTTCTATATTTTCCCCAATTTTTCGTAAGCTGCCTGGATCGACCTTTTCAATAGCCTCGGCTGCGGTTTCCAATGCAGCTTGATACTCATAGCTGCGGAATTTCGCTTCTGCTTCTCTTAAGCTATCGGCAACGGTATCGTGGCTGCTGCGGTAGCGATTTCCGAATTGAATCACTTTTTCCGCTAAATACATATGCTCGATCAGCTCTTGTGCCTTTTCGTAGACCTTATTAACCTGTTCGACTGCTTTTTCTAAAAAGATAAAAACAGCTGCCATATCAAGCGGCTTTTCTTCAAGTTTGTTTTGAACGTCATCTATGCTTTCTTTTGCATCATGAAGCACCACTTTATACTCTTCAGGCAGACCAGGGATATTGCTTTTTGCAATTAAACGGCTTGTATCAACCATTTTGCGTTTCAGCTCTGCCAGTGAATCACGCGCATCCATTTCATCTTTTCTTAAAGCTTGTAATTTAACTGTAAATTCTTTCTGGTATTCCTGCAATTCGTTCAACTGTGCTGCTAGCCCTTGCATCTCTTCGCTGATAAGCGAGCTCGCCATCACATTGTCCTTCATTTTCAAGACAAGCAATTGATGGCGTTTCGAAATTTGCACAATTTGCTTTTCCATTTTCCGTTGTGCTTCCAACTCATTTTCAGTTAGATGATAGGTGTGTTGAACATGTATAGTCTCAACTTTGAGTTTATCGTTTTCATATTCAAGGTCACTTATCGTTTTCCTGAGGATTTCATCATTTTTCAAGACATACTGCTTGGAAAGCACTTCCTTCTCCAGGAGGTCATAAAGCACATCAATGCTTTCGCGCATCTCTTTAATCCCTTTATCAACAGCTTCAGTTTCGGCATTTTCCAATTGTGTTTTATATAGATCCAGTTCTTCCTCAAGCCGTGAAATCTCCTGTTCGAATTGGATATGACTTAACAGATAACCCTGTCCGGACATTTCCTCATATCCTTCTTTTAATTCATGAAGTTGAGAATGCAGCTCGGATTGACTATCAACCAATAATTTTGGAAGCATCTCCATTTTAGCAGTTAAGACCGCAAGCTTTCCTTTTATGGAAAGAACAAGCTCCCTCGCGTTCAAATAATTCCCATTTTCAGTTTCTGCTTCATACTTTTGAAGGATCTGCAATACTTCATCCAAAGAGGCCTCTAGCTTATCCGCAGCTTTCCCATAATTATGTCGGTGTGCAAGCAATGATTTCTTCAATTGACGATAAGATTCTTTTATATCCTCAATTTCTAATCTATTCTTTTCCTCACTGCCTACAAGTTCATTTAATTCGTACAGAATTTTTTTAATCATTTCTTCAATTTCATTCAGCTTGACTGTAATTTTCCGCTGTACCTCTTTTGAACGGCTGAAACGGTATTTATCGACAAACTCCTCGGCTTCGAATAAAAGCTCCTCGACTTCCGGCATATAATCCGTGATGATAGCGTCCCATTCAATGCGCCAGTTTTCAAACATTTCCTCTGTTTCACCAGTCATGTTCAATTGTTTGACTTTAGAAAGCTCTTCTAGCACGGGGCGGTGCATGATGCTTATTTTCCAGGATTCCAGACGATCAATATCTTTAAAAAATCTCTTTTTGAAAAAATAACCCCAAATAATAAAAATTAAAATTAATACAATTATCCCAAGTATGTAATCCATGGTAAGCCCCCTGTTCTAATCCTTACAGCCTCGCTCTTTTATATATCAATTTTAAAAATGTTAAATTTAATGCTTTTATGATACCATGTTAGCAATAATTTTTGATGAGAAAAAGATTTTTTTGTGGAAAATTGCTACAAAATACCGGTTTTTTGGAGGGAATGGCCATGAAAGCTGACAGACATGTACATACTCCGTTTTGCCCACACGGTTCTACGGACAAATTCGATGAATATATTACGCGGGGAATTGAGCTAGAATTAAAGGAAATCACCTTTACAGAACATGCTCCTTTGCCAAGAAATTTTCAAGATCCTACACCTGCAAAAGACAGCGGTATGGAAGCTGCCATCCTCCTAGATTACTTTCAAGAACTCCGCGTCCTGAAAGAACACTATAAAGACAAAATCCTGATCAAAATAGGTCTAGAGGTTGACTTTATAGAAGGTTATGAAACTGAAACAAAAGAATTCCTCAATGAAGTGGGCGAATTCCTTGATGACAGCATTCTTTCCGTCCACTTCATAAAGCAGGAAAGCAGCTGGCATTGCATTGATTTCAGTGATGATACGTTTGGTGAGATTGCCAATAAACTAGGTTCTATCGAAGCGGTTTATGCCAAATATTACGATACCTTAGAGAAATCAATCACCGCTGATTTAGGCATTTATAAGCCAAAAAGGATAGGACATATTACACTTGTTCATAAATTCCAGCACCGATATCCACCTGCAAAAAGCTTTGACGACCGTGTTTACAGGGTATTGGATATGATCAATGAACAACAATATGCAATAGATTATAATGGAGCAGGGTTCGTAAAGCCGCTATGCCGTGAGCCCTATCCTCCTGAACGGTTTGCAAAACGTGCCATAGACCTTGGCATCCCGCTTATATATGGTTCCGATGCCCACCAGGCTAAAGATTTAGGCCAGGGATATGAATCGTTGATTTCAGAATTCAAAGGGTAAATCACGTAAACACTTCAGGCCGTCCCGCAAGCAGGGGCTGGAGGTCTTCGGCAATAAATAATGTATCCTGCAGGAAACGGCCGACTTCCTCAACATATAAATTTGTGTAATAGGCTTCCTGTGGGAACACATGAAGGACCTCCATTGCATAATGAGTATGCAGGACCGGAGCCGATAGCAGGCCCTTTAGTTGCAGCATATACAAGGGGATAGAGACCGACTGAAAACTTCTGCTTTTAATGCCTTGTTCCAAAACATATTGAAAATAAGACTTTTCCTTTGTAAAATAAGTCGAATGAATTTCCCGGTTTAAATTTGAATCGAGTGAAGATTCTCCATATATAAATCTAGCTGCCAGGAAGTTTTCTCTTTGAAATGTAAGAATATCCTTTACCAAATTCATCAAGCAATGCTTCGGACCTTTATGATCCAGCAGTGTCATGTTCGTCTCAAGTACGATAATATAATCTTCTAAATAGGAAGTGAAACAGAATTCTAGCAAACCCTGCTTATTTTTAAAATAGTAAGCAATATTAGCAGCATTCACTTTCGCTTTATTCGCAATATCCCGAATGGATGTCGCATGATAGCCTTTTAAATGAAATAAATGTAAAGCAGCTTCCACAATAGCTTGTTTCGTTGGCGTCTGGCGATTCATTAGGCAATCCCTCGCTTTCTTTGAGACAAGTCTTGTGGACTATTTCTGCATTGAAGAGCTTGAATCCTTTAGTAAGTTCTCGACAATTTCTCTTCAATCAAGCGGCTTAACTATAAAGTACTGTAAAAATATGAGGAAGACAGGTGAACCCTTTTGTTTAATGTCGAAATGTATCAAGGAAAAAAAGAAAAAAACTATGAACTTGTCCAAAAACAGCTCTTTGCCTTAATTGAGGATGAAACAAACCAGATAGCCAATTTCAGTAATGCCGCTGCCTTACTGAATCAATTTCTCATTGAGATTAACTGGGTCGGCTTCTATTTACTTGAAGAAGACCAATTGGTACTAGGACCCTTCCAAGGCCTTCCAGCCTGTGTCCGCATTCCAATGGGCAAAGGCGTATGCGGGACCTCAGCGGCCACAAAAAAAACCTTGCGCGTCGATGATGTCCATCAGTTCCCAGGACATATTGCCTGCGATGCTGCATCGCGGTCTGAAATTGTCATACCCCTAATGAAGGATGGCAAACTGATTGGCGTGCTTGATATTGACAGCCCAATTACGAACCGATTTGACGAAGTGGATCAGCAAGGACTCGAGAAATTCGCGGACATCCTATCCAAGCGATTATAGAGTAAAAAGGGAGCGACAATCCATGCCGCTCCCTTTTATTGTTACAGAACTCCATGTACATGAACTTTTTTTTCCCTGAATTCTTCGCAATATATAACGCCTCATCGGCCCTTTCAACTACCTCTTTCATGTTATCAATATCGTTTCTATGTACTCTTGTACAGGAACCTGCATGTTATATTCGTGTAAACATCCGGTAGAGATTTCTTTATTAAATTGCTGTTTCCACTCGTCAAATTTAAAGAACATTACCTCTTCCAAACCTAGCAGGGCTTTCGTCTCAAATAAAAAAGTCTCCAAGCACGTTTCGTAATGGAGGTCACCTTGCATATTCTGCATGTGTTGAAAGAAAAGGACTCTTAATTCATTAATCAACCGAGCTGTTTTAATCTTCATCTCTATCATCTCTATATTACAGCCTATTTTTTCAAAAATCTTTTAAGGTTTCATAATACTCCAACTATAAAACAAAGCAAAAAACTAGATTCAAACGAAACTTATCGAAATAGTTTCCACTGAAAGAATTTTCACTTATTATAACGCTCCCATCGGAAAAACTCTCACAAAAATAGTGTTTTTATAACTGATTGTAATTTTATTCCTTGGATTAACTTTAAACTACCTTTAATGAAAAGCTAACTGTCCTTGACTCATTGAGCAGAATATTATACAATACTCCTTGTGTAAAATATTGCAGCCTATGTGACAGCTTTTATGTTCTCATTTTGTTCCTCAATACAGAGGTGTATCTCGTAACTCTCTGCTGCTAGGGCGAAGGTACATGAAAACAAAATGGTCATAACCGTTCATTCACACGGTTTTTATTTTACCAAAATAAAAACATTTAAAGGAGGAGTCATCCTATGGCTCGTTATACTGGCCCAAGCTGGAAACTATCCCGTCGTTTAGGAATTTCCCTAACAGGTACTGGTAAAGAATTAGAAAAACGTCCTTATGCTCCAGGACAACATGGTCCTAACCAACGTAGAAAAATTTCTGAATATGGAATTCAACTACAAGAGAAACAAAAACTTCGTCACATGTACGGAATCACTGAACGTCAATTCCGTACAATGTTCGACCGCGCTGGCAAAATCAAAGGTGTTCATGGTGAAAACTTCATGGTTCTTCTTGAATCACGTCTTGACAACCTAGTTTACCGTCTTGGTTTAGCTCGTACACGTCGTCAAGCACGTCAACTTGTTAACCACGGTCACATCACTGTAGACGGAAGTCGCGTAGACATCCCTTCTTACAAAGTGTCTCTTGGACAAACAATCTCAGTTCGTGAAAAATCACGTAACTTCTCAATCATTAAAGAATCAGTTGAAGCAACTAACTTCGTACCTGACTTCCTTACTTTTGATGCTGAGAAATTAGAAGGTACTTTCACTCGTTTACCAGAACGTTCTGAATTGCCTGCTGAAATTAACGAAGCTCTTATCGTTGAGTATTACTCTCGTTAATAACTTCAAAAACCCTCATCCTCGGATGGGGGTTTTTTTTGTACAGAACTCAACTCCCAGACATAAATAACAAGGCCCGGCTGAGATTCAACCGGGCCTTGTTATGTCATTTCACTAATGTATATTTCTTCTTACCGCGACGAACAAGGATGAACTCTCCTTCAATCTTAACCTCTTCAGTCACTACATATTGCAGATCAGTCACTTTCTCGCCATTGATGGAGATCGCTCCATTCTGAATATCTTCACGAGCTTGTCGCTTGGATGGAGAAATCTTTGCTTCAACAATAAAATCAACTAAGCTGATCTCTTCCTTACTTTCACGTTCAAAGGTCGGAACATCTCTAAAGCCCAATTTAATTTCGGCAGCACTTAAATTTTTCACCTCACCGCTGAATAAAGCTGCAGAGATTTTGATTGCTTGGTCAAGAGCTTCCTGCCCGTGAATCAAACGTGTCATTTCTTCCCCTAAAGCTTTTTGCGCTTTACGTAAATGCGGTTCAGTCTGCACGGATTGCTCTAACTCTTCAATTTCTTCACGTGATAGGAATGTGAAGAATTTCAAGTATTTCACGACATCAGCATCCGCTGTGTTAATCCAGAATTGGTAAAATTCATATGGAGTCGTTTTTTCCGGATCAAGCCAGATTGCTCCGCCTTCCGTTTTACCGAATTTCGTTCCGTCCGCTTTCGTAACGAGCGGAATCGTCATGCCGAACGCTTTTGCTTCCTCGTCATGCGATTTACGAATCATTTCAAGACCGGTCGTAATGTTACCCCACTGATCACTTCCGCCAATTTGCAACTTACAGTCATGATTATCGTATAAATGACCAAAGTCGATCCCTTGTAAAATTGTATACGCGAATTCCGTAAAAGAAATCCCTGTTTCCAAACGGGAAGCAACCGTGTCTTTTGCCAACATGTAGTTAATGCCGATGTATTTCCCGTAATCACGCAAAAACGTAACCATATCGATTTTACCTATCCAGTCATAGTTATTGACCATAACTGCGCCATTTTCACCTTCAAATTCAAAGATGTGGGATAGCTGCCCTTTAATACAGTCTGCATTATAAAGCACTTTTTCCAAAGTTTGCAGCTGGCGTTCTTCTTTTTTACCGCTTGGATCACCGATAAGTCCAGTCGCTCCGCCTACAAGCACAAGAGGACGATGACCGTGCTGTTGGAAACGGCGCATTGTCAAGAATGGCAGTAGATGTCCGATGTGCATACTATCCGCGGTTGGATCTACCCCACAGTATAAAGAAATTTTCTCTTTTTCTAAAAGATCCTTAAAACCCTCTTCATCCGTTTGTTGATAAATTATCCCTCTCCACTCGAGTTCCTTTAGCAATTCCATTTTATAATTCCTCCTTCAATCCGAAAAAATCCCGCAAAAAGCATACAAAAACGCCCCTTCATATAAATATGAAGGGACGAATAAATTCGCGGTACCACCCAACTTGAGGACATAGTGCGTCCTCCGCTCGAGACGAATAACGGTCGTCAACCGTTTCCTGCTACTAATCGTTTCACAGTAAATGCTCCAGGAAGTAATTCATCTCACTATGTGTACCGATTTCCACTGACCACCGGCTCTCTAAAACAGGGATAGTTTGACTACTGGGTCCTATCATCGCGCTTTTTTAATAAATTTTATTGTTAATAAATTTTTATCATACATAACATTCATTGTCAACATCACCCTTACAGATTCTAGAAAAATATGAAAGTTCGCCTTTCCTTTCCGTGTTATATGCTATAATATATGTGATTTCAGGGGGTATGATACGATGAATAATAATCAAAAAGATAGATTTCAAACAGCATGGAAACAGATAACCCGTTTTTTTAAAAGTGAAAAAACACAAAAGAATGCAAGGGTTACATACCAAGTCATTTGGAACCTAATGTTGATCCTCATTATTGTTGGGGTTCTAGGATTCTCATTCGCCGGTGGCGTTGGAGCCGGCTATTTCGCTGCCATCGTCAATGATGAGCCGGTACGCTCAAAGGAAGATTTAAAAAAGGACATCTACAATTATGAAGAGACCTCTGAGGTATACTTTGCGGATAACGTATACTTGGGCAAGCTTAAGAGTGACCTTGAGCGTGAAGAAGTGTCCATCGATAAAGTTTCCGAGCATCTTAAAAATGCAGTCATCGCTACAGAAGATGAGTATTTTTATGAACATGACGGGGTTGTCCCGAAAGCTATCCTGCGTGCCATTTACCAGGAATTTACGAATGCATCCGTCCAATCGGGAGGAAGTACTTTAACACAACAGCTCATTAAAAACCAGGTACTGACCAACGAAGTATCATTTGACCGGAAAGCAAAAGAAATCCTGCTTGCACTCCGTGTCGAAAAGTTCTTTGAAAAAGAAGAGATTTTGGAAACCTACTTAAACGTCTCCACTCTGGGACGAAATTCTTCCGGTCGTAACATCGCAGGTGTCGAGTCCGCTGCTGAAGGTATTTTCGGCGTGGAGGCCAAAGATCTGACACTGCCTCAATCTGCCTTTATTGCTGGATTGCCGCAAAGTCCTTTTGGCTATACTCCCTATACTCAGCAAGGGAAACTTAAAGATAATCAAGAACCCGGCATTAACCGGATGAAAACGGTTTTAAAACGGATGTATAGTAATGGATACATAACAAAAGAGGAATATGATAAAGCAATCGCATACGACATAACAAAAGACTTTATCGGTAAAAAGGCGTTGCCATCTGAGAAATATCCATGGCTCACCTATGAAATAGAAAAACGCTCCATTGAAATCTTATCTGTCAGTCTAGCAAAAGAAGATGGATATGAAGAGAAAGATTTAAAGAATGATGATTTAAAAAATCAATATCTAGAACTTGCCGATCGTAAGCTGCGTCAAAACGGCTATCAGATTTATACGACGGTCAATAAAGAGATATATGATAAAATGCAGGAAGTTACGAAAAACTATCCGAATTTTGGATACGATAAAGCGGGTGAGCCCGTTGAAGCCGGGGCTATTCTAATCGAAAATAAAACAGGAAAAATCATCAGTTTCGTAGGTGGCCGTGATTTCAAGCGGGAACAGACGAACCATGCAACCGCATCACTGCGATCAAATGGATCAACGATGAAGCCTTTGCTCGTATATGGTCCAGGGATTGAGTTAGGAAAGATCTCACCTGGAAGTGTATCCGCCAACGTACCCATTTCCATTCCAGCAGGCAGCAAAGCGTGGCATCCAGGAAACTATGGCGGCGGAAGCTATACGGGGGTAGCGACAGCCCGTGAGGCCCTGAAGAATTCCTATAATATCCCGGCAGCGCTCTTTTACATGAAAATAATCAACCAAAGGCCGGCTTCCTATTTGGAAAAAATGGGCTTTACAACAGTGACGAAAGATGATTACTCACATCCTTCCATGTCATTGGGAGCGATGGACAAAGGTGTGACCGTTGAAGAAAATGTCAATGCGTTTGGCACATTTGCCAATTCAGGGGAGTTCGTCGATGCTTATATGATTGATAAAATCGTATCGAAGGATGGCGAGGTCATCTATGAACATAAAGTGAAACCAGTGGAAGTATTTTCACCACAAGCCGCTTACCTGACGCTTGATATGATGCGTGATGTCGTAAACAGCGGGACAGCCGCTTCGGTCAGGAACCGACTTGCTTTCTCAAGCGATTGGGCAGGTAAAACCGGAACTTCACAAAACTATTGGGACGCTTGGTTCGTTGCCACCAATCCTAATGTATCATTCGGTACATGGCTGGGATATGACACACCGAAATCCTTACAAGGAACCTATAATGGTCTAGAATATAATAAACGTAATATGTATTATTGGGCAGATCTGATCAATGCCGCATACAAAGTCGATCCTAAACTCATCGACCCCGATAAGCGGTTTGAAATGCCGGGCGGAATTGTCAGCCGTTCCTTCTGTGGCGTTTCAGGACTGCTGCCTTCAAGTGCGTGCCAAAAGGCCGGGCTTGTCAAATCAGATTTATTCATCGCCAAGTATGCTCCTTCTAGAGCAGATAATAGTTTCATAGATGGACAATATGTATCAGTCGGCAGCAAACGCTACGCGGCCCTTCCACAAACGCCTAGTGAATTCACAAGCGGCGGGTTCATGCTGAATCCTGAATCCTTTGGAGATATCGGATTGAAATATGTGGATGACCCGGGAGCCTTGATTCCTGGAGGCAAAAATGGAGGAAATGTCGTAGGGACTAAAGCAAAACTTAATGATAATGGAAAAACGCCTGATGCCCTTTCTATCACTGTAAGTAACAATAAGATTTCATGGGGGCTTCACCCTGAAGGAGATGTCGTCGGCTACCGCGTCTACAATAATGGTAGAAAAGTGGCGAGCATTAAGGCTGGGGATAATCTTGTTTACACTGCCGGCTCAGGTGGATCATATTACGTAACAGCTGTAGATATAGTCGGTAAAGAATCAGCACCTTCGCAACATGTTGAAATCGGCGCTAAAAAAACCAGTGCAAAAACGGAAACTAAAGATACTGGCAATAAATCCAAAGATTCCACTAAGCATAAAGATAATATCGCAAATGAAAAAGTAGATACCGAAGATAAAAAGCCAGACTCAAAAGAAGAGACCGTTACTGTGGAAAAAGACACAGATAAAAACAACACAGATAAAGAAGATACAGGCAAAGATATAAATATAGATAAAGATACAGACAAAGATACTGGCAAAGATACAAATATAGACAAAGAAACAGACCAAAACAAAGATACAGATACAGATAAAGCTGAAGAGGAAGAAGAATAACACGCTTCTTAATTAACCTAGCAGGCTGCCGGAAAACGACCCGGCAGCCTGTTTTTTATAGATTTATAATTTCTTTTCTATGCTATTTAAGTTATTGATGAACTTGATTAGCATTGGACCTTTAAACTTGAGACACATGAAAAAGGCATCCATGCCAATGAACGTGGATGCCTTTTTTTCTACTATTCTTGATTCTAGATAACTCGGCTTTTTAATCTTCCATTGATGATAAATCGCCAGTTGGAAGATCAAGTTCCCAAGCTTTCAAGACCCGGCGCATGATTTTACCGCTTCGTGTTTTCGGAAGTTTATCTCGGAATTCAATTTCACGTGGTGCAGCATGTGCTGCGAGACCCAGCTTAACAAATTGACGAATTTCTTCAATCAATTCATCGTTGGCTTCGTATCCGTCACGAAGGGCAATAAACGCTTTAATAATTTCTCCCCGGACTGGATCTGGCTTCCCGATAACCCCTGCTTCTGCAACGGCTGGATGCTCAACCAACTTGCTTTCCACTTCGAAAGGACCTACTCTTTCCCCGGCTGTCATGATGACATCATCTACGCGGCCTTGGAACCAGAAATATCCTTCTTCATCCATATAAGCGGAGTCCCCAGAAACATACCAATCGCCTGGCATAAAGTAAGATTCATATTTTGACTCGTTATTCCAGACAGTCTTCATCATTGAAGGCCAGCCTTTTTTAATAGCAAGGTTCCCCATTCTGTGCGGAGGAAGCTCTTTACCTTGATCATCCACTATTGCAGCCTCCACACCTGGGATCGGTTTACCCATCGAACCCGGTTTGATTTCCAGGCAAGGATAATTACAGATGAGTTGTGCACCTGTCTCCGTCATCCACCATGTGTCATGGATGCGGTGATTGAATACTTTCATCCCCCAACGGACCACTTCCGGATTCAACGGTTCACCGACACTTAAGACATGGCGGAGAGAACTTAAATCGAATTGTTTAACGATTTCGTCACCTGCGCCCATCAGCATCCTGAATGCAGTCGGTGCACTATACCAGACCGTGACACCAAAGTCTTGCAGAGTTTTGTACCAAGATTCAGGCTTAAATCGACCACCTATGATGACATTAGATGTACCTGTCAGCCATGGACCAAAGATACCGTAAGACGTCCCTGTCACCCATCCAGGATCCGCTGTGCACCAATACACATCTTCCTCCTGTAAATCAAGGACCCACTTTGCCGTTTGATAATGCTGAACCATCGCATTATGTACGTGGAGCACACCTTTTGGATTCCCTGTGGAACCGGATGTATAGTGAAGAATCAGTCCATCCGCGCGGTCCACCCATTCAATCTCAAATTTTTTGTCCGCTTCTTTTAATTTTTTATTAAAGTGATAATATTTTCCTTCTTCTTTGATATTTTCCCCTACTAAGAAAATATGCTTCAAATGGGGCAATTCATCCACCGGGACACGTGGCAAAAGCTCCGGAGTCGTTACTATCACACTTGCCTCGCTATCTTCCAGACGATCTCTTATGGCGCCTTCCATGAAAGCTTCAAACAACGGACCGACGACTGCTCCAGTTTTAATGGCCCCCAGTAATGCAAAATAAAGTTCGGGGGAGCGAGGCATGAAAATGAAAACGCGATCACCCTTTTCCACCTTGGCGATGTTCTTGAACACATTGGCCGCTTGGTTTGAATAATCTTTCATTTCCTTAAATGTATACTTTTCATTTCTTTTTTCATCTTTGTAATAAAGGGCGACCTTGTTTTTTCTGTATGTTTCAACATGGCGGTCAATGGCTTCATATGCGAGATTCACTTTACCTGTTTCAGACCAGGAGAATTCCTTTTCCGCTTCAGACCAGTCAAACGTCTTGTATTTTTCATCGTAATTTTTTAAATTAAAATTACCCTCCACTACTGGCAGACCTTTCACATTCATACGACATACTCCCCCTTTTTTCAGCTTTATACTTTGTATTATAGTATAAAAACCTAATATTCTCAATTTTTAAAAAACTTATTTTTTCCATATTAGGGAAAATTAATCTGCTATAAATTTTGAAAATTCAAGGTGGATAATGCTATAAAAAGGAGGAATACGTATTGATATCTGGAACGTAAAGCAACGTTGTAACAAAAGATTCAAATATGTCTCGAACTTTCAGAATTATGTCACTTGTTTTTTATGTATAATTTATGTAAACTTTCCATTTGGATGGTTTTCAAGCATAATGAATCTTATACTTTGGGATATAAGTATAAAAGATAACTATTTTACGAGGTTGGTGAAGGAATGGAATATAATAAGACCTATTACGCTAAGGAACTGCAGACATTAAGCGGTACACTCATCATTGAAGGCCCGCTTAATGGACAAAAAATGGCATCCTATGAGTTTCACGAAGACTTAGTCGCCTTTCGCCCACCTGCTCTGCAGCATAAAGCGTTAATCGAGATCGCAGACTTGCCTGAGGGCAGAATCTTTATAGCGCGTGAAAATCAAACCATCGTTGGTTATGTAACTTATTTATATCCCGACCCCTTGGAACGCTGGTCAGAAATCAAAATGGACGACCTGATTGAGCTTGGTGCAATCGAAGTCATCCCCAAATATCGGGGTGCCTCCGTCGGGAAGAACTTAATCCGTCTCTCCATGGAAGACGATTCGGTAGAAGACTTTATCATCATTACGACTGAATACTATTGGCATTGGGATTTGAAAGGGACAGGATTGAATGTTTGGGACTATCGCAAAATCATGGAAAAAATGATGAGTGCTGGCGGCTTGGTCTACTTTGCAACAGATGACCCGGAAATCAGTTCCCATCCAGCCAACTGCCTGATGGCTCGGATTGGAAAAAGAGTGCAGCCCGAATCTATCCAGAAGTTCGACCAACTACGTTTTATGAATCGATTTATGTATTAAAAAGGTGAGTAACGAGGAGGAACAAATATGATTGTTGAAAAAATAATGAATGAAGATATTATTTCTCTCACTCCTACAGATACAATCCATAGCGCTGTCTTGATCATTAAGGAGAAACAAATTCGCCATATTCCCATTGTCGATGACAACTTTCAACTTGTAGGATTAGTCAGCGACCGTGATATACGGGATGCTGCTCCTTCTATTTTCCGCACCTCAGAATACAAAAATGATTTACAAAAACCACTAACCAGCATCATGAAAACAGATATAATCACAGGGCATCCGCTCGATTTTGTTGAAGAAATCGGAGCTGTATTTTGTGAAAACAATATCAGCTGCCTGCCAATCGTGAAGGAAAAAAAGTTAGTAGGCATTATAACCGGTTCTGATTTACTTCATTCTTACGTTGAATTAACAGGGGTCAATCAGCCCGGTTCCCAAATTGAAATCAAAGTTCCGAATAAAACAGGGGCCCTTTACGATATTGCCCTTATTTTCAAAAAGCGCAATTTGAATATCCTGAGCACTCTCGTTTATCCGGAAAAGGCTGAAATTGATTATAAGATTCTTGTAATCCGTGTGCAGACAATGAATCCATTTATGGTGGTGGAGGATTTAAAGAAAGAAGGCTATACCGTTTTATGGCCTAGTCTACCGGGGACTTCTCATGACTGATAAATCACTGTTTGTCTATTCTGATGAACTCCTTACCTATAAATTCAGCGACGAGCATCCTTTTAATCAAAAGCGGCTTAAGCTCACGCTAGATTTGTTAAAAAAACACCATGCCATTAGTGATAATCAAATTATAAAACCTAGAATCGCTACCGATGAAGAATTAGAACTGATTCACGACCACCATTATGTAAACGCTGTCAGATTGGCGGGCGAGGGAAAACTTCCTCTTGAAAAAGCCGTGAATTACGGATTAGGAACAGAAGATACTCCAATTTTTCCTAATATGCATGAAGCAAGTGCCTTACTTGTAGGTGGAACCTTAACAGCCGTGGATGCCGTTATGACCGGTCAGTCTCTGCATGCCCTTAATCTTGGTGGGGGCCTGCATCATGGTTTTCGCGGCAAAGCTTCAGGCTTTTGCATTTATAATGATAGTTCGGTCGCGATTAAATACTTACAAAAAAAATATGGCGCACGTGTCTTATATGTCGATACGGATGCCCATCATGGGGACGGGGTACAATGGTCGTTTTATGATGACCCAGATGTCTGCACCCTATCCATTCATGAAACAGGACGTTATTTGTTTCCCGGCACGGGCAATATTAACGAACGAGGACAAGGAAAGGGCTACGGCTATTCATTCAATATTCCCGTCGATGCGTTCACCGAAGATGACTCTTGGCTCGAATGCTACACAGCTGCCTTTAAAGAGGTGGTTGAATTCTTCAAACCGGATGTCATCTTAACACAAAATGGTGCCGATTCTCATTATTATGATCCACTCACCCACCTATCTGCCACCATGAAGATTTACAGGGAAATACCAAAATTGGCTCACGAATTGGCCCATCAATATTGTGAAGGCCGCTGGATTGCAGTTGGCGGCGGAGGCTATGATATATGGCGTGTCGTTCCGCGTGCCTGGTCGAGGGTCTGGCTTGAGATGACGAATAATGATATATCAGGCCCCTTATCGAAAGAATGGGTCAATACATGGCAGCCTGAGTCCCCTGTGACTCTCCCAAATGAGTGGGATGATATGGAGGACATATACGAACCGATCCCAAGGAAACCAGAAATTACCGAAAAGAATGCCCAAACGCTCGAAAAGGCTCTTTATCCCATCCGATCCTCCAAACAAACATCAACAAGCAATGATAAAAGCTGACTAAAAAGGTCGTTGAAAAACGATCTTTTTTTTCGTAAAGTCCCTTCATATAGTTTTACAAAACTAAAAGAGAGTGCCCTAAGGACACTCTCTAATCAACTTATTTCGTTGATTGCCGCTTTTCAATTCGATGTGGTAAGATCACTTTTTCATGACCCTCCTCCACTTTTTCTTTATTCATCAATTTTGTCAGAAGCCTCATTGCAACCGCTCCAATATCGTATAAAGGTTGAACAATCGTCGTAATTTGCGGGCGAACCATTAAGGTCAATCGGGTGTTGTCAAAACTGATCACTTCAAAGTCTTCCGGTACATTATAACCTTTGTCCTGAGCGGCATGGACAATTCCTAGCGCCATTTCATCAGCGCCCACGATAAACGCCGTGGGTTTCTTTTCAGCTTCTAGAAACGTATCAAAAGACTCAATCCCTGAATCATATGTATAATCTCCATCAAAGATATAACTCTCATCGAATGAAATCCCAGCTTCTTTCAACCCTCGTTTATAACCAGCTAATTTCTTTTCATTAATTAGCGCGGACAAGTTTCCGCTTACAAAAGCAATATGCTCGTGACCCTTTTTAGCGAAGAAGGTAACTGCATCAAATGCAGCTGCTTCATAATCAATATTAACAGAATGGACTTGTCCGCTTTCTTCTACTGAACCAGCCAGTACAATTGGAACAGGTGAATTTTTAAACTCTCTCACATGCTCATCAGAAATATTACCACCCATGAATACGATACCATCTACTTGTTTACCAAGCATTGTATTCAACAAATGGAATTCCTTATCTATATTCTCATCAGAACTGCTTAGAATGATATTGTATTTATACATAGTCGCAATATCTTCTATGCCTCGTGCTAACTCGGCAAAAAAGATACTAGAGATATCCGGGATAATAACCCCTACCGTTGTTGTTTTCTTGCTGGCAAGACCCCTCGCCACTGCATTAGGACGGTATCCCAACCTATCAATCACGTCTGAAACTTTCTTTCTTGTTGCAGGCTTTACATTTGGATTCCCGTTTACTACGCGGGAAACAGTGGCCATAGAAACATTCGCTTCGCGTGCCACATCATAAATGGTTATATTATTCATTCATCCATTCCTCCATTTCTTTCATTTTTCCCATAAAAGACTCGAAATATTTGAGAAAAATTCTTTTATACGTTTTTCTTCTATAAGGAAGATTATTTTAGGAACAATCTGACTAACAAAAATGCAGTCCTACTCTTTCTTCTCAGCCATGATTCATAATCTCTACAAGTATAAAATTCACATAGATATCACTTTATGTATGACTCAACCTTCCGAACAGTTCTCATTCTTGTTATTTATCATACGATAGTAGAATCTTTCCTGCAATCCAATAGTGCCTTTTTATAGACTTTTTCTGCAAAAAACAAGTATTTTACCATTAAAAATAGCCCTTGCCAAGATGGTAAGGGCCGTAAGTGCATATTAAAAACTTTCTAACTTATACTGTTACCCAGTTCAAGCGTTTAATTTCTTCGTAGAATTCATCAAATTGTTTGAAGTCCATTTGCTGTGCAGAGTCTGATAAAGCAACAGACGGATCAGGATGAACTTCTGCCATGACACCATCCGCACCGATAGCAAGAGCTGCTTTAGCTGTTGGAAGCAATAGATCGCGTCGTCCAGTAGAATGCGTTACGTCAACCATAACCGGTAAGTGAGTTTCTTGTTTTAAAATCGGAACAGCAGAGATATCAAGTGTATTTCTTGTTGCTTTTTCGTAAGTACGGATACCGCGTTCACAAAGGATGATGTTACCATTACCCTGTGACATGATGTATTCTGCAGCATGAATGAACTCCTCAATTGTTGCAGCAAGTCCTCGTTTCAAGAGAACAGGTTTATTTACGGCACCTGCCGCTTTTAACAAGTCAAAGTTTTGCATGTTACGTGCCCCGATTTGGATGACATCAATGTGTTCAACCGCCGCTTCGATGTCGTTTGCACTCACGATTTCACTGATTACAGCTAAGCCGTATTCATCAGCTACACGCTTAAGAATTTGTAAGCCTTCCAAACCAAGTCCTTGGAAATCGTATGGAGATGTACGTGGTTTATATGCACCACCGCGCATTAGTTTCAAGCCTTTTGCTTTGATGACTTCAGCTACTGCAGCTGTTTGTTCGTAAGATTCAACGGCACATGGTCCGAAAACAAAGCTTGGAATTCCATTCCCAATCAATTCGCCTTTAATATCGATGATTGTATCTTCCGATTTTTGTTTTCTAGAAACAAGAAGCGTTTTCTTCTGGTCATCTTTTTGAAGTTCCAAGCCTAATTTGAAGATTTCTTTGAAAATATGTTTAATCGAACCAAGATCAAGAGGTCCTTGATGATTAGCTTCGATAAGGTCAAGCATTGTTCTTTCACGGACCGGATCGTAACGGTTTACACCTTGTTTTTCTTTGACGCGGCCAATTTCCTGTACAAGTTCAGCACGTTGATTAATAAGATGTAATAACTGAAGGTTCACATCATCCAGTTGATCACGAAGTCCATCAAGCTCTTTGTTGCTCATAACAAATCCATCCCTTCGTTTTTTAAAATATAAACCGGTTCAGTGATTAAAAGCCCAAATTATTTATTTGAATTTTCACTCATTTGCCCCGATTAATTTATCAATGAAAAATTTTATAATATTTCATGTATAATTAAATCAATTATAAATGAAGTATCTATAAATGTCACTACATTTTTCTTTAATAATTAAACGCTTTTAAGCATTAAAGTTATAATAACATAAAAGTAGGTGTTTACCATGCACGAAAAACTGTTTGCTTTAGATATTGGAACACGATCTGTTGTAGGAATTATTTTGGAAAAAGAACAGGAAAGCTATAATATAATAGATATTTTATCTAAAGAGCATTCTGAGAGAGCCATGCTCGATGGACAAATTCATGATGTCCTTGCCGTATCCAAAGTCATTTCTCATATCAAGAGTCAACTGGAGGAAAAACACGGTTCCTTAAAGAAAGTTTCTGTGGCTGCTGCCGGAAGGGCCTTAAAAACAAAACGGGCGGAAATGGCAATCAATATTGGAGGCAAGCCGATGCTGACACGTGAAGATATCCTCCACCTTGAATTCAGTGCCGTCCAGGAAGCACAGGCCATTGTTGCCAAGCAAACCACTTCGCATTCCATGTATTATTGCGTTGGTTATTCTGTTTTATACTACCGGCTTGATGGACAGGAAATAGGTAGCCTAATTGACCAGAGCGGTGATGAAGCATCTGTTGAGATCATTGCTACCTTTCTTCCCAAGGTTGTAGTAGAATCGCTGCTGGCAGCCTTAAAGAGAGCGGATTTGGAAATGCAGGCTCTCACGCTTGAGCCTATAGCGGCTATCAATGTACTCATTCCGTCATCCATGCGGCGATTAAACGTCGCTTTAGTAGATATTGGAGCGGGGACATCCGATATTGCCCTGACGGATTCAGGGACCGTCATAGCCTACGGGATGGTACCAATTGCCGGTGATGAAATAACCGAGGCAATCAGTGACTACCTGCTTCTTGATTTCCCATTAGCCGAAATTGCAAAAAGAGAGTTATTCGATCATGATCATATAACGGTTACAGATATCCTTGGTTTTGCCAACGATTTTTCCAGGGAGGAAATCATCCATAATATTCAGCCCTCACTCGATCGTTTGGCCGAGTCAATCAGTACGGAAATTCTATCTCTGAATAACGCAAGACCCCCTAAAGCAGTGATGCTTGTTGGTGGAGGAAGCCAGACACCAGAGCTTACCCGCCTGTTGGCTGTAAAATTAAATCTACCTGAAAACCGAGTCGCTATTCGTGGTATAGACGCCATCCAAAACCTCGGGATTTCAGATACGATTCAAAAAGGTCCTGAATTGGTTACCCCAATTGGCATAGCTATTGCAGCCGATAAAAACCCGATACAGTATATGAGCGTAACCGTTGACGACCGTCCTATCCGTTTATTCGAGATGAAACGGACAAGGGTGGGGGATTGCCTGCTCACGGCCGGTATCCGGATGAGTAAACTGTATGGAAAGCCTGGGATGGCTAAAATTGTACAAATCAATGGGCAGCAAATTACGCTTCCAGGAGGGCACGGGAAGAAGCCTCTCATTACTCTAAATGGGAAAGAAGTCTCCTTAGATAATGAAGTTAAAAATGAAGATGTCATTATGACCACAAAGGGCGAAGACGGTGAGCCCGCTATTTTACGGATAAGCGATGTGCTTGACGATTACACCAGTAAAAAAGTTACCCTTAATGGAACAGAACATAGGATTTGGGCCTCTATCACCAGAAATGGAAAAGCGGCGTCTAGCAATGAACTTGTTGAGGACCATGATCAAATAACTTGCGACACCCCTGAAACAATCCAAGAATTGATTAAGGCTGTTCAACAGCCTGAGCTCCTTTCTCGTCTTGAACCTTTTTCCTTTCAGTTAAATGGGAGAGCCATTAGGCTCCCGGCCTTAACAGGAAGAATCACTAAAAATGGTTTAGAATCAAAACTTGCCTACTCTTTTGATGATGGAGATGAAATAGAAATCACAAGACGGACCCAGCCAACATTACTTGATGTTGCTGGAGCCCTTAATATTCAGCACACCTTCTCCATCCCTGTTTTTTATGAGGATAAGCAAGTTATCCTTTCGAAGAAAGTAGCTGAGTTCCGGCGGGACAACGAACTTCTTGAAGAGAACGATTTCATTCATACAGGAGATTCAATCAGCTTAGTCCGACAAAAACTAGAACCATTTATTTTTCAGGATGTATTCCGCCATGTCGAAATCGACTTGCCCACTCAAGGAAATAAACGATTTACCCTTATCAAAAACGATCAAGAAACGACCTTTCAAGAAGTAATTTCTCCCGGGGATCATTTAAAAATCCTTTGGCCAACTACTGTATGAATGAAGGCGGAATAAAAAAGCCGGATCCCTCAAGCAGAGGGATCCGGCTTTTTAACTTATTCAGAGATAGCTTTAGTTAATGAATCATATGTAATACGCCAATGAGATTCATTCCAGGCCGGTTTTCCATTTTTAAAAAGAATAACCTGTGGAGATTGATGTTTAATATCATATGTTTCTGCCACATAATTGGATAAAGGACGCGCTTCTTGAACAGCTAAATAGGCTGTTTTTAGTTGAGCGTTCTCTGCCATGTACTTTTCATATTGTTCATATGCTTCAGCACTGACTGGGCATGTTAAACTATGCTTGAAAAGAAGGAATGTATCCTCATTTAAAAGCTCATTGAATTGTTCTTCAGAATCAATTTTATTTATTGTCATTTTTTGCAGTCCCCTTTCATGATTAGCATATTTTATCATCAAAAAGACGATGAAGCTATCGCAGCGCTTCATCGCCTGATTCTTGACAAACTTCTATGCGCCATCACCCGCAATATATGGATGAAGATTCGAGTTTAATTTTTAAAATTATTTTCTGTTTCATCAAATGCTTTTTTCGCTTCATCAAGCTTTAATTTTGCCGTATTCTTGTTTCCGCTTGTAGGATCCGCTGGGGCATTTTCTGTATCGGTGTTGTTATCGTTCGTATAATTGGTTTCAACCGATACGATTGGAGCATCTGAAGTACCAGTTACATCATTATCCCTGTTACTCGAATTTGTAGTATTATCGGCAGCATCACCGTTTTCTTCTTTACCAGCTTTTAAACTTTTCACTTTATTAACAATACCAGATGATTTGTTAGAAACAATTTCAGTGACAGAGCTTGTTTTTTCTTTTGCAGTATCGGCCAGAGCTGTACCTTTTTCCATTGCCGTTTGTCTTAGTTTTTCTGTTTTCTCTGAAAGATTTTTAGCTTGTTCATTTAAATCACTTCTTAGTTCCTTACCTGTTTTCGGAGCCATAAACAGCGCTGTTGCTGCTCCAATCATGCCGCCGATTAAGGCGCCAATCATAAAGTCCTTTGAATTGATAGAGTCGCATTCGTCCTCACATGATTTCTGATAGTCCTTTGTCGGAAATTCTTTTTGAGTCATAGTACATTCCCCTTTCAATTTTCGGTTTATTTTTATTTAACTAGATTTTAAGATCTAGAGCGTAAAAACCTTTTTTTAGGTAAGTTATCTGTTTCTAGTGCTTCTCGTTCTAACTCCGCTCTTTCATTTGGAGTCGGGGCAGTCTGCTTATTTCTGGTTTTCCATTTGTCCCTAATTTCCAAGGCCACATTACCCCATTGTACAATTTGGGAGATTCGCTCTTGATTATTATCAATCTCCGTCTGTACCTTATGGGAAACCTTTTGGACAGAAGAGTTAAAGCTTGAGATGGATGTGCCGACATCCTTCACAGCATCAACTACTGTGTTCAGGTTTTCTGATTTTTGTTGCAAGTCTTCAGCCAACGTATTTGTTTTATGTAGTAGCTGGGTAGTTTCGAGCGTTATGCCCTGCATTTGGCTTTCAAGTCCTGTCAGCGTCCGGGCCACGCTGTCCAAGGTAGCTTGAAGTGATGTTAGTACCTTGGTTAAAAAAATAACAAGGACTAAGAAAGCGATCGCTGCAATTGCAGCACTTACGTATAAAATAATCTCCATTGGAACACCTCCGAAAAAAATCGACTATTAAGTAACTGTTAGTAATTAGTTACCCCTTCCCTGTTATTATAAACGTTTTTATTTTTTCAATATACCCTACCAAACCCTAATCTGGAAATATTGTTGTCTAAAACCATTTCCTCCATAGGAGTCTATAGATGAACTTATGGCAATAAATCGGGTATGATAGAAAGATAAGTCGAATTTAAACAATGGAGGTATTTTTTATGAAAGATCCTAGGATTGAAACATTAGCAAATAACTTAATCAATTATTCCGTGAAGCTTCAAAAAGGTGAAAAAGTCTTAATAGAAAATTTCGGATTGCAGCGTGAACTTGTTAACGCCCTTGTGAATGAAGCCTATGCAGCAGGTGGCTACCCGTTCGTCCTTTTAAAAGACCACCAGGTGGATCGTTCCTTGTTAATGGGTGCTCAAGAAGAACAATACAAGATGATGGGTGAGTTTGAAGCAAACGTAATGAGCCAGATGGATGCTTATATCGGGCTTCGTGCCGGGGATAATATCAATGAGCAGTCCGATGTCCCAGCAGAGAAAATGGCAATTCATGGCCAAACAGTCGGGAAAGTACATAGAAATATCCGCGTACCAAAAACAAAATGGGTCGTACTTCGCTACCCGACAAATTCCATGGCCCAATTAGCCAAAATGAGTACAGAAGCATTCGAAGATTTCTATTTCGAAGTCTGCAACCTCGACTACGGCAAAATGAGCGAAGCAATGGACAAGCTTGTTGAATTGATGGATAAAACAGATAAAGTCCGCTTAACAGGTCCCAGAACGGACTTATCCTTCTCCATCAAAGACATTAAAGCTATCAAATGTGCAGGTGAGCTCAACATTCCTGACGGTGAAGTATATACGGCTCCTGTGAAGGATTCAATCAATGGTGTGATTTCATATAATACTCCGTCCCCTTATCAGGGTTTTACTTTTGAAAACGTGAAGTTAACATTCAAGGATGGGAAAATTGTTGAAGCAATTGCGAATGATACTGAACGCATCAACAAAATTTTTGATACAGATGAAGGCGCACGTTATGTCGGTGAATTTGCGATTGGTGTAAATCCTTATATTCTACACCCGATGCAAGATATCCTCTTTGATGAAAAAATTGATGGAAGTTTTCATTTTACCCCCGGACAATGCTATGATGATGCCTTTAACGGAAATCATTCAAACATTCACTGGGACCTAGTCAATATCCAGCGCCCTGAATATGGCGGAGGAGAAATCTATTTTGATGATGTCTTGATTCGCAAGGACGGACGCTTTGTTTTACCTGAACTGGAAAAATTAAATCCAGAAAATTTAAAATAATATTTAACCCGCCGCAATCTGTTTTGCGGCGGGTTTTTTATATGGATCTAAACTGAAAAAAAAATGACCGACCCGCTAACGGATTGGCCATTTTTTTTATTTAACCTGTAGTAACTGCTCATAGGCCGCCTGGAACTTTTGAATGTCCCCTGCACCCATAAATAGTACGACACTGTTTTCATGATTTTGCAATATTGATGTTGTGTTCTCCGTTATCAGCTCGGCACCAGGAATTTTCTCTTGAAGATCTTCAATCGACAGTTTTCCTTGGTGTTCACGAGCAGATCCAAAAATTTCGCATAAGTATACTTTGTCGGCTAAATTCAAGCTGTCAGCAAATTCATCCAGGAAAGCTTGCGTTCTTGAGAAAGTATGTGGCTGGAATACCGCAATAACTTCATGCTCTGGATATTTTTGACGCGCTGAGTCAACAGTTGCTGAGATTTCAGTCGGATGATGCGCATAATCATCAATGATGATTTGACTTCCGATTTCCTTTTCAGAGAACCGGCGTTTGACTCCGCCAAAAGTCCGTAATTGGGCTTTCACAGCTTCTGTATCCAAGCTTTCATATTTACAAAGTGCAATGACACCTAGTGCATTCAACACATTATGCTTTCCGTAAGTCGGAATAGTAAATGTATCATAATAATTGTTTCTTACATGCACATCGAATGTAGTGCCATCTGGAGTGACGGAAACGTTTTTCGCTTGAAAATCATTTCCTTCAGCAAATCCGTAAAAAATAACCGGTACCTTCGCCTGAATATGTGGTAAATGCTCATCATCTCCGCACGCAATAATGCCTTTGTTGACTTGTAGAGCCATCGTTTGGAATGCCTCAAACACGTCTTCAACATTGGCAAAATAATCAGGATGATCGAAATCAATATTCGTCATGATTGCATAATCCGGATAATAAGAAAGGAAATGACGGCGATATTCACATGCTTCAAATACGAAGTAATTAGAATCCACAATCCCTTTACCCGTTCCATCCCCAATCAAATAGGATGTTGGTTTTACGCCACCCATAACATGGGCCAGTAATCCGGTTGTCGATGTTTTACCATGCGCTCCCGTAACAGCCACACTGATATAGTTTTTCATGAAATCACCAAGGAAACGGTGATAACGGATGATTGGCAAACCCAGTTCCATTGCCTTAACGATTTCCGGATGGGTGTCCGGGAACGCATTCCCTGCAATGATGGTCATTCCAGGTTGTATATTTTCCTCATTGAAAGGAAGAATTTTTATCCCGGCTTTTTCTAACGCTAATTGTGTAAAAAATTCTTTTTCATAGTCGGAACCCTGCACTTCAATATTCATATCATGCAGTATTTGAGCAAGAGCGCTCATACCCGATCCTTTAATTCCCACAAAATGGTAAGCAGTCATAAAGCGAACCTCCACCAATCGTCTACCTGTATGACAGTATATGACGTCATCTTTTATTTGTTTTTTCATTACGAGACTTGAAAGAAACGCAATTTCTTCATAGGTTTTTTATGCTTATATTTTCAATCACTCATCAACAAAAAACTATTATACCACTTTTTTATTCATTCATCCATGTCAGGCAGATACCAAATTATCAAATCATTGGCTATTCTGTCATTAAAGGTGATAACACCGCGTTTTCACCCTTTCACATTATATACAATTTCCTTTTAATAGGTTCTCTTAATTCACATGCAAAAATTCAAGTTCTTCTTCTGTGATTAAAACATCACGAGGTCTGCTGCCTCTTGATTCCGAAACAACCCCCTGCTGCTCCATCATTTCTATTAGACGCGCTGCCCGGTTATAACCGACACGGAAGCGTCTTTGGACACTTGATGCTGATGCAGCCTGCTGACTCACAACAAATTCACATGCCTCAAAGAATAGCTCATCTGCATCTTCAGTAACCTGTGCCCGATTTAACAAATCTTCTTGCTCAAATAAATACTTCGGCTGCTGCTCCAGTTTCACGTGGTTGACGACTTGATCAATCTCTTCGTCACTTACAAAAGTTCCTTGCAAGCGCACCGTTTTTGATGAGCCGTTTTCAGCAAATAACATATCCCCTTTTCCTAACAGCTTTTCTGCCCCTCCGCTATCGATAATCGTGCGTGAGTCGACTTGGGAAGAAACAGAGAACGCGATTCTTGTCGGAATATTGGCCTTGATTAATCCTGTTATGACATCGACTGACGGTCGCTGTGTGGCCACAATTAAATGAATACCACAGGCACGGGCCTTTTGAGCAATCCGACAGATAGCTTCCTCGACATCAGCTGGGGACATCATCATTAAATCCGCCAGCTCATCAATAATCACCAAAATATAAGGTAGCTTGCTTGAATATTGTCCAGCTTTTTCTGCTTGGTCATTAAAGCGGCTTATATCACGGACGCCGGCATGAACAAACAATTCATAACGCCGTTCCATTTCCTCTACCGCCCATTTCAGGGAAGCTGTAGCGGCCTTTACATCAGTTATGACTGGACTGACCAAATGCGGAATCCGGTTATATGGAGCAAGCTCGACCATTTTCGGATCGATTAATAGTAATTTCAACTCCTGAGGCGTCGCTTTATACAGCAAGCTAACCAACATCGTGTTGATACAGACACTTTTCCCTGATCCGGTTTGTCCGGCGATCAGGCCATGCGGCATTTTTCTTAAATCAGTGATAATCGGCTGCCCTGATATATCGAGTCCAAGTGCCACAGCAAGCGGTGATTCATTCTCTTGAAATTCAGTACTTTCCAGAACCTCTCGTAAAAATACCGGCTTACTTTTCCTGTTTGGAATCTCGATACCAATTGTATGCTTACCCGGAATAGGTGCTTCCATCCGCATATCCTGAGCAGCTAGGCTTAATTTGATATCATCCATCAAGTTAGTTACTTTATTTACCTTCACACCCGGTTCGGGATGCACCTCGAAACGAGTCACTGCTGGTCCTTGCGTGACATTGACAACTTTTGCCCGGACATTAAAGTTCTTCAGTGTCTCATCTAGTAATAATGTCTGCTCCTCAAGCCACTCATCATCATGCTCTGCGTAGGTAGGAGGTGTCAGCAAATCAATCTTCGGAAACATATAATAAGGATTGTCGTCCACTTCTGTTGACACCAGAGTTTCTGAGATATCCTTGCTGCTTCTTCCTTCTACCTCTGTTACAGCCTCTGTATTCGGTTCTTTTTGATCAACAATTTCAGAAGTTTTCATTTCCGGCATGAAAGGCGAGACATGGCCCCTACTAGATTTCATATTGGATTCACCGGCATTCTCAGGTTCTGCTACCGTTACGGATTCATACCGCGTTTCTGGGAAGCTTATAGGTTCTGGCATGACCGGCTTCTCTTCCAACACGATTCGGTCTGCCTCTGCTTTCAATTCATGAACGGGTTGTACGGGTTGTCCAGAACCTGTCTCATCAGGATTTATTGTAGGTTTCTTTTCAAAAGAAGCTACTCGTCTCTCTGAATCAGGGCTTTTTTTTTCCGCTATAATCTTATTTTGGTATTGAGTTTTTTCCCGATCCTGCTTAAGCATCATCACATTAAAAGGAATATGTTTCTTTTTGCTTTTAGGTTGTTCTTCCGTAATTGTGGCAGCGGGTTCGCTTTCTATATCAATCACTTTACTTTCGACAGGTTCCTCGACATATTCCGGTGTTGGTTGTATAACTTCTTCCATGGGAGCTACGAAAGCTTCAGTCGGTGTAGCTTCCACTTGTTCCATAATCGAAACAGCCACTTCCCGTCCAAAATCACCCTGATCCAGTTCGAAGGCTTCTAATTCTTCCACCTGTTCAGAATTAGGTTCAGAAGGTTCACTTGCTACTTCCTCAAGGGGTGTCGCAGGCGCGTTTTTACGGAAATAAGCGGGAATCTCCGACATCTCTTCTTTCCTTTTTTCTTCTACTTGTTCTGGTGCAAGAACAGAAGGTTCAATTGTTAATTCCTCATAGGCCACTTCTTTTGTGTTGTTAGGGATATACGCCGGAACTTCTGGCTCTTCTTTTTTGAGAACAGGCTGCTTGTTTTCCAATTCATACTCGACAATTCGCTCAGTAGTGACCGTCTTTTTATCTGGACGACGGAACCCATATATAGGTGAGGGAATTTCCGTCGGACGGAATGGAGTATTCGATGGAGCTATTTTTTTTGTTGATTCACGATCGACGCTTCTATGCTTTGGTTCAGGTCCCTTCACAGGACTTCTAGCTTTGGTCACTTTTTCCTGTTCAGGCTCACGCTCTTCCCTTTTTCTTTCCCTAGGCTTTCTTTTGTGATGCTCTTGGTCAGGAATGAGCGGAAACTTAAATTGTCCTTTCGGATATTGAAATAGGATTTTTGTATCCGGATCATTCACCTGGGACATTTTCGCCACTTGTTGATTGTATTCTTTTATTTCTTCTTTCTTTGTCTTTGCAAGCTTGGAAAAATCCATATTCTTTAATGTTTCTTCATCTATGGGTTCATCTATAATTATTTCTTCAATCTCAATAATTTCCTCTGCTTGGAACCACTTCTTCATCTTATTTAGCCATTTCAAACCTATCACTCTTTCTACTATCTGTAGTTATGTAACTAATTCTACCAGTTATTTATAAAATATCGAGAGAATTTAAGCTGAATAGGAATTTGTATGTGCTTTTTTATATTTATTTGTACTAATCCTTCGATTTTCGCATAACACTTATCCTATTAAACCCCTTCTGAAAAGAGTTTAAACCTATTCTTTATAAAATAATATTAGCCATTAGTCTACTATTTAAATAAAACACCGCTGTTAAATGATGTTTACAAAGAGATTAAGTTTTAATACAACTATATCATCTTTGGTGAATACTTCTAGTTTAATGAATGGAGCGGCAAGATTCTACAAAACACCGTTCGGTTAAACCGAACGGTGTTTTGGGGGTTAGATAACTTTTTTAGAAAAGAAGGACTACAGTTGACTAATCTAATTCATAAAAACTACATACAACTTGCGCCACTGATTTGGCCGCAATCAGAAGCGCATCTTCATCGATATCGAATTTCGGATGATGATTGAAATACACCTTCTCTACCCCTTTTGGTTTACAGCCAATGTAAAAGAAACAACCAGAAGTTTTTTCCGCATAATATGAAAAATCTTCTGATCCTGAGAACATTGGGAATTCTAAGACCTGCTTAATATCTGGGTCATTCATGTTTTGAAGGCTATTTTTCACAAATTCAGTCATTTTAGGATCATTATATAAAGGTGGATAATCAGGCATATATAAAAGCTCACACTGAACATCAAATTCTGTTTCAATCCCCTTAACAATCCGGTGTATTTCCTTGCTTATCAGCTGTTGGGTCTCCTCTGTCATATAGCGTACATCCCCTTCAATCTCTATCCGGTCTTTTATGACATTAAAGCTTCCTTTTCCATCGAAAGAACCAATAGTGACAACGCCCATATCAAATGGGTTCAAGCGACGGCTAATTACAGTTTGAACAGCTGTGACAAAATGGGAACCTGCAACAATAGCATCATTAGCCATATGTGGGGAAGAACCATGGCCGCCTACACCTTTTATCCCTAACTGGAAATAAGTCCTGCCAGCCATCGAATAGCCGCTACGATACCCCACCTCTCCAGCTGGATGTGAAGGGAATAAATGCGTTCCAAAAACTGCATCTAGATCATCTAGCACCCCTGATTCCACGATGCTTTTTGCCCCTCCTGGCGGTACTTCTTCAGCATGCTGATGGATGATTTTAATAGTACCAGAAAGAGACGATTTCAACTGAATGAGGCAATCTGCCAAGACTAATAGATAAGCTGTATGTCCATCATGTCCGCAAGCATGCATCACACCTTCATTTTTAGACATGAATGGAACCTCGGTTTCTTCTAAAATAGGCAGCGCATCAAAATCTGCACGAAGACCTATCGTTTTTCCTGGTTCCCCTCCTTCGATTGTTACAATGATTCCTAATCCATTTCCAACATTCGTTTGAATATCCACATCTTTTCCCTTATAAAAATCAATGATATATTGTGCCGTTTTTTCTTCCTTAAAGGAAAGCTCCGGGTTTTCGTGTAAATAACGACGAATTTGAATCATTTCATTTTTACGCATTTCTAACATGTTCATTAATTGATTTTTCATAGTTATTGTCCCCCTTTAAATATCGGGCTTGCTTATTATTTGAGGAGAATATTAATTAAGAAATGTTTCTTTCGTTCAAACATCGAAATGTTAACGGATTTTCTTAAAGAAGACTATTAAATAGTTTGAGAACTCTGTGTATACCAAAACCATAAGAGAAATGATTTTTAATTTTGGGTTTAGCAATTTGTTTTATTCGCGTCATCTTAAATCTTACATACTGACAGCATAAAAACAAACTACCTTACAGTTTCGCTTTAACTATTTACACTTCCTTCTTTTGTAATAGAATGATTAAAGTCCCTTTTCATCTTTTATCTGTTATTGCTCTAAACGGATGTTTCTTACATCACTTAAGATGTGAATATTGCCGTTTCTAGATAATATTCCTCTGTTCCTAGCTTTCTTGAAGATTGTCTGGGAAATAAATTAAGAAAAAGATTATGAGCTTATTTAATATTTTTATAAACTACTGCGATGCAGAAAATATAAAAATTATGATATAGTTCCTTATAATATTCGGTAGCTTTAGTTCGGGAAGAATTAAACTTTTATTTTCTTGTGGAATTGAGTGGGATAAAGTATATCATTTAGAAGACCAGCAAGTACCTGTGTTATAAAACTAACGGAGCAGCATTCCTGTAATGAATGAGAATGAGAATACTTTATAGTGAGGTGTACAATGAAAAGTTCAACAATTAGAAAAGATCAATCCGAAAATATACTAAGAACATTAAATGTTCCCATTAATGTGCATTTACCCTTAGCAGAAAATGAAGATGAAGTTTCTCTTAGAACAAAAGAAGAAATTATAAACAGAATAATACCATTAACCATTGTTTCAGCAAAAGCACTGAAGGCGCCAAAGGCAGAAATCAAAAAATTCATCAATAGATATAATGCTAATGAATTATTTACAGAAGAAGAACAAAAGTTTATATCAAAATGGCGACCTAAACAGGAAGATTTAATCGCTTATTCCTGGAAATTAGAATGTATATGGGTTCTGCTTTGGTCTGTAAATTTAATATCTGAAATAGATACTCCTGCTAATATGTGTGATGTAGATTTGGTGTTAGAAACGGTTTTAAATCATTCGAAACAAGAATTGCTAAATATGGCCACTTTAAAACCAATTAACGATGTCTTGGATAATCTGGATTTTATTTATCGCGCACATTGGGCTGTAAGAGAAGCCCAACTAAATCATTTGGAAATTCCCTCTGCTCTAGACGAAGGTGTAGTTTACGAAAGACATTATGCTCTTAATTGGTTGGTTAATTACATGAATCAAGAATGGGAAGAGATTAGTACAGATACATAAAACTAAATTTTTATTCAACCCCAAAAGAATCTTGGGAAACAGTTGCTCTTTATGTAGCTCATGCTTCTCTTTCTTTGATTGTTTGGTCTTGAAAATTTGGAGAAAATAAATTATAAAAATGAACCACATTATTTCGTCGGTATAGCGGTAAAAAATAGCCTTAAAACAAATTGTTTCATAAATCTCATAAAAAACAGGCTTAAAATTAAAAATAGGACCCCTGACGAGCTGGAATTTTTCCACACTTGCAGGGGTCCTTATATTTTGTGCAATCTGCTTTACTTACTGTTCACGCTTTTTGTTTTTACCTAAAATAAAGATAGGCTCCAGCTCGTCCTCTTCGTAAAGGAAGGATAAAGCAGTAATCGGTACGTGGCCACTGGCAAAAAAGCTCATCGCCATTTGTGCGAGCACATCATACCCAGTATTATTCTTCACATCTGCAATGATAATGACATCCTGATGAGGAATCGCTACTGCCATTGTTCCCTGAATTTTGTCCTTCACTTCTCGAAGCCATGATTCATTAAGGATTCTGCTTGCGTCGTAGCCATCATTTGTGTTCAAAAAGTAAAATGTATTATCCGCGACGATATCAGACTTCATTTTTGTTGAGAGGGAACGGACATTGAAACGGGCAATCTCTCGGATTCGGTCCCCCTGCCAATTTTCCCGCTGAATCATTTTTTCATCAATCAAACGGTAGGTTTTACCTAAGTCCAGTGCATAAAAGACACGGGTTTCGGCCGTATGCTCATCGAATAAAAACGGGTTTCCTTCTTCCGATTCCATTGGAAAGGACGTCGAACGAATGACTGGGAAAATGAATTTCTCCTTGCCTTCCATGCTGTGCTCTTCCCCCATTACATTCAGACCCTCTTCCACGTAATAGGCAACTTCATCGATGGCTTTTTCCTGAACGTTTTCATAATTAGCTAGCACCGGCGGCAATTCGACGGTGATACCTTTACCCGTTTTCACATTTTCCACTCGTAACGTATCTTTCTTGCTATCGAATTTAAACGTGCGATTATCGTCTTTTAAACGTTCTTTTAAGATGTTTTTCAGCTTCGTGCTATCCATTTTCAAGATTGACCCTCCTCTTCATTGAAAAATCCCCAGCGAGAAGGGGATTTTGATTATAATGCTTGAATGAATTCTTCAATTTGTTCTTGTGTTTTACGATCTTTACTCACGAATCTGCCAAGCTCTTTGCCATTATCATAAGCGATAAAACTTGGTATTCCGAATACATCATTAGCTACACAAACATCGATGTATTTATCACGGTCTACATAAATGAACGTAAATTCAGGGAATTTCGCTTCAATCTCCGGCATTATTGGTTCAATCACACGGCAATCTCCACACCATGTCGCTGAAAAAAGAAAAATATGTTTGCCTTCATTTTTTAATACATCATATTGTTCTACAGTCTGTAAATTTTCCACTTTTGTATTCCTCCAGCTCTAAATTATTATCTTAATTTTTTATAATTCCATCATACCAGACTCTGCATAAATCAACCATTAATACGGATTAGTTGAATTACTTATTAAAAATATAACTAGCTAATATTAATTCTCCATCAAATTAAAAAACTGATTGCTGAATCACAGAAATTCGAAGAATATAAATCGCAGCAAAGCCAATCTATCGCCCTTACTTAAACAGCCTCTGAAGACCTTGTCGCATTACCAGAAGCTTCCGAAGAGGTTAGCACTTCGAGCAAAAATCAATTATCCATTACCTAAGTCAACGAAGCTCCTTCCGAACTAAGTTTCTTTGCCAATGGTATACAATCGGTCACTAGCCAGTTTCATCTTAATGATAACGAAGCTTAATAAGTGAAAGCCCGGAATGATACTTCCGAGCTTTTCCTTATTTCTGAGGCACTGATGAAACGATTTCCATCATTTGTTTCGCATCGTGTTTTATTTGATCTTTATCCGTTTCGGTTGTCAGCTTGACTCCACCGATTCCTACCGCAAGCTCATACTTTTCTTCCGCTAACTCTTTTATTGTGATAAACCCAAATTTATCATCATTTTGAAAGGAATGCAGCACCAAATATTTATCCCCCTGTTCTTTAATCGCCAGAAATAATACGGAGCTGTCTTCATTTTCATTTGGATTCACAAATAATATATAAGCCTGATTATCACTTTTTAAAATCAAATTATTATCATGTTCTTCTTCTACCTTAAAATCCTCTGGCAGATACACCTGAATGAGCCCTGCCTCTATATTTGGCTGTTTCTTATCGTCACGAAATGCCAATTCTGCGGCCTTTACTGCTTTATCAGTTTGCCTTTCAATGCCCGAGCAACCAACAACAAATAGACTGCTCATTAACAGGAAAGTAAGAATTTTATTAATTGATAGAGCCATCGTCATTCCTCCAGCCTTCTCTTTTCCAAAATATTGATTTCAGGATACACTCTTATGCATACTATTATCCTTATTTATGAAATTCATCCATTTTCTCAAAACATGATACAATGAAAACAATTTATATACTAAGGAGGAACAATTATGAAATTAACTGTTTATCTTGCTGGGGAAATCCATACAAATTGGAGAAGTGAATTAAGAGATAAGGCAATCGCCTTGAAGCTTCCGTTGGAATTTGTCGGACCGATGGAAAACCATGAACGTTCCGACAATATCGGAGAAGAAATTTTAGGAGAACAGCCCACCCCGATTTTGAAGGATACGGCCGCTTCCCAAATTAACAATTTGCGGACAGGTCTCTTGATGAAACAAGCCGACCTTGTCGTCGCACTTTTTGGTGAAAAATATAAACAATGGAATACTGCCATGGACGCAAGCACTGCCATCTCTCTGGGCAAACCGCTTATTTTGATTCGTTCGGAATCCCATCACCATGCCTTAAAGGAATTATCGGAAAAGGCGAGTGTCACAGTCGAAACCGTGAACCAAGCTCTGAAGGTGCTTTCTTATATTTTTGAAGATGGATTGTAAAATTCCCCATTCCCGAGACTCTAGTTTTCACCACAATAAACACTATATTATGAAACAGGTACATTAATGCTTTTTAATGTATAAATAAGACGGGGTTAATCTAGCTTTTCAAATCCAAAGTTCATTCAAAATAAAAAGCTTGTAGGGAAAATTAAAAACTTTCTCTACAAGCGAAAACAAATATAATAACCCTTACTCCTCAATACTATTTAACAGGAATCCAAATCTCGGAGTAGTAATCAGGGTTTGAAGCATCATCGTCTGTGTATACTTCCATTTCAGGAGTTCCAGCATGTTCATAACCGCTTGTAGGAAACCATTCCGAAAAAATTCGTTTCCAAACTTCTTGAATAGCATCTGGCATCGGTCCGTGCACTTCAAATATAACCCATTTGGAGGCCGGTATTGTTAGGCTTGAATACTCTTCTGGCGCTTGACCGTCATACTCTGTCGCTATCCAATAATCCATAGTCTCATTTTGTTCCAATATTCGTTTGTCAACACATACTCCCAGCAGCCCTTTTATTTGGCCATTGTTCAACTTTCCTAACTGATGGTCGGTTCCATCCGAATTCACTTTGTCCCAAAGCTTTGGAATTCCAATTAAATTTTCTCCATTAACTAATGAAAACTCTCGCTTGATTCCAATCAATTGAAAGGAATCTCTTTCAATAATATTGTATTTCATCGGTATTTCCCCTTTCAGAATTACCTGTATTACCAGGCGTTCATAAAATGTCAGCTTCCCTATATACTTTCGGGCTTCACTTGGAGATACTCCATGTTGCCTCCGAAAAGCCTTTGAAAAAGCCTCGGGAGTGTCATAGCCATACTTGTAAGCTAAATCAATGACCTTGCAACTTGTACGTGATATCTCCTGAGCAGCTAAAGTCAGTCTTCTACGCCTGACATATTCACCAACGGATATGTCCGTTAATATGGTGAACGTCCGTTGAAAATGAAAGACTGAAGCATTCGCTTGTCTGGATATACTTTCAATGGTTAGGTCATCTAGTAAATGCTCCTCCATATAGTTGATGGCCTTTTGGATTGATTCAACCCATCCCATACCGTTCACTCCTTGTTTCTATACTAGCAACCCTGTTAACGTAATACCTGTCAATTTCTGCTTTGTTGTGACTGTCTTCTATCTTCACCTATCTTCTTAGTCAACCCCTTCAAAGCAATCCTTTGATTTGGAAAGAAGGAGATTACTTTCAAAAGTTCAAAATAGTTAAATCAAAAACCTTTGGACAGAATCTCACTTTAGCATTTTCTGCTTATACTCGTGCTGACCGGCTAGCATTTTCATAATATGAAGGAACATTTCCGATCGGGTAATTCGCTCATTTGTAAACACTCCGATAGCTCCTTCTTTTTTGCTAATATTCGCTTTCTTAGTGAAGTCGTCCATGACCGGACCCAACTCTTCACCGTTTAGCAACCGTTCAGCGACAATTTCCGGGAGTGGAATTCTCGCTCCACCGGCGATGTATATCTCTCCATCCTTCGTAGCCATCGCCCCCCAGTTGCATACGAAAAGGCCGTGCTTCATTTTTACGACACCGCCTTCAAGACCGATTCCGATTTCGGCATCGCTTTGGCTCAAACAATTTTGGGCGCGCGTTACCGCTCCATTCATTGTTTCCTCATCAGAAAATGGCTGTTCCGAGACCCCGCTTTCTACTTGAAGTGAAATGATTTCAGCTTCTTCGTAAACGTCAAATACAGCCTTTACTTTAGCCGGATTTTTACTACCTACTGCTATTTTCAAAATAGTTACCTTCCTTCTATGTAAAAAAAGCTGCTGGAAAAGGGTATAGCTAAACCCTTTTCCATTTCAGCTTCCTCTATTAGCCGTTATTTTTTAATGTCTCAAATGTCGTTTTATCACATGCACGAACTAATTTACCAATCAGTTCACGGGCTGCCGCATAATCATCAATATGAATCATGGACGCATGTGTATGAATATAGCGTGAACAAATGCCAATTACGCTACTTGGAATACCTTCATTCGCAATATGAACTTGCCCAGCATCCGTGCCGCCTTGGGAAACAAAATATTGATATGGAATATCATTCGATTCGGCTGTATCAAGGATAAATTCCCTCATACCGCGATGTGTGACCATCGACCGGTCAAAAATACGGAGAAGGGCTCCCTTACCAAGCTGGCCGAATTCACTTTTACTGCCTGACATATCGTTTGCTGGACTTGCATCTAGGGCGAAGAAAAGATCCGGTTTGATCATATAAGCTGCTGTTTTTGCACCACGCAACCCTACTTCCTCCTGCACCGTTGCTCCGGAGTATAAGATATTTGGTAAAGTTTCATCTTTTAAATCTTTTAACAACTCAATTGCCAGTCCACATCCATAACGATTATCCCATGCTTTCGCAAGAATTTTTTTCTCGTTAGCCATCGGTGTGAAAGGACAAATCGGTACAATTTGCTGACCTGGTTTGACACCAATTCTCTTCACATCTTCCTTATCATCTGCTCCGATATCAATCAGCATATTTTTAATGTCCATTGGTTTTGAGCGTTGTGATTCATCTAACAAATGAGGCGGGATCGAACCAATGACGCCAATAACAGGTCCGTTATCGGTGATGACTTCAACTCTTTGCGCCAAAAGCACCTGACTCCACCAGCCACCTAGAGTCTGAAAGCGAAGCATTCCGTTTTCTGTTACCGAAGTGACCATAAAGCCCACTTCATCCATATGTCCAGCAACAAGTACAGTTGGTCCTTCTTCATTCCCTCTTTTTACACCAAAGATTCCACCAAGGCGGTCTTGAACAATTTCATCTGAATATTTTTCAAGCTCACTCTTCATGAAATTTCGAACAGCATGTTCATTTCCTGAGGCACCTGGTAATTCTGTCAATGTTTTAAAAAGCGCTAAAGTCTCATGATTCATCATTCTACCCCTTAACTATGTATTATTTCTTTCTATTTTACAGAACTTAGTATAATGTTACACTAGAAAGTTTTAATTTATCAGTTAATGGTTAAAATTTCAAATTATTAGTCAAATAAAGAGTTCTTCTGTATACTAGAAAGAGTGATGGAAAAAAAGCAATGGAGGAGAAATTCATGAATTGGAAAACGTTTTTACTAGGTACTGTAGCTGGGTTCGCTGCCGGCTATGCGACAAAACAAATTTTGGATCAATCAAGTAATCCTTCTCCGGATAAAGTGTTAGCCCAAGTGAAGGAAACAGTCAAAAAGGACGGAAACATATATGGCTCATGGATTTTGATGAAGCCGGAAAACTATAAAAAAAATGATTTAGACTATGAAGTGTTTAAAGGCGGCATTACTAGAAACTCAGAGGGAAAACGCGAGCAATTCGAATTTGTAGCAGATGCCTCAACAGGAACAATTTTAGAGCTTAATGCACAAAACGATTGAAATAAAAAGGAGGTCGTCAAAATGACGTCCTCCTTTTTGTTTTCCTTACCGCTTTCGTTTCAGTTCAGCCGTTATTTCTTTACCCGTTTCATTCCATTTGATGGCACAGTAGTGGGCATCATGGTAAAAGCTGTACCATGACCCGTTTTCAAGTCCGGATTTCATCCACTTTTCCTTCGCCTGGATGGAGGTCATCGGATAATCATCGTAAGCGAGTACCCAAAGGACATTCGCATGGGCATGTGTCGGCATAATATCAGCCATATGAATCAGCCTGTCCAAACCATCTTCAATGATGATAATCGCATGTCCATCACTATGTCCGCCGGTATGAATCATTTTTATGCCTTTGGTGATTTCTTTCTCTCCTTTAAACGTGCGAACAAGTGAAGCAACAGCTTCCCAGTTTTCTGACCAATATGTACTTTTTGAACGTATATTCGGGTTTTGCATTTCATCCCATTCAATTTGAGTCGTAATAATTTCTGCGCGTTCGAAAACAGGGACCCAAGCTTCACCTTCACGTTTCGTCAACCCACAGGCATGGTCGAAATGCAGATGAGTCATTAAAATGTAATCGATATCATTTGGTTGAATCCCAAGTTTACCTAAATCCTCAATGAGTTGGGATTCTTCCGTTACCCCAAAATTTCGTTTTTGCTTGTCATTCATCTTCCCGTTACCAATCCCGGAATCTATAAGCATGTTTAATCCATTTGCTTGAACTAAAATTGGATCCGTCCGCAACTCAATCTGGTTATTTTCGTTAACCGGATACTTCTTCGACCAAAGCGGTTTCGGTACAACACCAAACATCGCACCGCCATCCAAGTGGGTTACACCACCGTTCAGCCATGTTAATTTAATTTCCCCTATTTGCAAAGTTTCCATTTTACCCCTCCTCTCCCTTAAGTTTAACATCCGCTTCCATTTATTGAAATTGATAACATCCAGCTCTTTATTTCTCGTGAAAAGGCATTGAAAGAGATTGAGAAAATATGGCCTAACCTTTTTCAAAACGGAAGCGTCATAATCACTGACATCACTAATTTATCCAAAGCTGCCCAAAACAAAAAACCAGATGCTAAGCGCCTGGTTTTTCATCAATTATTATTGAAACTTTGCTTCCAGCCGGTAAATCCGATTGCCTTTACTCGAGAACTTCTCTTCATATTCAGTCATGATATTACCTTCAAAGCTGCTGTTATGCAAATCAAGACTTACATATTTTAAAAGCATACCGTACTCGGAAATACTCATCAAGGAAGACTCAAATAGTCCTTGGTTATCCGTTTTAAAGTGAATTTCCCCTTGATTTGGAAGAATGCCTTCATAAACCTCAAGGAAAGTTTTATACGTTAACCGGCGTTTAGCATGGCGTGATTTCGGCCATGGATCAGAGAAATTTAAGTAGACGCGATCTACATCACCTTTAGCAAAATATTCTCCTAAGTTCGCTGCATCAACATTTAACAACTTTAAATTTGGCACTTCTGCTTCAATTAACAAGTCGAGTGCCGCTACAATGACGCTTCTATATACTTCAATTCCAATGAAATTCACATCAGGATGAGCTTTCGCCATTTCTGTTATAAAACGGCCTTTTCCCGTACCTACTTCAATATATAACGGATTATCGTTACCGAATACTTCATGCCATTTACCTTTATGGCTCACTGGCTGCTGAATCACATATTGCGGAAATTCATTCAAACGGTCTTCAGCCCAAGGTTTATTTCTTAAACGCATGATGACACCCCTATTTATAATATAATCGTTCAAACCATAACACGAGTAGATGGATTCCTGCAAGCTGATTTTTTCAGGAACCCCCGGCGCGCGCCCATTCATTAAATAAAAAAACTGCCGGCCATCATGGCGACAGTCTCTGCAGTTTTCATGTATAAAACTTTCCGCAACACACACCATAAATAAGTGAAGGGCAGGGAAAACCATTTGAGAATCCCTTTTATTCAGGCTCACTTTTACTATTTAAGAAAGGAGTGGAATTATATGCCGCTTTCCCACGAACATCAAATGGCACTATTAAAAGATATATTAACCAACCATCAAACAGACTGCTGCGGTTCCGTTTCTGAATGCGAACAGATGGAAAGGCTCGTCAAATCCTTGTTGATCAATATGGATATTGATAGTAGCGTGAAAACGGTACTGACGGAGATTTACGAATACAGTCAGTCAGGCATCGGTGCCGCCGATTTAGAAGCACATATAGCAACCCACCAGAACGACTTGTCCCAATGGGTGGATGACATTGATCAATACTAATCAGCCAGCCATTAATAGCACTTCAAGTTTATGAAGTAAATCGTTTCTTTCCTCGTACCGTTTTCTACGATGATGCCATTGGATGGAAAGCACAAGTTGTGAAACCGTGTGCCATTTCATCCTCATCTCCAGGCCTGCGTCAAGCTTCTTGCCATAACGGGCAAGCCACTGATTCCATTCTTCCCTTGGGACGTAGGAGTACAGGAGTATGCCGAGGTCAATGGCTGGATCGCCAATGACTGCTCCGTCCCAATCAATTAGAAACAATCCGTCAGTTTCGGTCATGAGCCAATTATTGTGGTTCACATCACAATGACAAACGACTTTTTCGTCGCATTCAATCAAGAGGAGATTGTTCTGTAAAAAATGAATGGCTTCCTTGATTATCGGAATATCCGTAACATCCGAAGATAACCCTGTTTCTATGTCTGTAAGTATACTTTCAGGTCGTAAAGGGGATTTCCCAAGCCTTTTGAGCATGCTTAACAAAGGATCGGATTGATGAATTTTTTGAAGCAGCTTTGCGACTCTTATATTGTTCATTTCCTGCTGAGATAGCTCCCTGCCTTCCATCCAATGCTGGGCCGTAATTACATCCCCATTTTCCAAGCGTTTTGTCCACATTAACTTTGGAACAATGCCCTCAGCTGAAAGAACAGCTAAAAATGGCGATGAATTTCGTTTCAGGAAGAGCTTCTGTCCATCTTTCTCGGCAATAAAGGCTTCTCCTGTAGCTCCTCCAGCAGGGGATATATCCCACTCCTGACCTAATAAATGTTTCAACTGGTTCACCTTCGATTTCCTCGCTTAATCATACAAATGTGGGTACGTTCACCTAGTGTATGTATTACCACTACTTTGAGTCCATGTTTAATAAAAAACCCGCCTGCTGGCGAAGCTGCATGTATACGTGCATCGGGATGATACCCCGTAATTAAAAACATCCTCATATTAGAGAAATAAAAAAATAGCTATTGAGCAATTAAACAATAGCCATAAATTAAATTTTAGTTGAAATACCGTTTCTTCGTCAAGTACTATAAAACGATTATACGCATAAAACAACAACAAATAAATCATTTCAAAACTTAAAATGAAATACGGCCCTTGAACATGACACAGATTTTCTCTTTCAGAACCACTACTGCTACCTCATCCATCCCAACAATTTCTCCATCTGACTGAATTTTAGCTGACCCAAAATTCTTAATTTGAATCATTTTACCAGAAAAAAAATCAACGTTATTGATGTTTAGATGCCCACCCCATAAAACGGTGGTGAATACGGTTAATAATTTCATAATCGAAATGTCATGGACCGCAATCACATCCAACATGCCATCGTCTGGCTTTGACTTCGGTGAAATTTTCATCCCGCCGCCAAAATAAGGCTGGTTTGCGATAACAATGAACCATACCTTTTTTAACTGATGTCTATTTCCATCAACGGTCAAATTCATATAGCTGGGCTGGTACGTAAATAGCTTTTTTATAAAAATAAACAGATAAATTAATTTACCCGCTTTCACAAGATTAAACCATTTTTTTAGAGGGGAACGGTCCGCTTCATAAGAAATTTCAGCATCAATACCCATTCCAAGGCTGTTCATAAAATATCCGGTCTGACCATTTGTCTCAAACTTCCCGATGTCAACAGCCTTGCCGACATTTTCCTGAAATATCGAAAGGGCTTCCTCTGCACTCTTGGTTTTCTGAACTCCCCTTACATAATCATTGCCAGAACCAGCTGCAAGGGAGCCAATGATAGCATGAGGAAACTCAGCAGCACCATTTACCAATTCATGTAAGGTGCCATCTCCCCCAACTGCAATTATTCGGGTTTTCTGATTAGTCTGGGAAAGAATTTCCTTCGTCAACCTTAACGCATGCCCTTTTTCTTTCGTAAAAAAGACCTCATAGGGAACATCTTCTGATTTCAGTATTTCCTCGACCCTTTTCCAGATTTTAACACTCCCTTTATTTCCGGCCATTGGATTGACAATGAAATACATCGTTTCATTAAGGAGCTGCATGCTCTTTTCCCTCTGCTTGATTATAATCGGTATCCCATTCTGGACGTATGCTCGAAGTAGTCTGGCAATATTCCAGCAAAGCCTGCGCACCTTTTAACTGCTGAGCTTTAAGGGGAGACGAAATTGTCCGCATCCTTTCAAACCATTCCGGGAATGCCCGTTTATCCAATATATCGATATCATACGGCGTTTCCGGGTAATCCACATACCCATTTCGGGAAAGAACCACTTTTTTAATCGGCAAGTTCACTTCATATAGCTCAAATAACTGGGAGACGATGCTTCCCATCCGATTGACAGCCAATAACGGATTGAGCACTTTTTTGTCAGGATACTTATGATGCCGGCGGACCCAGAATCGATCACTCGATCCAATAAAAGCCGAATCTTCTTCCGCTTCCAAAAATGTTATGCACCAGGCGTCCACAGGCGTTAATAAAATGACATCGACTTCGACAGGCGCATTTTTTAATAGAAAGATAGGTTTGTATAACACCAGAAACGTATCCGGAAACCGCTGCAGAAAAAAGCGGAGCCTTTCATCCAAAAGGAATGATTGGTCCACAAATGACTTTTCTCGAAGCGTCGAGCTGCCCCATTTCATTTGAAATCGGAGCAGCTGATTTAAAAAGTTCTGTTTTAATTCATCCAGATTAGCTGGATTAGAGGGAAACCTTAATGAAAAGACATTTTCAATTCTACCCGGGTTCGGTATTTGCTGCTCTTCGACCTCTAGCGCTAGTTTATCTGAACGGTGGAATAGGCCTTTCACCTTGTTGAACAGGCCTCGTGGCTCCTCCTGAGGTGTCTCGTCCTGCACAAGGGTTTCCGTTACATCATGTTGCCTATACAGCTGATCTAGCTCGCCCGCGTGATAAGCAGCCTTCAATTTATCCCATTGCTGCTTTTTTAATTTTGCAAATTGTGTTGGATATCGATAAATATCCTGCTCATACCGAGAAATATAATCCTGCATTTTTATGAGCTGTGCCATTCGATCACCACCCATCTTCCTCAATTATTGAAGGTTTATCGTAAAAATCTGTTCGTATGAAGGGGAAACCCCAAGATGTGTTTGATAAAGCGCAATCTGAGCTGCTTCAAAATGCTTCGACTCCAAATTTGCTATCTGCCGGACCCTTTCTATCGAAAAGAGACTCTCACCCTCGAATTTTCTTGCCAGCGTTATATGCGGCTTAAACGGCTTTTTATCCAGTTCAAAGCCTGTCTGCACACACGATTCGTAGATTTTTCTTTGAATGGTAAAAAGTCTGTCTTGCTGTTTGACACCTGCCCAAAGAATTCTTGGGCTCTCATTTTTGCCAAAAACCCCAATATCCCCGAGTTCCAGGTCAAACATGGTCTCATTTGCAAGCTCGCTTTTCACTCGCCCTAGGGCATCCTTTTTCATTGAATCAGGAGCATTCCCTAAAAACGCCATCGTAATATGATAATCGGCTTGATGCAGCCATTTCTTAAATGGAAACTCCGATTTGATTTGTTCTGTCGCATCATTTAAAAAAGTCTTTATATCATCAGGTAACACCAAAGCAAAGAAAAAATGAGTATTCATTCGTCACTATCATTCCTTCCTGTTCTCCATATAATTTTACCATAATCCCAATTGGGAATACCTTCCTTTAACTTACTCTTAGAGATTTCCTTTAAGTGAAAAAAAATCTGAAGTTCCCAGTCTTCCCTTTACAGCAATTCTTTATGCCATCTCGTTATCGCTGGTTCGGTGTCTACAACTAACTTGTCTTTTCTAAATACATACCTGCACTCTGGTTGCCGTCTAAGCAGTGACGGTATTCTTCACCAAGCAGAATAATGAAATTGACTTACTTGCCGATATCCATCCTATAATCATGAGTAATCCCCCAATGCCATAAACATAATAGGTAAATTTACGAAGGACTTTTGTATACCTTAACTAAAATTCCTGACTATCACCGAATTTTTCGTATAACGTTTGAATAAACGCATGTATTTTTTTATGAATGGTTATTCATTTATTATTTAATCGTGTTATATTTTATATGGTTAGACATTGGAAATCTAGATATTTAGGGAGGAAGAACTTAATGCTTAAACCTGGGGATGTATATACGTGGGAACGAGCCTTTACTGAAGAGGAAACGTTACAATTCGCTGAACTTTCCGGAGACCAAGGCAGGCATCATATGGAACGCGATGAAAAAGGGCGATTAATGGTACATGGATTATTAACAGCTAGCATAGGGACTAAAATTGGGGGCGATTTGAATTACATCGCCCGTGAAATGGTCAATGAATTCATTCGTCCCGTTTTTACAGGTGACACCATTACATGTGAGCTAATTTTGACAGAAGTGGAACAGAAGGAAGGTTTCAAAAAAATTGCCCTCAAATTCGTTTACCGCAATCAAAAGGAAAAGGAAGTTTTGATCGGGACAAGTCACGGTATTATCAGGGATTAATCGGAGGACGGATTATCCTACCTGAAGGTCGAATTAATCGGAGCCAAGGACGGATTATTCTACGTGAAGGTCGAATTAATTATAGGCAAGGTCGAATAATCAATAAAAGCAAGAGAAAAGGACCAGTACCTGGTCCTTCCAGTTTGTATGTTTTAATTCCGGACTCCTTTTGAAATTCCCTTTGAATTTTACTCAAGATTAAGAGATTGGGCCTCTACGAGCCCACTATATTAAGCCATTCTTGGACCTTGCCATGTCCAATTGGCCATCTTCTTTAAATTCATGGCAGCGAAAGTAAGTATCGTCATCACCTCAAGTTTTAATACTCCTATTTTAAAACAAAAAAGACTGTAGGCAAAAGCGGTTATATCTAATTGTTAAAACAAAGTTGATTGGAACGGATGGTGCGAGACTCCTGCGGGAAAAGCGCGTCCAAGGGAGACCCCACAGGCGCAAAGGCGCCGAGGAGGCTCCCGGACCGCCCGCGGAAAGCGAGTTCCCTACGTTCCAATCAACGTTCGAATTTTTAAACTCTCAAAAAAACTGTAGACAAACTCGATTTTCATCGAGTTTGTCTACAGTCTGAAAGGACCAGCACCTGGTCCTTCAACTTTTCTTTTTCATTCTAATTAATGCTATGGGAATATGACTGTGGAGGACTATACTGCTCCATAAAATCCACGTTCCACTCTCCAAACATAATATTCCCTACTCTTTAGCTGAAAATTGTTTCGTAAAGGAGGAACAAATTCAGCCCGATAATAAGTACAGCGATAAGCCAGGCTATGCTGGAGGTGACTTTATGGTTGACTAGATTGCCCATAACTTTTTTATTGCTCGTAAACATGATTAACGGAATTAAAGCAAACGCGATTCCAAATGAGAGAACCACTTGACTCATCACAAGTGCTTTAGATGGGTTTACTCCCCACAGTATAATGGCTAAAGGAGGGACTGTCGTAATGACTCTTCTCAAATAAATCGGTATATGCCTTTTAATAAAGCCCTGCATGACTACATCACCTGTCATCACACCAACGGCAGAACTTGATAATCCTGCAAACAATAGTCCTATCCCAAAAAACAACGCGACAGAAGGTCCAAGCATGGCACCAAATTGTTGATATGCAACATCTAAATCCTCAACAAGTATTCCACTTTTATGAAACAAAGCTGCTGAAACAATTACCATGGCGGCATTGATTGCACCTGCAATAAGCATGGCTATAATTATATCAATTAACTCAAATCGAAAAATCTTTTTTCGTTCTAAATCGTTTTTACCGACAATTCTTTTCTGCGTTAAAGAAGAATGAAGGTATATCGCATGTGGCATGACGGTCGCTCCAAGCATACCCGCAGATAGTAATATACTATCTACCCCCTCGAATTTTGGAGTAAAAAGTCCCAAAACAACGGCAGAAGTATCAGGTTTTGCATAAAAAACTTGAGCCCCAAATGCAATAACTACAACAAAAATCATGACTGTGATCAAGGCCTCGAATGTCCGATACCCTCTACGCTGGATTTCCAATATGGCAAAAGAGGCAATCGCCGCAATAATGGCAGATGTGATAAGCGGCAGATCAAAAAGCAAATAGATTCCGAGTGCCGCTCCTATAAATTCAGCTAAATCGGTTGCCATGATAACCGCTTCAGCCTGCAACCATAATAAAAAAGATGTCTTTTTTGAAAATCTCTCCCTACATAGCTCAGGAAGATTTTTCCCAGTGGCAATTCCTAATTTAGCAGACAATGACTGGATTAGAACAGCCATTAAATTAGAGGCAAAGATAACCCATAATAACGAATAGCCATATTTAGATCCTGCCGTAATATTTGTAGCATAATTCCCTGGATCAATATAGGCAACAGCGGCTATAAATGCTGGACCTAGATAAGGAAGCAGTTTTTTTATTCCGTTAGAAGAAGATTGATGTATTTCAATGTAATCAGACATATTTAATTCAACCCCTTTTTACATGCAACTCAAAATGTTGCGATAGGTAAACTTTTTAAGTTATATGAAAGTATATTCCTAGATCTTTAAAATGTCAAAAGGAACAAACTGATAATATTGAAAATAGTTTAGCGGTAAAAGTTGAAGAACAGAGCTAATCGAGCGAGAATAATAAAAAACGCCTTAGTGAACATTGTCATCTAAACTTACTCATTTCCCGATTACATGTAATCTTCATTTTTGGGTGGCTAAAACAAAAAACTGATAACCTCTCGGTGTTTCCAGTCTCAAAGGGGGATAGTGTAGACCCAGTTCCTCAAGCCCAAATAAATTTGTCTTTCAAGAGCTGAGCAAGTGTCTTTAACAATGGAAAATCGGGGAAATCGTCGGAGAGCTATACCTTTTGTTGTAAAGCTGTATATTAATTACGTTTCCGCTTTTAATAAAAGTAAAAAGGTATGTCAAATTTAATTCGACCTTATTGAACGCAACCCTGAATAAAGAATAAGTAAGAAAGAAAGTAAATAATGAATTAACTCTTATTAGAACAAGGTTTCATAACAATTCTCCTCCAACCTTCAAAAATAAAAGGCCTATTAAAACTAACAATAAAAAACTTAGTGTCCAATAATCTAAACTCTTAAATTTTAATATTTTAAAACGAGTTCTTTCACGTCCATCACGATAGGCACGCGCATCAATTAAATAGGGGGGGAAATGAGGATATAAAGACATGAAATGTAACCCCCTTGCCACGGGGCAGAGGGGGCATTAATTATTTCACTTTAAACGGCACCACATTGTCTCTCAATTTCTTCAGAAAACAGTTTTTGCAGGCTTTTGGTAATCGGTCCTGGTTCTCCATTAGCAATCGATTGCCCATCGATGTTTATAATAGGTGTCACTTCTACACTTGTACTCGTGTAAAGGACCTCATCAGCTGCCATCATTTCTCCGACTGTGAATGCTTCTTCGACGTAGGGAATACCATTATCGGCGCATAGTTTTAGCATCACCTGACGGGTAATTCCGTTCAGAATCAAGTTAGTGGCCGGATGCGTTTTCAATGTCCCATTCACCACGATAGCAACATTAGATGAACTTCCTTCCGTCACCGTCCCATCACGATGCTGAATTGCTTCTTCACAGCTAGCTTCCACCGCTTGTTGCTTAGCCAATATGTTTCCTAGTAGATTCAAGCTTTTAATATTACAGCGCAACCAGCGGATGTCGTCGGTCGTAACAGCCTTGACCCCAGGCTTAACTTTTCCTGTATAGGGCATTTCTTTTGTATAGGCCACAAAGGCCGGCTCCACCTCTTTTATTGGAAAAGCGTGAGTGCGCGAGCTCACTCCCCTCGTCAATTGCATGTAGACAATCCCGTACCTCAGTTTATCTTCAGAGACCAGTTCTTTAATTTGTGCCTCGATTTCCGCTACAGTAAATGGAACCTTCAGCTGAATAAATTTTGCACTGTCCATTAGACGGTTTACATGCATGTTGCTCGCAAATAATTCGCCATTATAAACCCGGATGACTTCATATATGCCGTCACCAAATTGATATCCTCGGTCCTCAATATCAACCTTTACGTCAGACCTTGTTTTAAGTTCGCCGTTATATATGATTTTTCCCATGTCTTTCTTTCTCCCTCTCAGCCTCTTATTTAGCTAATTCATAAATGGCACGGGCATAAATCGCCGCTGCCTTAAGCATATCTTCAATAACAATGTATTCATCCTTTTGATGCGCAATATCTTCACTGCCTGGGAATAGCGGGCCGAATGCGACGCCTTCCTTCAATGAACGGGCATAAGTACCGCCGCCAATCGAAAGGAGTTCTGCTTTATCACCTGTCTCTGCTTCATACACTTGCTGCAGCGTCTTAATCAGGAAGCTTTCGCTGTTCACATAGTGAGGCGTTGAATGCGAATTAGTCTTCACATGCAAATTATATGCTGCAAGTCTTTCTTCTAATGCCGCTTTTTGCTGTTCCCACTCAAACGTTACCGGGTAGCGCATACTGAAGCCAATGGAGCTGTCACCCTGCTTGGAATAGTTGAATACTCCGGCATTAACCGTCAATTCTCCTGTTTGCTCATCTTTGTAAGCCACACCTAAATTATTTCCACGGGAATCTTCAAACAAGTAATCCTTAATGAAAGTAAAGTAGGATTTCGCATGCGGATCAAGTGTTAGGTCTGCTAAAAATACACCCAGATGCATACCTGCATTGACTCCATTTTTCGGTTCCATTGCATGAGCTGAAACCCCGTTCAGTTCTAGAAGAACTTGATTTTTTTGTGGAATAGCTTGACCCTTCAACGAATATTTTCGCAGATAGTTCTGATAGTTGGTCACAACTTCAGCGGGATTTGCAGCTTCCACTATGGCCGTCGCAAAATCTGGTACCATATTCGTTCTTCGGCCTGATGAAAATTCCAAAACATTCACTTCAGAGTTCGTTCCATTGCCTGCATCGACGGGATGTATAACTGAGAAATCCCAGATTCCTTTTTCCGCACTGATGATTGGAAAGTCGGCATCTGGCGCAAATCCCATTGATGGCATTTCTTCCACTTCAAAATAACGGTCAACACAGCGCCAATTTGATTCCTCATCCGTTCCAATAATCATCCGCACACGTTTGTTCAAAGGCTTCCCAAGCTCCCTGACAAGCTTCATCGCATGATAGGCAGCCATCGTCGGCCCTTTATCATCGATTGCCCCACGAGCATAAATACGACCATTGCGAATTTCAGCACCAAACGGATCCGAACTCCAGCCATCTCCTTCAGGAACAACATCGACATGGCATAAAATACCGATCAACTCCTCGCCTTCTCCCATTTCAATATGGCCGGCGACATTATCGACATTCTTCACAGTAAAACCGTCTTTTTCGGCTAACTGAAGCATGTAATCAAGCGCTTCCTTTACACCTTTACCAAATGGAGCCTCCTTTGTCGGATGTTCTTCGTCCAGTACGCTTTTTATTTTTAATAAGTTTTGCGTATCCAGTAGTATCTCCATTTTCCGTTTCTCAACTTCTTCGCGCCAATTCATTTCACTCAAAATACGACAACTCCTCTTATATATTTATTTTTTATTTTATCACTTTTATTATCTGATTCGCCAAGTGTTAATACCTTTTTTAAGTATTCCCGTTTTATCACTAATGTCAAACTATTGACCAAAACACGGTTGCACCTAAAAAACACCCTCTCTCAATTAAAAGAAGGTGTCTTCACTAAACTGTCTTCGTCCATTAAAATCATTATTTTTCTGTTTAGCCTCGGGATGTATAATGCTAAAAATAAAGAACGACCTAAACTGAATACAAGAAAGGCAAGCCATAATCCATGATTGCCATGTTGCGGGACGGCTACAAACTGGACAAACAGAAAGGCCAGCAGCGCAAGAAGCATGGAGTTTCGTACAGGAACAGCTTCAGTAGCACCCGTAAACACTCCATAGAAAATGAGTCCGATAAAGGCTGTGAATGGGAATATGACTATCCAAAGTCCGTATACATGGGCCAGTTCAATGACTCCTGGGATATTCGTGAAGAGCAGAATTATTTTATCGCTAAATAAATAGTATAAAACAGCAAGTATGACAGAGGCATACAGGCCCCATTGCGCCGAAAGAGCTAGCGTTTTTTTATAAAGATGTGCATCTCTAGAACCAATGGCTTTTCCTATCAGTAGACTCGATGCATTCGCAAAACCATCAAAGCAATATGCCATCAGATAGTGAATTTGAATGAGTACAGCATTGGCTGCTAGTGTTTCTGTTCCAAAAGTGGCTCCTTTGGCCGTGAAAAGATTAAAAACCGTAATCAAACAAATTGTCCTGATAAATAAATCCCTATTCACCACCATCATTTTTTTCAAAGAAGAATAATCGAATCCCTCCCGTAAAGAAAAGGTATCCGGTATGGAAACTACCTTCCTGATCACCCACAAACCAACGAAGAAAGCTGCAATCTCTGAAATCAATGAAGCCGTCGCGACTCCTGATACAGACCAGGAAAACCCATTTACAAAAATAAGGCACAGGACAATATTGACCATGTTCATGAAAACTTGAATGAACAGAGACGTTTTAATGCGGGATTTGCCGATTAACCAGCCTAGAATGACATAGTTCAATAACGCAAAAGGTGCACCCCAGATCCTAATCCTGAAATAATCAGATGCAAAGGCGGAAACGTCCGACTCCGGCGTGATTGCAGCTAAGGAAACATTTAAAATGGGCTTCTGAATTACGATAAAAAGAAGACCGATAATTGCCGCTATAATAAAAGGCCGAACCAATGCCAGCAGGCTTTGTGTCTCATTCCTAGCCCCCTCTGCTTGTGCAGCGAAGGCAGATGTACTAACTCGCAGAAAACCAAATAGCCAATACATCGTATTAAAAATAATGGTTCCAACAGCCACCCCACCGATATAAGCAGGATCACTCAACTTTCCAACCACAGCCGTATCAACCGCCCCAAGCAATGGCGTACTCATCGTCGAAATCGTAAGTGGAATGGCCAAGGATAGATACACTCTGTGATTCATTAAATAGATGACCTCCTTTTTACATAAAAGACTTCACAAACACCTGAAAAGCAAGAAATGGAATCGAGTTATAATTTTTTGTATCAAAAGTATAAAAAATTTGCAGTATTCGATTTTAATCACTAGAATTGAACATATGGTACTCATCAACAAAAGTTACCAGGAAATATATAGTGTTTTCGAGGACCATGATAAAGGATATACACGTCACTGGTGAGTATTATCAAATAGAACAGTTAAGCTATTTTTAGATATTGACAATCTACGATCAATATTTGAATATTAAAAGATTGACAACGCTTTCAAAGAAAACTGCATGTTTTGTTTTTTTGAACCAGGGAGTCGGAAGCCTATTTAAATATATCAACTTTCCAGCAATATTTCAGATTTACAGCATCATTTTAGCCAAAAAGAAACAGGCAATGTGTAAAAGGAAAAATAAAACGGATTTGTGAAAGAGTTATTGTATTGCTCGTTGATAATACAACTCTTGCGTATGAGTAGACATATAGTCCATCTTTTTCCTTTACTGCTCAAATCGTAATGGGTTTAAACGCTTATTCTGCTTCAAAAGGTGCCGTTCGTGCTATTTCTAAGGCTGCTGCAACACAATATGGCCGCATGGGCGTCCATGTTAATGCCGTATTCCCTGGTATTATCGAAACACCAATGACACAAAAATTAGAAGAGTCAAAAGAGCTTGTGAACCAAATGGTTAAAGCGACTCCATTACAACGTTTAGGTCAACCAGCTGATATTGCAAATGCATTGCTTTACCTAGCATCCGATGAAGCTTCATACGTTACTGGTGCTGAGCTAGTTATCGACGGCGGATATTCTGCTCAATAATTAACAATAGACAACCCCGTTTCTGATACACAGAAACGGGGTTTTACTGTTTCATTATTTTAAAACTCAGGCCCGCTTAAGGAAGTCAGGTCTCCCCCAAATAAGTTATGTTAAGACACCAAGAAAATAACCAAAAGCTGTAAATACCAAACACCAGCTGAAAGCTCCTGCACCTGCGAAAATAATATATTTTCGTTTCCCCATCCCGTTCATCCCAGAAAAATAACTGGCGAAGTGGCGAACACCTGGGATGAAATAAGCAATAATAAGGGTCCACGGACCGTATTTATTGAACCATTTCTCCAGCCTTTCCAGTCTTGTAGGAGTCATTTTAATCCACTTTCCGTGCTTTCTCAAAAAAGGCTTGCCTACCTTTTTACCAATAAAGTAACTGACTAGCATTCCAGAAATCGACCCAAGAAAACTGACGAGAAATGCCCCTTGGACATTTAAAACAGCAATGGACGACAAATAGCCGACAAACGTCATCATAAACTCATCAGGTACCGGCAACCCAATAATTCCAAGGGCAAGCAGTCCATATATTGCAAAATAACCATAGTTTGCTATTAAATCTTTTACCATTTCCATCTCTAGTACTCCATCTCAGACACCCTTTTAATAAAGTAATCCAATTTCTGATACGGGCCTGGTTAACGTGATTACTTCTTTATTATAGGATAACCTAATTTAACCCATACAAGTTGGTTTTAATAAAAAAAGAAAAAAAAAAGAAAATAAACAAACTCCCAATTGGTTTATTAAGGAAGATTTACATTACAATGATAGAAACTGAATGTAGAAAGGTGATAAATATGCTGATTAAAAAAGTGAGCCTAATTGCGAGTGACATTGCTGAAATGAAGAAATTTTATGTCGAATTACTAAATGCCAAATTGCTAGACGAGAGTCATCATGGCTTTACTATAAAAGCAGGGGCCAGCGAATTGGTTTTTACAGAAACCAAAAACGAACGGAAACCCTTTTACCATTTTGCCTTCAATATCCCGTCTAATCATTTTCAAGAAGCGAAGCAGTGGATCAAAGCACGTACTTCTTTAAATACGGAAGATGGCGATGATGAAGTGTACTTCAGCCACCTCAATGCACACTCGCTATATTTCACCGATCCGACCGGCAATATTGTAGAGTTTATTGCCAGGCATTCAATTGCCCCTGAGAGTGAAGTTCCGTTCTCAATGGATTCTTTATTAAACATTGGTGAGATCAATTTAACAACTTCCGAAATCGATGCAATCGGCCAGCAACTAATCGAGTTTGGTATTTCCCCCCGAGATAACGGCACCTTGAATCCTGATGGCATTTCTTTCATGGGCAGTAATGGTGTGTTCATTTTATTAAGCAAACCGGGACGGCGCTGGTTCTTTTCAGACCGGGCTGCAGAAGTCCACCCATTAACAATAGAAGTAGAGCCTGGGAAAAAGATTCATCAAGATGAAAATGGGAACATTCGGTTCATCTCTTCATCCATATAAGTTTTACCAACAATAAAGCGGACTCGACAATCGAGTCCGCTTCATTTTATTTTACAATTTTCATTTCCTTGATCGGCCAATACACTAGATTTGCTTTACCGACAATTTCGTCGACGGAAATTGTGCCGATTTCACGGCTATCCAAACTATTTTGGCGATTGTCCCCCATAAGGAACAGCTGACCATCTGGCACTGTCATGCTGCCTGTTAAATCCTCGAGCTTGAAAGAATCGGTCAGCGGCACTCCTGCCATCTGATTCTTATATTTGTCTAGATAGGGTTCTTCATAGGCTTTTCCATTAATATAAAGCGTATCATCTTTATATTCAATATGGTCACCTGGCAGCCCGATAACCCGTTTTATATAATCTTTATCTACCGTTGCATGAAAAACAACAATATCAAATCGGTCAATACTATCGATGTTTGTTCCAAACTTGGAAAGTACAATTCGTTCGTGGTCTTGTAGAGTTGGCATCATAGACTCACCATCCACGACAATAGGTGCGAAAATATATGTTCGAATTAGAAAGGCCAGAATGACTGCAATCCCGATCGCTTTTATCCATGAAAAAATTTCTTTTCTTTTTTCCAAACGAAGTCCCTCTCTCTGTTTTTTATTCATGCCATTATATCATAATCACATCAAAATCACGTCATACAAATACCCACATTTTTCATTTTGTAATTCATTTCCATTTTTCATACTGAACTTCGATGCTTTCCCACTCAATTTCCCGACGTTGCATTTGTATCGGACAAATACCATTATATGTACGGACTTTCTCATTGATATCTTCAATTCGTTTGGTTAATTCCGGTTCAGAAGAATTCATTTTTTTCAAACGAACCACGTCAGATAGCTCTTCCCGGATTTCTTTTTGCCATTTAATCCAAAGCGGAAGGAAACCGGCGTCTTTGGCCTTCGTTAAGAAATTATCATACATATTTCCCGATAATGCTGACTTCGGAAGCGGTTTACCGAAGCCAGCATTATTCTTCAGACCGCCGTCCTTTTCATAGTCCCGAAATATCTGATCCATCCAATTTACATGACCCTCTTCTTTGCCCATTATATTATCTCCCTCCAGACACATTGAACATTACATCTATTTACAATAATAACATTTTAATCAAAATTTACTAATATAAATGCCAACCAATTATTTCATTCATTTATCACTTTCTACTAACCTAAATGTTAAAACAAAGTTGATTGGAACGAAAGGTGCGAGACTCCTGCGGGAAAAGCGCCTCCAAGGGAGACCCCACAGGCGCAAAGGGCGCCGAGGAGGCTTCCCGGACCGCCCGCGGAAAGCGAGTGCCCTACGTTCCAATCAACGTTTTCAAATTTTACAAGCCATAAAAAAACTGTAGGCAAACTCGATTTTCATCGAGTTTGTCTACAGTCTGAAACCCTGCTTGAAATGCAGGATTTTTCTTGTTCAACAATCAGTGCATTTTGCGAAATAAAAATAATATCTTAGATCATTCAAAATTAAATTGCGTTTTCTATTGACTAAATGTTCATTCAATAATAAAATAATACTGAAAATTCAGTTAAATTAGGAGGGATTGCATTGGATTTATATTTCGAGATCACTGGCAATGGTCATCCTGTTGTTCTTATTCATAGTGGTGGGGCTGATTTGAGGCAATGGACATTTTTAGTATCTCTTTTATCTAAGAATTACAAAGTGATTGCTTTTGATGGCCGTGGCGCTGGTAAATCACCATCCCCTATAAAACATGCAAACTATGTTGAAGATGTACTGGCACTAATGGATTACCTAGAGCTTAATCAGGCAACATTTATAGGCCATTCCATGGGCGGACAGATTGCAACCGATTTCGCTCTTAATTACCCTGAAAGAGTATCAAAACTTGTATTAATTGCTCCTTCTTTGACTGGTTTTCCCTATTCAAAAGAGTTTGAACAATATCATAACAAAATTTTGGAAACCGCTCCCAATATAGATAAGATGTTAGAGCTTGCCCTTCATTCACCAACATATCAAGTCGTTATCGATAGTCCGCACAAAGATCTCATTGTTCAAATGCTCAGGCATCATTTCGGGCGCATGCTTAAGTGGCCCGCTGATTTCTGCATGAAATGGCCTCAGCCGCCAGCAATGGAACGATTAGGAGAATTGAATTCCGAAACTTTATTTATTATCGGCAAAAAGGACTTGGCAGATAATTTTCAAGTTGCCGATTGTTTCCGTAAGATTTCAAACATCCGTTTCATCGAAATGGAGGATGCCGATCATATGCTGCCCCTTACTCATTCTGAAGATTTATATCAAGAAATCACTGCTTTTATGGAGGGCTGAAGATAAAATGCCACGTACCCCCGAAGAGAATGACCGTATTCGCCAAGCATCCAAAGAAAAAATTCGCGCTGCAGCTATGGAGTTATTTATGAAACAGGGATATTACGCTACTTCTATAAGCGATATAGCCAAACAAGCGGGCATTTCGAAAGGGTTACTCTATAACTATTACAAAGGAAAAGAAGAGCTGCTTTCTGAAATGGTCGAGGCCAGAATCAGGGAAGTGGTTGAAGTAATGGCAAAAGCATTCGTCTTGGAGACACCTAGTGAGCAGCTTAAATATATAGTCAATGGCGCCATTGATAATATCCACAAAAACCCGGAAGTCCATCGGTTCTATCTGCACTTGCAAACTCAGCCAGAGGCTGATGAAGAGTTGATTAAATACAATCATCTCCTTATCGAGGAAAACACTAGACAGTTTGAGTTACAATGTAAAATATTTAAAAGAATGGGAGAAAAGGAGCCAAGGAAACGATCGTTATATTTTTCATCTGTGCTACAAGGCATTATGTTGATGATATCTACCTATCCACAGAAGTTTCCGATAGAAGAAATAAAGAAGCAGATTATTAGGGAGTTTTGTAACTAGTCTATCGTTTAAAAAGGGCTTATCTTGAATAAAGTTTAAACAAGGATCTTCAACGATCGGACGCGATTGTGAAGCATCACAGGTCGAAAATGATTAAACTTTTTTATAAAACAAAGCCTGCTAGATAAAAATCTATTTTGATTATTTACCATAAATACAGGTTTGAGAGATATTTTGGATTAAACTTTATTTCAAAGCCACATATAAAGTTAAGACCACACATATCTAATATGTGTGGTCTTTTAATAACATTTGTTTCACTTATCTAACCTAAATAAAATCGGGACCCCTTTTTTCTATCTATTTAACTGTGATTTTCCTTTTTACTACTGCCTTGTTTTTAGACTTATCCGTAACCGTATAAGTCAATGTATAGGTACCTTTTTTCTTTGTATCTACAGTCCCTGTGATTTTGATCTTACTTGTTAGACTGCCATCCAAATTATCTTTCGCCGTTACCCCTGATTTAGGGTTAAACTCTGAGTTATAGCTAATGGTTTTATTATTGGCTCCAGAAATGACAGGCTTGGTGCTATCTATGGTGATCTTTCTCGTAACAGTTGTAACATTTTTCGATTGATCTGTGACTGTATACTTTAATGTATACGTTCCTTTTTTCTTGGTATTTACCGTACCCGTTACCTTGATTTTATTAGTCAAACTGCCATCTAAATTATCTTTCGCAGTTACTCCAGATTTAGGATTAAAAGCTGAGTTATAGCCAATGGTTTTACTTTTGGCGCCGGAAATGACTGGCTTAGTGCTATCTATGGTGATTTTTCTTGTAACTGTCGTAACATTTTCCGATTGATCTGTGACCGTATACTTTAATGTATACGTGCCCTTTTTCTTCGTATTCACCGTACCGGATACTTTGATTTTACTAGTCAAACTACCGTCAGCATTATCCTTTGCACTCACGTTTGTTTTCGGATTAAACGAAGAATTAAGTTTGATCGTTTTATTCGCAGCACCTGAAATCACTGGTTTAACATGATCATAGACGGTTATTTTTCTTGTAACCTTTGCGACATTCCCGGCCTTGTCAGCTACCGTATAAATCAAATTATAAGTGCCCACTTTCTTGGTATTCACCTTACCATCCACACGTATGGCACTTGTTAAATCACCATCTGAATCATCCTTGGCTTTTACACTTGATTTAGCGTCAAAAGCTGAGTTAAACGGAATGGATTTATTGGTTGCACCTGAAATGACAGGTTTAACCGTATCCTTAATTGGTACAACAGGACTTGATTGTTTCTTCGCAATGTAAGCTGATGAAACATAGCCCTTCACCTTTTGATCTTCGGTTTGTACGGGGTACCAGACAAATTTATTTATATTAGAACTGTCATAGACAAAATCCCCGCTGATGACCAAGTTTGTACCCTTTGACACGGTATTGGAACCTGACGAAGTATTTGCTTCTTTGCGTATTCTCACATCTAGTGTCGTCACCACTTTGTCGCCTGCTTTTAACCAATAGGCAGATTCATGTGTTTGATCAGTCAGTATGTAACCTAACTCTTTAAATACTATATTTTCAGTGCTATCACGATCATATTGAAAGTCGGATGTTTTGAATGGATATTTTGCTAGTTTTGTATCATTCAAATAGCTTTGTTTTTCTATCTCAGCAAAAACTTCTTCTTGATATGCATTCGCATTCACTTTCCCAGTTTCTTGGTAAAGAGGACTGTTCACAGGCTTTGTCCCATTGTATGCCATGACAGGGAAATACCAATTTTCAATAACCTTACGCTCTAAGCCTTTGATTTTCGGCAAATCTTTTCTTGAATACATACTGCCCAGGACCTCGACGCCAGCCTCGATATTATAAACTATATCATTTTCCAACTTTTTCTGGTCATACCCACGTTTATCGGTAAGCTGCATTAAACCGATACCACCATCGTCGGATTTAATAGGTTTGCCAGCATCATTAAATTGCCGCCAATCCCCATTCTCCTGCGTGGCCACGGCTTTTACGACTTCAGGGGGGATTTCAGCTTTTAATGCTGCATTAGTGAGTAAGCAGTTAATCTGCGGATAGGAAGGATTTACATTCGGTTGAATCTCACCAAATGATGAGCAGGCATTGGTTAATTCAGACTCTGCAAAAGCCTGCCCATTGAACAAACTGAATGTTAAACAGGTTACTATTCCAGCCTTTACTAAAGGTAGCTTCATGAATCAAACTCCAGTCTATTTATATTTAAATTTATAATAATTCTAACATGATAGACTAGTATTTGCTGGAATAAATTTGGTTTTTTGAAATAAAAACCATTTTTATCTAATGAAGAGACTTGTCGTTGCAAAATATCCAGAACAAAAGAAGCTGACTCGAATTATCGAGTCAGCCCCTTCCCAATCACAAGAATATGTATATATAAGGTTAAAATTTTTTCCTCTCTTGTGGATTCTTTGACACTTTGAGTAAATTTTATTTTATTCAATCACTTCTACCGGTTCCCTCGGTTTCCGCACCAGACACATGATACCTGGCACGATGAAGAAAATAAGGGGCCATACATGAAAGATGGTCAGAATGCCCGTAATGATGAATAAGATTCCGGCTGCCTTCACTTTGCCGCCTTTTAATAGAAAGATAGCAATCAGGCCACCTGCCAATGCAATAAACAAGGATATAATCCCAGCCCATAATAAGCCAATAAAAAACTTGATTGACATATCCACATCAGAAGTTGAAAACTCTGACTCTGTCATTAATGAGTAGTCTACTATTTCTGTTAAATCAATACTGTTGATATAAACCGCTGCTAAAATCATCACGATTAAAGAAATCGCAGCGATACTCACGCCAATAATACTTAATACAAATTCCCATGTGCGTTTCAATTCATTCGCCTCCCTAGAAAAGTTACCTATATATAATACCCAATCTGCGAAAGAATAAAAGACTTTTCTTTAACATCCTCAGGCTTTTTAAAGAGCATAAACACAGTTCTGCTATTCTATTATTATTTTCTCTTTACTTCATCAATAAGGCGAATAAGACAAATGCATAATAAAATTAATCCGATAAAAGTACCATTGGAACTCGGTTCTTCACCAAAAAACACAGGTGATATGAAAAAATTCAATATAAATATGATTATTGCGAGGCTAACTAACACTCTATTTACGAAGAACACACCCCTTCTATATTCCATAAGACTAGTTCCGAACCTACAAACAGAATGGCATTCAAGAAGACTCGTAAAGAAACATAGAAAAACGACTCAGGTATAAAGCCGTTAGTCATCCTTCTTTTTTAATCGTTCGTTTAATTCATCTACTTTATTTTCTAAATGATTCATTTTTGTCATGTGTTTTATAAAGAAACGGAAAGTCTTCATAACCAATACGACTAAAAGTACAAGAAGAACGAGGTAAAATAATTGCCATAATATATCGCCAATATTAAACATAATGTCACCACCTGAAATTATATGATCAACCTTTACAAAAACCTTATATAAAAGCAAAAAATAAAAATAATGAGGCCAGTATCATACTATACCCCCGAAATGCTTTTCGGTCTTTCCGAAGTTTTTCTATTCCCAAAAACAACACAAGTGCTCCTAATAAAAACATGGAGTATAGAGAGTCTTCTACATTCATAGTTATCATACTCTAACATGATAGGGCTATTATACTAAACGCCAACAAAACTTGAACAATTATCAACAACAAATCCCCCAAAGAAAAAGCATATCATTTATCACCATTCTTTTGGGTGAAAAATGGAAAAAAAGGCTCTGTATCAGAGCCCAAAAACATTCCTATTCACAAGCAAAGCCACCAATTGCTCGACAGACGGTTCATGCGGCATCATATCCAGCGTGAACCCATAGTCTTTAAGTTTCCTGCCGGTACTTTTCCCGATTACCCCGATGGTAGCATTAGTTAACAGCCCATTAACATCAACGCCTGCCTTGTCCCCATATTCCATCAGTATATCCACTGAATACTGATTAGAAAAAAGAACCGTATCAACTGTAGTTTCTTCTAGCATCCTCGGAAGAATTTCAAGAAATCTTTCATCCACATATTTTTCGATTGATTGAAAATAGTCCTCGTCAACATAATCTGGATCCAAGTGTTCCTTTTTCCGATCCCCTATAATCAACAGAGTTCCTTTTTCCATCATCTCTGATTTGAGAGTTGCAATTAACCCGCGTTCTTGTAAGACTTTCTTCGATTTCCTCGATACCACATAAAGCTTGGCCAACATTTGGCGGAAGTCAATAGCATATTCTGTGAGTAAATCTAAAAAACCATGAACACTTTCTGGTGAGGTAAAGAGCATCCGATCATACAAGAGAAAAGATAGCAGCTGACTTTTTTCAGCTTTTACTTTTGTCTTAATCCATTTAGGAAACTCAATGACATCGCCCCCAAGTTCATAAAGGGTCTCCGCCAAGGAACTTTTTGTCGTTCCAGTTCGGGCTACTAAAAACTGTTGCCCGTATAGTGGTTTCTTTTCAAACCATTGCAGCCTTTTCCTTAGCAAAATGATATTACCGACCACGGTGATTGCCGGGTTCTGAAGCGGCTTTTCACTTACCATTTTCACTATATTGGCCAAGGTCCCCTCCACCGTTTCCTGTCTTCCATAGGTGCCCCATTGAATGACGAGAACCGGCGTGTTCTTTGATTTTCCATGACTGATCAAATTTTCACAGATATACGGAAGATTGGCTACTCCCATATAAAATGCAACGGTATCTACACTATGTACAAGCCCTGTCCAATCCATTTCCTGCATGGTCCGTTCATGTCCTGTCACCATCGCAAAGGAACGTCCATAATCCCGATGCGTGACAGGGACTCCTGCATACATGGAAGCGGCAATGCTCGAGGTAACCCCTGGAATGATTTCAAATGGAATATCCATTTCTTTCAACGATTCCGCTTCCTCCCCAACTCTTCCGAAAACGGCAGGATCGCCGCCTTTCAAACGGACGACATTATGTCCTGCCAGCGCTTTGGAAACAAGCAGCTCATTGATTATCTCTTGCCTAATACCCTTTGTATAAGGCGTCTTTCCACAATACATCAATTCACAATGAGGAGGGGCGGCTTCCAAAAGCTTCGGATTGAGCAACCGATCATATAAAATTACATCCGCTTTTTCAATCGCTCTTTGCCCTTTGACGGTAATCAGACCTTCATCACCAGGACCTGCCCCCACAAAATAGACTATCCCCTTGGCCTTAGTCATCACTTCACCTCTATCTTCTTACTTACTCGAAATGGCATGATAATATTTCACCAGTTCGATCAATGCACTACCCATTCTTTGATCTTCTGGATAAATGACCCGTTTGATTCCTTCGTCGATCGCGACCTGCGCCGTTACTTTTCCAACAGCAAGAGCAATCACATCGGCTTTAAACCATTCGATTATTTTATCTTCCACACCTTGTTCACGGGCAAATTTCATCAAATTACGAGGCTGCGGTGCGCTAGTGAACACGACAGAATCTATTTTTCCTCCAAGAATTTCTTCTATCAGCAGCTGCATCGTTTCTGTTTCAGGCGGAATATGTTCGTATGGAAGAATTTCTTTATGCTCTACCTTTTGTTCATCCAACCAGTTCATTAAAAGAGGTGCCGGGTCCCCGTGCAGTTGCAATGCGACTTTTACATCTCCTAACAAATGGCCCTCTAGATTGCGAACAAGCCCTGCCGTACTGCCATCATCGTCACGAATTAATGGCTTCAGGTCTAGTTTTTTCAGCATATTCGCCGTTTTATAACCACGAGCTGCGATTTTCATAGACTGTAAAGCCTCTATAAAACGAGCCCCCACTTCCATCTTCACAGCAGTTTTATATAGAAGTTCCGTTCCCACTCCCGTAGTGAGAATGATCCAATCGAACTCTCCTGCTATTAAACGGGTGACATCCTCCTCTAGATGAGAATCATCAAGGAAGACCGTCCCCTGCGCTGGACGAACTAGCGGTACGCCCCCAAGATTATGAACAATTTTACTTATTTCTTCCGTTTTCCTCGCTCCCAAAAGAGCAATAGTTCTGCCATTAAGCTTACTCATTCATAACCCTCCATATGTATATTCATTCTATCTCACCTATTATACAAATTTTCAGTCTATGAAACTATAGAAAACAAAAGTCCCTTCATAATCTACGGCTTTTTCTTTCTTTTATCAGATAAAGAAATAGAGTACATCAATTTTCACGCTTCCTGGTATCAGAGTATACAAGCATTAAATCGGATTCCTCTTCCCCATCACATGAAATGCTATGTATAGCATCCGACTTAATGAAAGATTCACCATCAAGCCCTCCTACTTCGCTCACCATTGAAATTACAAATATATCATCTTCCAGGTTTTTAATAAAACCCTGCACATCGCCGTAACCACTATTGAAAAGTTCAACTGAAACCATGAAGTTATTTTCATATGCAAAATCCAGAAAACTTAAAAGTAAATCTTCATTTCCATCGACGAATTCAATATGATTTTGTTTTTTTACCATATATAATTTCTTGATTTTCTTAATGTATTTCGTATTGACATTCATTTGGTGAATGCTATCAAGATAAAGCAAACTATAACCATCATACATCCCGGTCGAAGTAATATTAGCTACCACTACAAATGCATCCGACACTTTTAAGATCTTAGCCACACCGAATTTCCTTAAATCATTTGTATCCGAGTATAATTCGACAAGTTCTTCTCTTTCTGCAATTTTAAGTAATTGTTTTTTCATCATTCAATTCCCTTTCTCCGTAATGAAATATAATCCCAATTTCTCCATGAAACTTCAATTCCCTCCTTATAACTTTTCTTCGCAGCAAAAAAAGCTGCCATCAGGACAGCCAGTTTCATCGATCTTATCAATTCTTGTGCAGGGCCCTTTGGGCAATTTGCTCATGTTCTTTTTTCACAAAAACATCATATTGAGTGGTTTTATGGCGACTTTGAAAATCCTTGGAACCTAAATTCATAGGCGTTTTCGTTTTGAATTGTATACCCTCGTTTTCCAATTTCGCAATCACCTTAAAATAATTATCATCGCCAAATGCAGTATAGATACATGTCCAATATTTATAGGAAATTAGTTTGGCAGTTAATACAAATGCAATCACAAAAACTAGTATTCCAATTATTATATACACCTCTTTAGCTCCTTTTCATTTCAGATCTTTCGGAAAGGTCATCCATTACACTATATTCTTTGCCTTTTGCACTATTTCCTTTTTAAACTGAACTTCTCGTTAATTGTTAGGAAAAGCCCATATAAGACCAAAAAATAAATAAAGATTGTTTGGATTAATTAATAGCCATAAAAAAAGAGACCCCAGTTTCGGGTCTCCGTCTTCATATCTCCCTTATTTTCCCTGTACGTTACATGAACCGTCCGTACAAGCTTCACCTGTTGCTGGATCATTCACCATTTGAAGCGGATTTTCCTCAGCCCATACCTTTTTCAGCGTATCCAGGAACGCTTCTGTTGGCTGTGCGCCGGAGATTCCATACTTGCGGTTAATGACGAAGAATGGGACACCTGTAATTCCAAGCAGGCTTCCTTCTTGCTCATTCCCTCTGACCTCCGCCGTGAATGCAGTCCCTGCCAACATGGCTTCTGCCTCAGACTTATCAAGGCCAGCCTCTTCAGCTAAATTAGCCAATGTAGCATGATCGCCAATATGTTTGCCTTCGGTAAAGTATGCTTTGAACAGGAGCTCGTTCATTTCATTCTCTTTACCTTTTGATTCAGCAAGGTACATCAAGCGGTGAGCATCGAATGAATTCGTCAAAACGATTTTGTCCAAATGATAATCAAGCCCCAATTCTTTTGCCTGTTGAGTCAGGTTTTGGCTGCTTGCTTCCACATCGGCTTGCGACATGCCATATTTCTTCATAAGCATTTCCTGTTGGGTCATATTGATGTCCCGTTCCGCCTCAGGATTCAGCTCAAAGCTGCGAAACGCTACCTCCACCTGCTCTTTATTTTCAAATTGCTTCAAAGCCTCTTCAAATCGACGCTTCCCTATATAACAAAACGGACATTGATAGTCCGACCAAATTTCTACCTTCATGTAAAAACCCCCTCCATATAATGCAATCACATTAAGCACATTATATAATCTTGGGTATCCTCTTGCAAGGATATTACCCTAGACACTCTTTTTCAAAATTGGCAAAGTCGATTTTTTTCATAAACTCTTCTAACGTATACCCCTTTAATAGGCGCAATGTTTCCTGTTCTGCTTCATTCATGATTTCTTCCAAAGCCGTATCCAACTGCTTCCCAACTTCGCCGCATTCACTCGTTTCCATACAAACAAGACATTCTGGGCGTACGGCTTGATACACATCCGCTAAAGTCAGCTGAGAGGCAGGCACCTTCAAACTATATCCACCATCGCGCCCTTCCTTTGTTTCGACAATCCCTGCAACAGCAAGCTGAGCCATCACCCGGCGTAAAAACGTCGCATGTGAATTCACTTTTGAAGCTATGGCTGAACTCGTCAAGAGCTTTCCGCTTTGAGCAAGCCAAACCAGAGAATGAATGGCAATAGCAAATCGCGGCGGCCCAATTTGATTATTTCGATTACCTGAAGACATGCTTATCCCCCCTTACAAATCCTATCTCTACTTTTCACATGATATATGTAAGGCCATTATACTATGTTCCGTTCTTCCGAACAAATGAACCCCGCCTCTTTCCTCTTTGATAAAGGGAGCATTATTGATATACTCTTATAGTCTGAATTTTAAATCTTTAATAACAGGAGAACGTACATGAATGGTAAATGCCCATATTTACTCGTTATACTTGGTGCGATGCTTTGGGGAACAACCGGAACAGCTCAGTCTTTCGCCCCAGATGGCGCACATCCAATTGCGATTGGTTCCGTCCGCCTTGCTGTTGGTGGTACGGCCTTATTGCTCATTGCCATCTGGCAAAAAAAATTAACGTTTCACAATTGGCCAATAAAAGAAACCATCTTGGCGACACTAGGTATGGCCTGTTATCAACCGCTATTTTTCTCAGCTGTCAGTATGACGGGAATCGCCATTGGAACCATTATTACACTTAGCAGTGCCCCCATTATCGCCGGCTTCCTTGAATGGCTATTTGGTAAAAAACGTCCATCACCAAGCTGGTGGATGGCAACAGGTTTATCAATTGCCGGATGTTTGCTTCTTTTTTCCAATCAAGGATCTGTTACCATTGATCCGGTAGGTGCCTTACTTGCTCTTGGTGCTGGGGCTTTCTTTACAGTATACACACTGGTAAGTAAAAAGATTTTGGATAAACAGCCTCCAGAAGCAACCGCTGCGGTCATCTTTTGTTTCAGCGCCCTGCTTTTGGCACCTACGTTATTTATATTTGATATCAGCTGGATAGGAACCACAAACGGGGTGGCCGTCAGCCTCCATCTTGGTCTTCTTGCTACCGCAGTTGCCTACTTACTTTTTAATAAAGGGCTTTTATCTGTTCCATCATCAACCGCCGTTTCCCTGTCACTCGCTGAACCGCTGACAGCCGCGCTTCTCGGTGTGTTCCTCGTCGGTGAGAGCTTGACTCTAATGTCTTGGTTTGGTGTGGGACTACTCTTATGCGGGATAATTTCACTGACGATCTCACCAAAGGCGTCAAAGAGCCCTGCATTTATGAACCAGAAGTTGTCTGCGAAAAAATGACGCCTTCTACTGCTAGTTGGATTTTGCAGCATACTTAATAAATAAGCTAGGATTTTTCCTAGCTTATTTTTTGAAGATTACAGCATAAGGAGTAGGATTAATTCGTCCTCCACAAGGATAATTCGTCCGTCGGGCGGGATAATTCGTCCTTCACGTAAATAGTTCGACCCTCACACAAATAATTCGACCCTCACGCAAATAATCCGTCCTTCACACAAATAATTCGACCCTCACGCAAATAATTCGTCCTTCACGCAAATAATTCGACCTCCACACAAATAATTCGTCCTTCACACAAATAATTCGACCCTCACGCAAATAATCCGTCCTTCACGCAAATAATTCGTCCCTCATACGAATTAACCACCCTTTAAGCCAACCAAGAAATATAAAAACCACACAGCATGATTTTGCTCGTCGGCAGCAGCACGCCGGAACGCCTTCCTTATGGATCGATCAGCCGCACCATCTGCCACTTCTAAATAAAAATCTACGGTTTCCTGCTCATCCCGGATCGCAAATTCCAACCCGGCTTTATAGGATTCAGGGCACGGTTCCGTCACTTTAGGCTGTGGCTGCACCCCCGTCAAACTGGTATAAATCTGAGCAAAACTCTGAAAATGCTTGACTTCATCTTCCCTTATTTCAATAATCTGTTTCCGCTGCTTCTCATCCGGTGCTAATTGAGCTAATTTCTCGTAACACTGGATGGCGCTGTACTCGCCATTTATCGCCTTTTCAAGCTGACGTAATAATTGATTCTGCTGTCTACTCCAATCATCTTCATACGTTTCGTACCCATACATGTATAAAAACCTCCCTGTTCCTTATCCCATTATGTTATGAAAAACGTAGAAACAGGTGCCTAGACATATCATTGTAAGTCGTCAATACATATACGGAAAAGATGCCTCTTCCCCGGTTTTCAAATCCTTTATTTTAATGATATTCGCGTTCACTTCATTTTCACCAATTATCATGACAGCCTGAATCCCTTCTTTGTTTGCCCTATCCAAGGCCTTACTTATCTTTTTGCCTGTTAATTCGACTTCCACTTTGTATCCCTTTTGACGGTATTCTTTGGCCACACCTAATGCTTCTTTTTCCATACCAATTGGAATAATATAGTAGTCAAGATTAGAAACATTTTTCGTTTGATTTCTTCCTTTCAAAGCAGTTAAAATCACATCCAGACCAAAAGAAATACCCACAGTCGAGACCTTATCATTTGTACCTGCAAGCCCGCCGATTGCATTGTCATATCTTCCTCCACTTCCAATACTCGACTTTAATTCGCCGTCTGCAAGGAAAATTTCATATACCGTTCCAGTGTATATCTCAAGTCCTCTAGCTAAAAATGGATTAAAGATGCAGACATCCTCAAGTTGTAAGTATTTCAATAACCCTTTTAACTCCGATAATTCCTTTACTCCTTCTTGGAGTATAATATTGTCTGTTGCCAAGCTTTTGAAGAAATTCAAATCAATTGTTTCCCCTTTATTCAGCCAACTTCTAATTGCATTGATCGTTTCAACTGCCACTTGTTTTCTCTCTAACTCCTGTGAAACACCCTCTATCGATATTTTTTCAAGTTTATCCAAAGTTAATGTCACATCAGCTATTTCTGACTTAGAGACACCCAGTACTTCAAGCATGCCCGCTAATAGCTTCCGGTTGTTATATTGAATACGCACATCTAAACCCAATTTCTGAAATGCCTCAATCGCCATCATCATTAGCTCTGCCTCCGCCGCCTGTGATTCCACGCCAACTACATCAACATCGCATTGGGTGAACTCACGAAACCTCCCTGCCTTAATTGGACCATCCCGAAACACTTTTCCGATCTCATATCGCTTAAACGGCTTCCTTATTCCTGGATTCATCGCGACGACCTTTGCAAAAGGAATCGTTAAGTCATAACGAAGGGCTAATTCCCGCTTGCCCTGATCAGTCAGTGTGTACATTTCTTTTAAAATTTCCGCTCCTCCTCCATATTTCGAAGAAAGTAATTCGGTATAATTCAAAATTGGTGTTTCAATTGACTGACATCCATAAAGAAGGAATACACCCTCTAAAGTCCTTTTAATCTGATTACGAATTTCCTCATCTTGTGGTAAATAATCCTGTGTACCTTTCACATTTTGATAAGCCATCTTCTTCATTAAAACTCCTCCTTTTGTTAGAAAAAAATAAAAAACCGCATCTGATTAACTTACTAATCAAATACGGTTCATGATAAATAGCTTTCCTATTCACGATTTTTTAGCAATCGGATAGCAAAGCTACTTAGTATGATGATGAAGTTGTGAATTCATAAAGGTTTTTCCTTCTTCCATTTTCATCCACCCCTAATTAAAAGGTATTGTAACACACTCTATTAAAAGGAACAATATCCCATAATAATCTACTGAATAATCTCCACATTTTCATACAAATAAGCTTCTTCTGGGGCTTTTATTTTCTTCGACTCTTTTAAATCAATAACTGGTACGGCTTCACCTTTATAACTTCCTTTTTTTAATGTTCCTGTAATGGTGTACCAATCATTCGTCTTCATATTTTTCACATTTCCGTTGACCATATAGCCATATAACGTCGCGTCGACCACACAGCAGGACATAGAGAGGCGGGCGATGGCCACTTGTTTTTCGGTAAATGAATCTTCACGATAAATAAACCCAGAAAGCTCTATTTCCTTCCCCTTAATTGTATCGAGGTTGTTCAGCAAATCATCCAATACTTCAAAGTAATTGTCATCAGTGACAGAAATCATTTCACTGTTCACATGTTTCCCTGCATCATATGAACTTACTAAGGGAGTCTGTTGCTGCACCATCCCTCTTTTAGCCAGCACTTCTCCGCTTAATGTAAAGTCCGTCAAAATGAAGCCAAGCATAATTGGAAGGAAGAACAAACTATATTTCAGGACCTTCATGGACGGAGAAGACTCTTTATGGGATTCGCACTCACAATTATGCACGTGCTGTTTTTGTTTTTTCATATTCAGAAGACTGATCACTAAAAAAGCAAAAAGCGCAGCCAACGCATATGGAACCATTTTGGGTGCTATTAATTTCGTTAAAGAACCAGAAACATACAATTTAAAAATCATAAGACCCAATCCAAGTAGTAACAGTCCCTCAAGTCTTTGAATAAAAAAGCTTTTCATTAGAAGCCCCCCTTACTAATCAATACACCAGCAAGCAGACACAGACTGAAGACGACTGCGAAAACAAGCAGGACATAGGTGACAACAAAACTCCTTTTAAAACAGGACAGCATAATCAGAACATTTTTCAAATCCAGCATTGGACCAAATACAAGGAAACCAAGGATCGAACCCGGTAGGAAACTATGAGAAAAGGAGGCGGCAACGAATGCATCTGCTGATGAACAGAGCGAAAGTACAAACGCGATTCCCATCATCAGTGCCGTACCTTGAATCGGCGTCTGACCGATATCGGCCAAAATAGTCCGATCCATTAACACTTGAAATACACTGGCAAACAAGGCTCCGATGATAAAGTATCTGCCGACCATAAAAAATTCCTGTGAAGTGTGATCGAGAAAGCTTGTCCATTTACTAGGCTCAGGAGTAACGTGATCATGCTCGTGAACATGTTCTATCTTCTCCTCTTTCACCACGTCTTTACTACAAAATATATAAATGAATAAACCTACAACGACGGCCGTAATAACACAGAGAATGATTCTTCCGTATAGAATGGACGGGTTATTCTGAAAGGCATAATAAGTTGAGCCGAACACGATGAGATTTAAGATTGGGGCGGTAACGAGTAAAACAACACCTGCATGAACCGGGACACCTTTCACAATTAACCTACGTACGACCGGTATGATTGCACACTCGCAAACCGGGATAATCAGTGCTGCCGCAATCGCAGCAAAAATAGCTGTAGTAGGTCTTTTGGGAATCATCCGCTGAATGATTTCTTCACTAACAAACAACTGGATAATCGAAGATGCAATAGCACCCAAGAACAGAAAAGGAATCGATTCTAAAAACAACCCCAAAAAGACAACCATCACCGAATGAAGCATCGGGTAGGCTGAGAAATCAAGTGCTTTTGGAATAAACACATCGCCTAGAAAAAAGAATGCAAGCATCAAAAACAACAGAATCAATAACAGCAGATTGCCCGTGTATCGTTTCATAAGCATTTTTTAACCACCTTTACAAATCATAATTATTACGATTTAAGTTTTGATTCGGTCTAGTATATGTGTTTGATAGGCTGAACATGACAAAAAACAGAGAACAAACTAGCCTCTCTGTTTCAAGTTGGAGCTTTCTATATTTATGGTAAGGATTATAGATTATAGATTCTAGCTAAGTTCATTCTTGATGAACTACAGAAGAAGAAAAGTAGAAGGCATCGTAATACACTTATTTATCTCTTCTATATAAATCCCGACTCTTATAACCCTCTCCAAGAATTAATTTCATTTCTTCCCGTCGTTTTACTTTTGTCGCCTCTTGTTTAGCACTATACACATAACGAGCCCAATCTTTACGGTACCCTGGGGTGAGTGTTTGATAGAACACAAGTAAATCCGGAGAATCCTGCAAGTCTTTCTCTATCTCAGAAATCATCTCGATATAATCATCTACGCATTGACTTGCTTTTGCAGATGGTTGGTTTTTGCTTCGGGAATCTTCTTTTAGACCGACAACCGTAAAGACTTCATCTAATCCAACCATACGTGAAAACTTAAGGTTACTCGTTCCAACATAACCATTTTCATCTGCACCTAGCCCAGCTAATAAATCATCGCGATGAATAAACGTTGGATACACTTTATTCCCCTTCTTGGGATAAGCTAAAAAGATATAGCCGCTTTTATTCAGATGATTTTTTTCAATCACCTTGTTTACGATTCCTTTTAAAGACTCCATATCTAATACAAAAGCAAATATAAGATCATATGTACTTTCAGTAAGCTCTGTATCATATTCCGCTAACTCCGCCAAATAATCTGCACCATTTGGTAAATGCAATACTGCTACCTTTTTATATTTTTGTAAATTTAATTTTTCAACTATTGTTTTAGCCATCATTATCCACCAGTCAAATTTAATTTAGTATATCTTTAGTGTAAAAGTTCCCTATTTCATTCGCAACTTTTCCGATTCAAATTAGAAAGTCTAATCTATCTAGTGCAATTAATTATTTAAAAGGCAAAAAAAGAGGAGGGAATTAGTCTCCCGCCTTTTCTATTTTAATTGCTTTAAGGAAAATATTAACGGTGGTATAATTTAGAAGTAATTAATTCCAATGCCCAGCTTCTTCTTCGAGTTTCTTTCTTCCTTTGAATGCTAGAATAATCAATACTAAATTGATGGTCAACATAATAGCAATATGTATAGCTGCCTGTAAATTCAAAGATATATCCGTATCCTGGTAAAGCGACAATCCCGTTTAATCACTTTTCTGTCAATCCACCCATTTTTCTCTAAAATAGCCTCCAATCTGTTGAAACCTAAAATTTTTATTCTTTTAGGAAATCAGGGAAACCACCTAATAGGTGAAAGATTTTTTATATAAAAAGAATATACAATTTGGATTTAGGCGTGTGAATCATGACGAGTGATACATTCAAAAACAGGGTGTCACAAAAGGGGAGGTTCGTATGAATTTTATAGAGTATGATTTATTATTCGAATCGAGAAACCAGCTAATAGAGGAAATTACAGAATTGGAGGACAAGACACTAAATCAAAAGCCTGTTCCTGAAATATGGAGCATCGCCCAAATTTGCCATCATTTACATCTTTCTGAACAGGTAATTACTGAGGCTATAACAAGTGGTATTCGGGATAGGGATTACAAAAATATCATTCAAAAAAATATTTACTTAGTTGCTGATATGAAAAAAAAATTCAAATCTCCTGACATCGTTTTACCCTCTCTAAAACCTTTTCTATTATCAAAAATTATAGATTTACTGGCTGAATCAAGGGATCAATTATTACAGGTTCTTTATGAAATGGATGAAGATATTGTTTTAAATAGAAAGAAAGCCAAACATCCTATGTTTGGGGACCTATCTTTGGATCAATGGATTGAATTATTATCCTTACATGAGCAAAGGCATACCAAACAGATACAAGATATAAAATTCAATATTATGTAATCCCTTCAATCGCAATGTCACCTTAGACTGTTCTTCATCAGCTGTATTGCATTCTAATTGGAGGGCTTTCACCCAAAATAGTCAGCTCTTTCTTATTTAATATCTAGTCCATTTGGTTTACACGACAAATTATCAAATTCAATCATCATCATGTTACAGTTCATCATGATTAATTAAATGAGATTTTTTATAATAAAGACATTCAGCTGCAGAGTGTCTTTATTAGTTTTGCACCTTAGCATCATTCTATTTTTTTTAGGTTCTTTGATATGGCCAAATATCAGTTTCCTCTATGTTAATTATACGATAATGTACGTTTAAGTTACCCCTCTGTCTATCAATTTGTCATAACTTTTCTGAAGTGAAACATATATAACTATTAAAAAATTTTGACTTACTGAGAAAAATGATGTACATTACCTAGTGGGCGAACAATTTTTATATAAAAATACAAAAATATTCGTATATAGAGGTGCATATCATGGAAAACGTGTTTGATTATGAAGATATTCAATTAATTCCTGCAAAATGTATAGTAAATAGCCGTTCTGAGTGTGATACAACTGTAACCTTAGGTAAACATACATTTAGGTTACCTGTGGTCCCTGCAAATATGCAAACGATTATAGACGAAAAGGTTGCCATTTACTTAGCAGAGAATGGTTACTTCTATGTGATGCATCGTTTTGAACCAGAAAAGAGACTATCTTTTATTAAAGATATGCACTCACGTGAATTAATCGCATCTATTAGTGTGGGCGTCAAAGAAGAAGAATATGGTTTCATACAACAATTATCAGATGAACATGTTATCCCAGAATTCATTACGATAGATATCGCACATGGTCATTCCACTGCTGTTATAAATATGATTCAGCATATTAAAAAACACTTACCTGAAACTTTTGTTATTGCAGGAAATGTGGGAACTCCAGAAGCAGTAAGAGAATTAGAACATGCTGGCGCTGATGCTACAAAAGTAGGGATTGGACCAGGGAAAGTATGTATCACTAAAATTAAAACTGGATTTGGAACTGGTGGTTGGCAATTAGCTGCACTTCGTTGGTGTGCAAAAGCAGCAAGTAAACCTATTATTGCTGACGGTGGCATTCGCACACATGGTGATATTGCTAAATCAATTAGATTCGGTGCCTCTATGGTTATGATTGGTTCATTATTTGCTGGACATGAAGAATCTCCAGGAGAAACAATTGAGAAAGATGGAAAGGCCTTTAAAGAATACTTCGGTTCAGCTTCGGAATTTCAAAAAGGTGAAAAGAAAAATGTTGAAGGCAAAAAAATGATTGTCGAGCACAAAGGATCTTTAGAAGATACATTGAAAGAAATGGAGCAAGATCTTCAGTCCTCTATTTCTTATGCTGGCGGAAACAAGTTAGAAGCAATCCGTAATGTAGATTATGTTGTAGTTAAAAATTCAATCTTCAACGGTGACAAGGTATATTAAGATTATTATATTTCACAATCTGGTGAGCAAGATACTTTATTAAGTACTTGCTCATCTTTACCTTATTTTACAGGAAAGCAATGAATGTTTAAATATATATATGGATTTTCTTTATTTTGTCAATTGAAGTTTTTACCCTCTTTTCATTCTGCATTTTCAATACAAAAAGTTTACATAAAGCCCCTGTTCTAAAAGCCAAGCACAAGGTACACCGACAGACCATATAACTGAGTAGAATGTAAACCCCAGCATTATTGATAGAATCTTCCGTAATAATCACAACTTAGCGGTAAGGACAGCCATGAAAACTCTCCATCTATTTTTTTACAACTATTTCTCCAAAAGTGAACTTCAAACTGATATTCACAAAGAAAAGCAGTTAATTTCCACATTATAACGAAACTATAAAGTTGGAAAATCGTTCGACTTTGATGGGAATAAATAAAGTTATATGTATTTATTTTGGTAATATATCGAAATATTATTATGATTCAGAAGGGGCTATTCAATCGACTTTTCATAAACTAAAAAAATCCTGGTAGAATTTCAAAATCTACCAGAATTGATAAAAGAAAAACATTTCGGTTCTGTTGCATTTATACCTTTTTAACAAATTCAGATTTTAATTTCATAGCTCCAAATCCGTCAATTTTGCAGTCAATATCATGATCTCCATCAACTAAACGTATACTTTTTACTTTTGTACCTATTTTTAAGACTGATGAACTTCCTTTTACTTTAAGGTCTTTGATTACTGTTACAGAATCACCATCTTTTAAGACATTTCCATTTGCATCTTTGATAATTTTTTTATCACTATTTTCAGTTTCTAATTCTAAAGTCCACTCATGAGCACATTCTGGGCAAACAAAAAGACTTCCATCTTCGTACGTGTATTCTGAATTACATTTTGGGCAATTTGGAAAATCAGACATAATTTCATTTCCTCCATTCGTTATGGTTAATTCTAATATAATAGTGTTATCCATACAACCGTTAATAGTCGCCCATGATGTCACGGTATTTCTCAATCCGTGTTGATTCCACAGTCCCTTTTCCCGCATACATTAAATGTTTCTTCAAGTGCTGGTACTAAAATGATCCCACTCTATAGAACCCATAAAGGTTTTACTATATAATTTTAAGGAAAAGCTGAAATGTGTGGTGAATCATTTGTTTAAACTCTTATTAATAGAAGATGATACAACGTTATTCAACGAGATTAAAGATAGATTAACGCAATGGTCTTATGGTATTTATGGGATTAGTGATTTTAGTAAAGTGATTCAGGAATTCACAGACATAAAACCTGATTTAGTCATTATTGATATTCAATTGCCAAAGTTTGATGGATTTCATTGGTGCAGAATGATTAGAAATCATTCAAATGTTCCCATTATCTTTTTATCCTCACGCGATCATCCTACTGATATGGTGATGTCTATGCAGCTTGGTGCTGATGATTTTATCCAAAAGCCCTTTCATTTTGATGTGCTCATTGCAAAGATACAGGCTACTCTTCGTCGTGTATATAATTATAATACAGAAAAGATCGAGTTAAAAACATGGTGCGGTGCCACCGTGGATTATGAGAAAAATACAGTCTCAGCTGATACAGGGTCCATTGAACTGACAAAAAATGAAATTTTTATATTAAAGAAGCTTATTGAGCAGAAAAATAAGATTGTAAGCCGGGAAGAATTAATCAACAGCTTATGGGATGATAAACGCTTTATAAGTGATAACACCCTTACAGTCAATGTGAATCGTTTACGGAAAAGACTTGATGAACTTGGTTTAGGGCGCTTTATCGAAACGAAGGTTGGACAGGGATACATTGCTGTGGAAGAGGCAATTATATGATTAAAAAATATGTAGTGGAAAGATTCAGCTGGATCATTTTCTACATACTCCTTCATCTATTTATCATCTTTGTCGCTTTTATTGATTCGGCAATTCCACTAAAGCCCATCCTCTATATTGTCTTTTTATCGATGATTATGTTCAGCATCTTTTTAATTGTCCGTTACAAAATAGAAACGAGATTCTATAAAAGTTTAGAAGATCGGGAAGACGATCTAGATACAACAAATATCGCCGATCCAGACAGCCCTTTTGAAAGAATCATTGAAAACAGCATCATGAATCAAACCGAATTTTTGAAACAGTCTGCTTCACAAGGTCAAATGACTTTAGAACAGGAGAAAGATGAATTATTATCTTGGATTCATGAAGTGAAAACACCCTTGACGGCCATGCATTTAATGATTGACCGCTTAGATAATGAATTGCTTAAGTCTCATTTGACGTATGAGTGGCTGCGCATTCATCTCCTTCTTGATCAACAGCTCCATCAAAGGCGTATGCCTTTCATCGAAAATGATTTGTATATTGAGAATACAGATTTGGAAACCATAATTTTTGATGAGATTAAAACGTTACAATCATGGTGTATTCAAAAAGGGATTGGCTTTGATATTCAATTAGAAGTGACAGAAGTGCTTAGCGATGCCAAATGGCTGGCCTTTATAGTTAGACAGCTCTTAACAAACTCCATAAAATATAGCGAAGGTTCCGATATCATAATAAAAAGCTTCCTAAAAGAAGAACAAACTATTCTTGAGATGAAAGATTTTGGACGAGGCATCGACCCAAAAGATATATCCCGCATTTTTGATAAAGGATTTACATCCACGACAAACCATCGTGACAATGCGGCAACTGGCATGGGTTTATATTTAACCAAGAATGCAGCCGAGTCCCTATTCATCTCCATTGATGTAAAATCAGAGCTTGGAACAGGAACGACTATTACTTTAACCTTCCCAAAAAGAAATGAATTTGTGGATATCACAAGCATGTGACAAAAGTGTCACATGCTTTTATTCTTTGTTCGCCCAATCGAAGGAAAAGATATACACAGCCTTTTATAATAAGGATATAGAAAAAAGGGAGTGTATCATATGAATATATTAGAAGCTAAAAAAATCCATAAAAGTTATGGCAATAAATTTAATAAACAAGAAGTATTAAAGGGTATCGATATAAGCATACAAGAAGGTGAATTCGTAAGTATCATGGGTGCATCCGGTTCAGGAAAAACGACTTTGCTGAATGTCCTTTCTTCGATAGATAAAATCAGCAACGGCACCATTACGATAGATGGAAAAGAGATTTCAGGTATGAAAGAAAAGAAGTTGGCCGAATTCCGGAAGAACCATCTGGGCTTCATCTTCCAAGAATATAACTTATTAGACACACTAACCGTCAAAGAAAATATCCTTTTACCATTATCGATTACAAAAACACCAAAAAATGAAGCGGCACAAAAGTTTGATACCGTAGCGAAAGAGCTGGGCATATCTGAAGTGAAAGACAAGTATCCAAATGAGATTTCCGGTGGTCAAAAACAGCGTACCTCTGCTGCACGGGCTTTCATCCATGAGCCGAGCATCATTTTTGCTGATGAACCGACTGGAGCTCTTGACTCTAAATCCGCTTCCGATTTATTAAACAAACTGAGCGAAATGAATCAAAAGCACAAAGCGACCATCATCATGGTAACACATGATCCTGTGGCGGCCAGTTATTGCAGCAGAGTCATTTTTATTAAAGATGGACAAATATATACACAGTTGAATAAAGGAGAAGAATCCAGACAAACCTTCTTCAAAGACATCATGAAAACACAAGGTGTATTGGGTGGGGTGCAAAATGAGCATTAATCAACTCATCTTTCGAAATCTGAAAAAGAATCTGAAGAACTATTATCTGTATGTGTTTGCCTTAGTCTTCAGCGCATCCCTTTATTTCGCTTTTGTCACATTGCAATATGACCCATCAATGGATAAAGCGGAAGGTTCAGTCAAAGGGGCCGCCTCCATTAAGGCTGCATCGATCCTGCTTGTCGCTATTGTTTCCATATTCCTTTTATATGCCAATAGCATTTTTATCAAACGACGCAGTAAAGAAATTGGTTTATTTCAATTGATAGGCATGACAAAGAACAGGATATTCCGTATCCTGAGTGTGGAAAACTTAATCCTATACTTCTGTTCTGTATTCCTAGGAATCTTTGTAGGATTTGCCGCTTCCAAATTAATCATCATGATTTTATTTAAAATTACTGGGGTTCAAGCAATCGCAACCCTTCAATTTTCTTTTCAGCCACTTATTCAAACATTGATTGTCTTTAGTGCAATCTATCTTTTCATCATGTTGATGAATTATGCCTTCATTAAAAGGCAAACCATTTTATCCTTATTTAGAGTGACTTCTATGACAGAAGGAAAAGTGAAAAAAGTTTCAATGTTTGAAATGATCATCGGAGTATTCGGGATTATCCTGATCATCGCTGGCTATGTAGTTTCATCCAAATTATTCGATGGGGCTTTCTCACAAATGACCGAGCTTTTTATGGCCATGATCTTCATTCTGGCATCCGTCATCATCGGGACCTACCTATTTTATAAAGGGTCCGTAAGCTTTATCTTTAATATCGTTCGTAAAAAGAAAAATGGATATTTGAATATCAATGAAGTATTGTCCCTTTCATCCATCATGTTCCGGATGAAATCGAATGCGATATTATTGACCATCATCACGACCGTTTCTGCTCTTGCGATTGGTTTATTATCTTTAAGCTATATCTCCTACTACTCAGCAGAAAAAATGGCCGAAACCTCTGTCCCTTCAGATTTTTCAATGACGGATATGGAAGATGCCGATACATTTAAACATGCATTAACAGCAAGTAAAATTGATTATGACGAAAAGGTGATTGATGTCATTCAAGTGGATGTCAATGTAAAGGAAATAATGGAGACAAGCCTCGAGAGTGTGAACTTTGATCCGGACATCATGACTGTTCCCGTCATCAGTGATGAATCCGTTAAAGGAATCAACCTCGCTGAAGATGAGACCCTTTTCAGCGGATACAGTAATATGATGGAGAAGGTCATGTCCTTGAAGGATTCCGGAAAGATTGAGCTGAAAGGCAAACACGAAGTGATTCCGCAAACATATATGGGATTGAATGATGATACCATCGTGTCCTATTACTTCACGAGTGGCGGTTTGCCCGTTGCCATTGTAGACCAAACGATATTCGACCGTTTGAAAAAGGATATCGACCCGAAAATCCAAAAAGTATCATCTGTCAACATCGGAATTGATGTGAAGGATGAAGCTGAACTTGAAAAGGCGAATGATATATTCAATGAAATGAGTTTTAAAGAAGAATATGCGAATGATTCCCAATTAGAAATGTTCAACAACCAGAAGAAGAATATGGGTCTTATCATGTTCATCGTCGGCTTCTTGGGATTAACCTTCCTCGTCACATCCGGCTGTATCCTATATTTCAAACAAATGGATGAAAGTGAAAGTGAAAAATCAAATTATACCATTTTAAGAAAGCTAGGATTCACACAAGGTGACTTACTAAAAGGAATCCAAGCAAAACAAGTCTTCAATTTTGGAATTCCTTTAGTCGTCGGGCTGCTTCACAGTTATTTCGCAGTCCAATCAGGATGGTTCTTATTCGGGACCGAAGTTTGGACACCGATGATCATCGTTATGGCACTATACACGGCATTGTATTCGATCTTCGGAATTCTATCCGTTTTTCATTACAGAAAGGTCATTAAAGAATCACTTTAATGTCGAAGATGCTAAAAGCTCCAGGGACCATGAGGCCCTGGAGCTCAAACTGTAGGCAAATTCGATTTTCATCGAGTTTGTCTACAGCCTGATTCGCTCAATCAGATTTAATTAATAAATAAAAATAACTTCATATGATATTTCTCAAATGTTTGTTGACTCTTTTCCGTATAGTCCATCCACTTCACTTTTTTACATCTTTCCTCTAATCTTTCATTCAGTTCTTCTTCAATTTCATGCATGAAACGAATGATTTCACCATACGGCATATTAAAATGACGAGCAGCGAGGCGGGGTGGGGAATGCTTTACCAGTAATCTCATAAAGTGATCGACCGTGTCCGCTTTAGAAGCGAGATAATCTTCTTCATTCACAATGAATTCATACACTTGTTTTTTCACGTCAGAAAGTTTGCTCACCTCGTCACGCAATAAAAACTCCATTAAACTTTCGTTCATAAGACTCTACCTCGAATTTGATTATATTTAAACTCCTTGAGATTATGTATGAAAAAGCTATACTGCACAACACCTCATTATGACATCGTAAACGTTACCCATCAAGCAAATCATATCCTCAAACACAAAGCGTAATAATTACGATTTAAATTCTATATGTAAAGTAACATGTATACTACCCTTAGTCAAGGTACTCAACAAGCTGAGCAAGTTTCTATGATTGATTAAATGATTGGTCTTTACATGTACAAAATATCCTAAAATACCATGCTTTATGATCATTTATTTATGTAATCATCAACTTAATGCATATTTTGCAATGTTTCATGTAAAAATATGAGTATGAATTAAATAATTAGCTCTATTATTATTTACTGTAATATTTTTGTTAAAATTTGATATAATAAATGTAATATTTAGTCAATTTCCAACTTTTTATAGAATTTGGTTTTGTAAAGGAGTAAAATAAAGCTAATGACATCTTGTTTTTCTAAATGTTTCCGAGGAGTTATAGGGTGGGTATAGCAAGTACATAGTGACAGCTGAAATGCTGTCCAACATATCGGTTGTTTTCATTTGTTCAGAATAACAATGAAAAGAATAAGGAGTGATTTTTTGAAACCTTCAACAAATCGCATGTTAACCCGTATTAAATCCGTTTATATGTTCATTAGTAATAACGGTACGGTTTCTACTCAAGAGCTTGTAGAAGAATTTGGCATCACTCCTCGAACTGTACAGCGCGATTTAAATGTCTTAGCTTACAATGACCTTGTTCAAAGCCCAAGCCGTGGCCTTTGGACGACAACAAGTAAAAAGGTAAAGATGTCATCTTAAAAAAGAACGACCACCCGAAAGAAAATCGATATGTAAAATACGTTTGAGGCGGACATAATTGTCCGCCTCATTTTTTCTTACTTATTATATTATTCAGTCGGCTGACCCGCTTTCAGTTGTTCGATCTCTTCTGCTGTTAGCTCCCTGTATTCGCCAAGTTCAAGTTCTTCATCAAGCTGCAAGCTTCCCATAGAGAGACGCTTCAGATACACGACCCGTTTTCCAACGGACTCAAACATCCGTTTCACTTGATGGAACTTTCCTTCCATAATCGTCAGCTCAATATCCGATGTAAGTCCTGATTTTAAAATATTTAATTCACCTGGTTTTGTTTCGTACCCATCATCTAGGGTCACACCTTTGCGGAATGCCTCGATATCCCGTTCCGTTACTTCTCCATCAATGACCGCAAAATATGTTTTAGGAACATGTTTCTTCGGGGAAAGCAGTTGGTGGGCAAGCTTTCCGTCATTCGTGATCAGCAATAAACCTTCTGTGTCCTTATCCAAACGCCCGACTGGGAATGGTTCGAAAACCGAATCCTCTGGCTCTAATATGTCAATGACCGTCTCTTGGTGTTTGTCTTCAGTAGCTGACAACACGCCTGGCGGCTTATTCATCATTAAATATATAAATTCTCTATATTCAACCCGTTCACCATGAACCGTTACGATTTCTGTCTTAGGATCCACTTGTTCCTTCGGGTCCTTCAGTAGCCGTTCATTGACCTTGACGGCTCCAGATTTCAAGAGTTTTTTTACTTCTTTTCTGCTTCCGTAACCAATATTAGATAATATCTTATCAATTCTCATTATTTCCTCCTAAAGCCTATTAAGTAAAAAGCCTTGCCCACTATAATGACAGGCAAGGCCAAAATATTTCAATCCGGGATTCACTTTATCATACCCTTTTTCTTACACATCAAACTTCTATCTTTTATAATCCTAATTTAGCTTTTAACCGATCGATCCGGGTACCGAACAAACGATGGGCAAGCTTGCTTTTCAAAGAAAGCGCCGCATAAATGAGGGCTCCAAAAGTCGCACAAACGGCACAAATCAAAATCGCCTGGAAGCGCCCTTCCGTTGTAAGCCACAGAGATAACAAACTGTTCATACCCCAAACAGCAAGTCCCATTATCGTTGAAAACACCGTGATAAGCACGGTCCTTCTGATGGTAAGGCCGTAACGATAGCCTGTAAAGTAGGTAATGACGTACATATTCAGCACGACTGCTGCTAAGTAGCCGAATGCCGTGGCATAAACGGACCCTTCCGTTTCAAACATCTTGATCATGGGGATATTCAAGCTCAACTTAATTAAAAATCCAACAAGGAGGCTGAGCACCGTATATTTTTGCTGATTGATCCCTTGTAAAACAGCCGCCGAAATGGAAAAGAGCGCAAATAAAATCGAAACTGGCGCATAGGCCTGCAGCACACTGATTCCAAGTGGATCATGACTGTAAAAGGCACTATAGATTGGATCCGCTAGCACCGACATACCAACGACTGCTGGAATCGTAATGAACAACAAAATTTGAAAGGCCTGGTTCAGCTGGCGGTTGAACTCGTCCGAATCCTCGCTTACATATGCCTTCGTCACCGAGGGAAGAAGTGCCATCGAAAACCCGGTTGCAAGCGTCATGGGAATCACGACAAGCTTTTGAGCATATACATTCAAAACTCCAAGAGCATCTTCTGCGACATGCTGTAATCCGATGGATGCCATTGCTTTATTAAAAGACAACAAGTCCGCAAACTGAAACAATGGCATCGCGATTCCGACAAAAATGAAAGGAATCGAAGAAAGAAATATTTCTTTATAAATCTCCGGCAGGGAAATTTCCATCGTTCCCCGGTCATTCTCCATCAGACTATCTAAATGCGGTTTTTGTTTTTTCCAATACCAGAATAAAACAACCAAACCGCCGACCGCTCCCACAGTAGCCGCGAATGTAGCAACCTGGATAGCCTTCACTAACTCTCCATCTAGGACATTTAAAACAACATACACACCTGCTAAAAGAAACACGATACGGACAATTTGTTCAACAACCTGCGATATGGCCGTTGGTTCCATCGCTTCATGTCCTTGAAAGAAGCCGCGGATGATACTCATGAACGGAACAAAGATCAAAGCGAAGCTGACTGCCCGTATGACAGCCGTGATATCTCTTATATTTGCCTCATCGACACCAATACCTCTGGCAAAAACCGGTGCTATTGTAAACAGAATCAAAAAGGCAAGGAAACCGGTAACTATCATTAATTTTAGACTTGATTTAAATAGCTTTTGCCCAACTGCATACTCCTCGAGCGCATTATACTTCGAAATGAATTTAGAAACAGCAAGCGGCATGCCTGCCGTTGCAAAGCTGATGAAAATGGTATATGGAACGTACCCATATTGATAGAGGGTAGCCCCTTTATTCCCAACCATATGTTCAAATGGGATGACATAAAATAAACCAAGAACCTTGGAAATAATCGCTCCCAGCGTTAATATAAAAGCCCCTTTTAAAAATTTAGACGACATCTAATCCCATCCTGCCTCTGTCAGTTACGTTTCACACGCTTATTATCTTATCATAATAAAGTAATTTTTCTATAGAAAACTACTCTCAAGTTTATCGTTTTCGAAGATAATACACAAACAAATAATTTCTCTTTTTCTACATTCGCAATCTGACGGGCTCTTGCTATATAATGAAGGGACTGAAAATGATAAAGTGGTGATCAATTTGAAATATGATGTAGTGGTAATTGGCGGCGGTCCTTCCGGATTGATGGCAGCAATTGCAGCCGGAGAAAAAGGGTCACATGTATTGTTAGTGGATAAAGGCGAGAAGCTTGGAAGGAAACTTGCAATCTCGGGCGGTGGACGCTGCAACGTGACGAACAGGCTCTCAATCGATGAAATCATTCAGCATATCCCTGGAAACGGGCGATTTTTATACAGTGCTTTCTCAGAATTTAATAACGAAGACATTATTCAGTTCTTTGAAAAATTAGGCGTGGCTCTAAAAGAAGAGGATCATGGCCGGATGTTCCCGGTCAACGATAAAGCGCAAAGTGTCGTGGATGCCCTTTTAACGCGCCTCTCAAATTTAAAGGTAACCATTTACAAGAACTCTCCAGTTGCTGAGGTCCTCTATGAAAATGGAAAAACAAGCGGAGTTCGGTTAAAAGATGGACAGACCATTGACACAGATGCAGTCGTGATTGCTGTCGGTGGAAAATCAGTTCCTCACACCGGTTCAACCGGGGATGGCTACGCATGGGCTAAAAAGGCGGGGCATACGATTACCGAACTGTTCCCGACTGAAGTACCTGTACTTAGCCATGAAACATTCATTAAAGATCGAACGCTTCAAGGTCTCGCGCTTCGGGATGTTTCATTGAGTGTGCTGAACCCAAAAGGCAAGGCTCTGATTACACACCAGATGGATATGCTATTCACCCATTTTGGTGTCTCTGGTCCAGCAGTTCTAAGGTGCAGTCAATTCGTTGTGAAAGCGATGAAAAAATGGAACCTATCCGAAGTTACAATGAAACTCGATGCCCTTCCTGATCGAAACAAGGAAGAAGTCTTCCAGGACATCATGAAAGAAATCAAAGCCGAGCCGAAAAAGGCCATAAAGAATACATTAAAAGGTCTAGTTCCGGAACGCTATCTACACTTCTTACTTGAGAGGAGCGGTATCGACCTTCAGGAACAAGGAGCGACGATTTCCAATGAAAAAATTCGCCGCTTCGCCGAACTATGTAAGGACTTCCAATTTGGAGTACATGGCACCCAGCCGCTTGAAAAAGCCTTCGTCACAGGCGGCGGCGTATCCGTAAAAGAAATCCATCCAAAGGAAATGGCCTCCAAACTAATGGACGGACTGTATTTCTGCGGTGAAATTTTGGATATACACGGATACACAGGCGGCTATAACATCACATCAGCATTAGTAACCGGAAGGCTAGCCGGCATGAATGCTGCCGTATATGCTCGTTCATAATTTAAGAAGAGGCCGATCCTTTGGGATCAGCCTCTTCTTTTTGAGGGAATTCGTCCATCATATCGAGTATTTCGGCCTTCGCTGATTTAATTCGTCCTTCACGTCGAGTAATTCGACCTTCACGGAATTAATTCGTCCTTCGCGCCTTTATTCCGACCTTCGCTGATTTATTTCGACCACAAACCCGATTAAGAGCATTCAATCCACCATTAAAAACCCTCAGGATGATAGCGATACACTTCTAGATCAATTGTATCCCGATCTGTGAATGTGACTCCTTCGCTTTCTAGCATCAATTTCTGGTGGGATGCAGCACCTTCTGCTTTTATACCAATCTCACCCTTAGCATTGATCACCCTATGCCAAGGAAGGTTATATTTTCCGCTGCTAGAATGAAGAATCCTAACAACCTGCCTTGCACCGCGCGGACTTCCAGCCAGTTGTCCAATCTGCCCATATGTCATCACTTTTCCGGCGGGAATATATTGAATAATCGTAATCACTCGTTCAGTAAAACTCTCCAAATCCCTCACCCCTAATTAGTGATTTCAGTTAGTTAAAATCGTAAATTTTTCATCGGTTAAGAGAACTCTATGATATTTAATCAAGTTTGATTTAAGCGTAGCAGGCACTCTGCAATCATCATAAGCACAAACAGAAATCAATCCTCGTTCAGTAATCAATTTATCAATACCTTTTTCATATTCACCTATTGCATCCATAACTTGGTCTTCATTTCCCCATTCAACATGTCCCCAGGTTCTGACGAACATATTCCTTTCAGAATATGTATCGATATTTTCCAAGAAATAATTAACCATCGTTGAAGGATGGAAATCACCATGAAAACAGTAAAAATCAAAATTATTAATATGGTGCACTTTCTCCAATTGCTCCTCATTTAAATGAAGCTGCAATTTCTTATATACGAGAGGAAAGATTCGATCATTTTCGACGACCAAGATATGATCCCCCTGCTCAATACCGGAAATAATGAACATAGCCTCATTCTCCATGTAGGTTTCCAGTTCATTAAAACAGTATAATATATGGCCCCCGTTCGATTGCTGTATATCTTTAATCAGTTGTTTCATATTGTTATCCAAAATGGATCTCCCCTTTTAATACACCAGTCACCACAGTGTATTATGTCTAACTTTACCTATTATTCGCGTGTTTGTAAAATTCATATAATCTGTTTTCACTAAATAATATACAAATTGTATGTCGGCAATCCAATGGAACGCCAAGGCCAGCCCTTTGAACTTGCGCCAACCTTTGTCTATCTTGCTTCCGATGATTCACGTTTCGTTACCGGACAAACACTTCATGTCAATGGCGGGGAAGCTACATCATCCTAATGGCTCTCCATAGTAATCTAGGATTTACCCTTAGCCTAGACGACTTGTTCATTTTTCATTGATTAAAGTCTGTAACTCCTCCAAAGATTATATTAGGGCTTAGGAGCATGTCTTTTGCGAATCCTTTACTTGGTTGTAGAGCTACAAAATTAGACTACCTCAGTTCGCTCGGTTAAGAAGCAAAGGTAGTCTAATAATGGTTATATAGATATGACTTAAAATGATAGGGTAGTTCAGACTTTATCTTTGCTTATAAATAATCATCGCGCTAAAGCAGTAAATCTGTTTCTCTTCCTCTTCACCTGTAGTGGCAACATTGTATTTGATATCGACAATTTGATTATCACGGATGTCTTCAAGGAAGACATTCATTTCATCTTCTAAATCCTTTTCATGCTCATAATCAAATAATTTCACTTGAATCATCGGCTCTCCCCTGCCCTTTTTACTATAATGATAGTTATTGAGCAGGATTCCCATTTTCCCTTAAAATTATACCTGACTGGTTTTCAAAGCGGATAATAAAGCCACTACTTCATTGCCGACTTCTTCTGTAGAAGCTACCCCGCCCATATCAGGAGTTAAGGTCTTTTTATCAACCATTACCTGTTCGATCACATCTAATACTTTTGCGCCCCAATTTTCATGTCCAAAGAAATCAAGAATCTGACTCGCTGACCAAAGAGCAGCAAGTGGATTGGCAATGCCTTTATGCGCAATATCCGGCGCTGAACCATGAATCGGCTCAAACATCGAAGGATAGATTCGCTCCGGATTTAAATTGGCTCCGGCCGCCAGACCCATTCCTCCTGCAATAGCTGCACCTAAATCGGTGATGATATCACCAAACAAATTGGATGTGACAACGATTTGAAACCGTTCCGGCTGTTTGACAAAAAACATGCTTGCCGCATCGACCAAATAGGAGTGTGTTTCTACATCAGGATATTCCAGTCCAACTTCTTCAAAAACCTGATCCCAAAAAACCATCGAATAATTCAATGCGTTCGCCTTACTTATACTAGTTAGTGTTCTTCCTGTTTTACGCGCCAGTTCATATGCATAGCGGATGATCCTCTCCGTTCCTTTTCGCGAAAAGACCCCCGTCTGCAGCACCACTTCTTCTGGCTTCCCTTTGAATAACCAATCACCAGCACCTGCATATTCGCCTTCGCTGTTCTCACGGATGACTACCATATCGATTTGATCACGCGTAACGTCCTTTAACGGACAAGGTGCTCCCTGAAGCAATTTAACAGGTCGAACATTCACATATTGATCGAATTGCTTTCTGATTTTCAGCAGAAGTTCCCTTAGTGAAATATGGTCCGGAACGCCAGGATAACCGACAGCCCCAAGATACACGGCTTCAAACTTCTTAAGCTGCTCCATACCATCGTCGGGCAGCATCTTCCCATGTTCAAGATAATATTCGCAGCCCCAAGGAAAATATGTAAACTCAAATGAAAAATCACCAGCTAATTCAGCTACTTTGTTTAGTACTTTCACGCCTTCATTGATCACTTCGGGACCAATTCCATCTCCCGCAATGACCGCTATTTTATAAACCTTCATTCAACGGACGCTCCTTTATCTATATTTTCAGATTTCAACATCCTAATTTTAACATATAATCCCCTTTTTCCTCTTTCAAACTCAGCCAAATTCCCGTATTCAACTGCTTCACCTATAAAGCCGCTAATCTTCTATTTGAAGTTGGAAGAGAGAAGAATCTTTTAAAGAAATCTATCTCGGAGCCACTACGCAATTTTTATAAAAAGCTTGGATTTAAGAGTATCTGTGTTGAGGAATCGCCAGAGGTTTTTCCAGTTTTAAAGTTGATAAAAAGTTGACTAAAGACAAAAGGGCCCTTTCATGGTGAAAGGGCTCCTGCATCATGCCTTTAAATATGCGCGTCTTTCCGCATATTCTCGGCATTGTGAACAAACTGTAATCTTTTTACTTTCTTTATTGTAATAAAACGTTACGTTCTTGGATTTCCGCTTACAAAAGAAACAAGTTTTTTTGAAAAAAACCATTACTTAACGATAACTTCGCCGTCCCATTCCAGCATTCCGCCAACCATGTTTGCCACTTTATAGCCTTGTTCCTGAAGATAATGGCACACATTTTCACTGCGGCGTCCTGAACGGCAGATAAAAATATATTCTTTCTCTTTATCAAAATAGTCAAGGTTGGCTGGGATATCATTCATACGAATATGTTTAGCGCCTTCAATCATTCCTTCTTGCACTTCTTCGTCTTCACGTACATCAACAAGCTCCATCGCTTCGCCTGCCTCAAGCTTAGCTTCAACTTCTTCTGTTGTAACGATTTTGATTTCTTCCATACTTAGCACCTCAAATTATTGTTTAATTTTTCTTATTTATTATAACAAATATTCCAGCCAAACATTACTTTATGGATTGTGTACTTTTAAGGTACACATACAACGCTAATTGAAAATGCGCGTTCTCTTTTTTCTAAAGCACCCATCTTTTATTTTTTCTATATTCATTCTTGATAAAAGCGCACCTAACAAGACAGCTGATTTAAAAAAATAAAACGCCAGCGAATATCCTTTTCGCTAGCGTTTTATTTTGAACTAATGAATCATTCTTAATGTCTGAAACCTCGCTCATATTGTTTAGGAATATCAACTTGTTTATTCAAAGTTTTAGATGCTTCTAGAGACCAGTAAGGGTTGCGTAACATCCCTCTTCCTACGGCCACCAAGTCTGCTTCTTCATTTCCAATGATCGAGTTTGCAAGAATTGGATCATCTAATCTACCTACAGCAATCACTGGAATATCCAAAGCTTTTTTAATTTCCCTAGCCAATGGCGTTTGATAGCTAGCATGCGTGCCCGGTCTTCCGTCTGCTCCAATCGGGCCCTCTCCGCCAGAGCTGACATGGAACATATCCACACCGGCTTCTTTAAAGACTTTGGAAAACTCAATACTTTCTTCCAGACCGTATCCGCCTTCCACGTATTCTTTTGCAGAAATACGCATAATTAAAGGCATATCAGCTGGCATTTCGCTTTTCACTGCTTTAATTACTTCTACTCCAAATTTGGTTAAGTCTTTTCCGTATTCATCTTCACGTTTATTCGTAAGTGGCGATGTGAATTGGTGAATTAAATATCCGTGTGCCCCATGCAATTCAATCACGTCAAAGCCTGCTTGAACGGCTCTTCTAACTGAGTTACGGAATTTATCGACCATTTCCTTAACTTCTTCCGTCTCCAAAGCTCTTGGTGTCTTAAACGTTTCGTCAAACGCGATGGCTGATGGTGCTACCGGCGTTTCTGCATCCTGTGCTTTACGCCCCGCATGAGCAATTTGGATACCGATTTTAGCACCGTATTGATGAACTTCTTTAACAATTTTAGCAAAAGCTTCAACTTGATCATCAGACCACAATCCAAGATCACCATTCGAAATACGTCCATCCGGCTCTACATCGGTCATTTCCACTATAATTAATCCAGCTCCGCCAACTGCTCTGCTTACATAATGATGAAGATGCCAATTTGTAGGGATACCATCCTCAGCTTCGACAGAGTATTGGCACATTGGTGGCATAACAACCCTATTTTTAAGTTCAAGCTCTTTTATACGATAAGGTGAAAATAAATGAGTCATATTTTTTATACTCCCTTACAGATTATTTTTTAATGCATGCACATGCATTTATATCATTTGGATAACATTGTGTCAATTAATCAGATTCTCTTGAACACCTAATTCGGATGTTGTAAACGTTATCCTCTGTTGGTACATTTATTTATGTTTATGTTATATTTAAAATAAGCAATCAGAGGTAGGCGAAAATAATTGTCCAGTGAACAAAACCTTATAAATACATGGCTATCCTTTACTCATATTCATGCCGAGCTCTCAAATGATCTTGATAGAGTGTTGCAAACAAGGCATCAGACGACTTTAAATGAGTTTTATGTTCTATTATTTTTATCGAAAACACCTGAAAAAAAATTGCGGCTTTTAGAATTACAACAGTTAGTAGGCTTAAGCCAAAGTGCAATGTCAAGACTTTCTGTAAGAATGGAAAATAAAAGTTGTGGTGTCATTCAAAGGCTAGGATATGAAGATGATCGCCGTGGTGTATGTGCAACGATAACAGACCGAGGAGAGTTACGACTCCAAGAAATACTAGCAACGGTTAATGAAACACTTGAAAAATCTTTACAAACCAGTGATATCGACACTGCACTGAAATTCTTTATTAATGTAAAGAACAGTATCCAGGAGAATGAATAATAATCACAGTATGACCTATCTAGATATCACTGTATAGGTTACTAGAAATTTTGCGTCCCGTTGATCAAAATGCGGGCTTTTTTCCTTTGTCCGACTTCCTATATAAGATCATGAGAAGAAATAAAAAACCGTAAATGAAAAGGAGATAGACGCACACGCTCGTCTATCTCCCCACATTAATTAAAAGTCGAAATTGTCAGGATCTGGACCAACCCGATGATTCTGATTCAATTCGCTGATTCGGTTCATATCTTCTTCCGTTAATTCGAAATCAAATACTGATGAGTTTTCCACAATGCGGTGTTCTTTTGTTGATTTTGGAATCGTTACAATCCCATTTTGTAAATCCCAACGTAAAATGACTTGTGCAACAGATTTTCCATACTTAGTCGCAATTTCTTGTAATACCTCATTATCCAGTAATTCACCTTGCATTAATGGAGACCAAGCTTCTAATTGAATGCCTTGTTCCTTACAAAATGCTTGTACTTCTTTTTGAGTCAAGCGTGGATGACATTCAACTTGATTGACCATAGGCTTCACTTCTGCGTCCTTCATTACGTCTTTAAGATGATGAATCTGGAAATTACTTACTCCGATTGCTTTTACTTTTCCTTCTTTATAAAGAGTCTCTAGGGCTTTCCAAGCTTCTTTATATTTTCCTTCAACAGGCCAATGAATCAGATATAAATCTAAATACTCTAAGCCCAGTTTCTTTAAGCTTGTTTCGTAAGCTGCGATTGTGGATTCGTATCCTAAATCGGCATTCCAAACTTTTGATGTTACAAATAAATCCTCTCTTGAGATTCCAGCTTCTTTTAACCCCTCGCGGATTCCTTGTCCAACCCCTTCTTCATTTTCGTAAATTGCTGCCGTATCAATGCTGCGATAGCCATGTTTAATCGCCACTTTGACCGCATTTACTAATTCTGGACCTTCTTCTACTTTAAATACACCCAAGCCAAACCAAGGCATTTTAACACCGTTATGCAACGTTGTTGTATCTTGTAAATTTTTCACCATAATCAATCTACCTCCAAATTTTTTTAAATTGAAATCATATAATGCCCTAAAGGATCATTACATCCCTTCAAGGAATCTTCCGCATTCACTGAAGGGATGCAATGATCCCTTGATATATTAGGAAATAATTAATAAGGTTACTTACCCTAACACGCTTCACCTGTTTTACTATTCCCTTCCTGGTTTCTATCTTTTCTTTCGAGAACTCGACTCCACCCTGTTAAAATTACGGCTGCAAACACCATCACTCCACCAATCCACGCTGTATGGATGAGCCCGATAGAATCCGTAATGATTCCACCTAAGTAGGCACCAATAGCAATTCCTGCATTAAAAGCAGCGATATTGATAGCAGACGCCACGTCAACTGCACTCGGGACAAAACGCTCAGCAAGCGTCACTACATAGACTTGAAGTCCTGGCACATTCATGAAGGCAAATAACCCCATTAAAATAATAGTAATTAAACCAGCTGCCTTAAACGGAGCAGTGAAAGATAAAATTACAAGTACAATAGCCTGTATAAGAAACATATAGAATAGGGCATTAATAGGATTGCGATTAGCTAGCTTTCCGCCAATTGTGTTCCCTATAGCAATGGCCACTCCATATACTAGCAAAATTACGGCAACTGTTCCTTCTTTAAATCCTGTCACCTGCTGTAGCAAGGGAGATAAATACGTAAAGACAACGAATGTACCTCCATATCCTAATGCTGTAATAATAAATACAAGCAATAAGCGACCATTTGTTACTAATTTGATTTGATCACGGAACGTGGTGCGAGTAGCTTTTTGTAAATCAGACGGAACAAGGGTGCTGTTCCCAATAAAAGCAATTATCCCGATTACCACAATAATAATAAAAGCATATCTCCAACCAAAATGTTGCCCTATAAAAGTCCCAAAAGGAACACCTGTCACAGTCGCTACCGTTAGCCCTGTAAACATAATGGCAATCGCACTTGCTCTGCGATTTTCAGGCACTAAATCTGCTGCAATCGTAGCACCTATAGACATGAAAACACCATGAGCTAAGGCCGAGATGACACGGGCTGTCAGTAATACTCCAATGCTAGTAGCACTAGCCGCAAGCGTATTTCCAGCAATAAAGACAATCATAATCCAAAGTAATAAAGATTTGCGAGACATATTAGATGTTAGAGATGTCAGAATAGGTGCTCCAAACATCACCCCTAAAGCATATAAGGAAACTGTTAATCCGGCAGTTGTCACCGTAATGTGTAGATCTTTTGAAATTAGTGGTAACAGTCCCACACTAATAAACTCTGTTGTTCCAATTGCAAAGGCACTGATTGCTAAAGCCAGCAATGCCAACGTACTTCTTTTTTTATCTATAATCATATTATCTTCTCCTCCTAAGTGATTTGGTCTATCATGAAATTGCTGAAAGCAATAAAATGTAAGTGATAATCTGTCGACAAATGTTATTATGATTTATAATAGAAATAAAAAACAGTACGTACTTTAAAGTGTTATAGGCACCTAAAAGTTCCTATAAAGTAAGGAGAGTTAAAAAATTATGCCGAAAAAGAAGTACAATATTTCAGTCGAAGCAACACTGGAGGTACTTGGTGGAAAATGGAAATGTGTAATTCTATGCCATCTAACACATGGTAAAAAACGTACAAGCGAATTGAAACGTCTTATGCCAAACATAACGCAAAAAATGTTGACCCAACAATTACGTGAGTTAGAAAAAGACGGAGTGATCAATCGGATCGTTTACAACCAAATTCCGCCCAAAGTTGAATATGAACTTAGTGAATATGGACAGAGTTTAGAAAGTATATTAACCGCGCTATGTACGTGGGGAGAAAATCATATCACCAGAGTATATGGGGATAAGTTTGCGGTTCTTGAGGAAAGTATATTAAATGATTAAAGTCATTCACTTAAATTAAATGTGAATGTACTTATTAAGGATCTAAAAACAAAACACAAAAAACGAAATCCATTATACGGGATTTCGTTTTTTGTTAGGGCTACTATTTACTATCTATCAAATACTTCTAGAAAAATTAGTTCCAGCAGAAAAATAATTTGACTTAAAGGGCTTTTATACTGAATATTCTTACTTATTTAAAGAAGAACCCCTTAAGAGCAAAAGCGATATTTTGTCGTCTTTCTGCTAAACGGCGTATAAAATAGCCAAACCAATCATTACCGAAAGGAATATATACACGCATTCTATATCCTAGTAAAAACCTATAAATAAGCGGTCTCAATGAATTAGAAACTAAGATTACCATTTCATTTAACACTAACCCTTTTATATACATAAATAACAGTATTCATCCTTTTATTAGTTCTTTTCCTTTTGCTATAATATGTATTACGTTTTATTGATTATTTGAGTTTTGATTATTAAAATTCATAAGAATAGTAATGAAACCATGGAGGGAAATATGAGGGTCATATTAGAGCTGGTACGTATCTTATTAATATTCGGATTAGGTGGAGCAATTATTTCCACCGTACTAATCGCCATATATAAAAGCATAGGCGTTAACATGGATCAGTATGGTTGGCTTGGTTCTGTTGCGATACTTATCTTATTATTTGTTTGGTATAGAAACAAGTTGCAGTTCAGTGGATGGTACACTGGAAAAGGGAAAGAAAAGTTGCCCAAAAAGGTCTCACAGGTACTGATCCTATGTTCACTCTTATTGTTAGTTTCACCACCCCTTTTGAGCTTATCTATTTAACCTTCCAATTAACAGGAGAATAGTTCCTGAATTACAAATAGAGCAGGAGTGAACGATTTGCGGAAACTGTTTAATATTGTTGTTCTCTTACTCCTACTCGGTGGCTTTTGGTACGGATATGGTAAAGACATTCAGGAGTCTGGGTTTAAGGCCGGGGTTGGATCCTTTGCATCCGATGTTCGCTCCCTTATAAACGGACCAGAGGTTTCGACTGCCCTGGACAAGCTGAATACCGGAGTCAACTACCTGATAGGCGAGCTAACAGATACGTTGGATAACGCTTCTAAAGAAGAACAACCTGAAACGGAACAAGTGAAAAAACCAACATTGGAAGCACCCGCTGAAGCCTCCTTTTCGGTCCGTAATATCGAAATTGGCGACACTAAGGATACTGTTGAAAAACTGGCTGGTGAAGCAAAGCGGCATACCCGGAATGAATATGGCGTAGACTGGTTTGCTTATCACGAAAATTATCAAAATTTCTTCATGGTTGCCTACGATACTGACGATAAAGTTGTTGGATTATATACGAATCAAGATTTAATCTCCTCAAAACAAGGAATTAAACGCGGCACGCCTAAAGAAGCAGTGACTGAAAAATTAGGACATCCTGTAACAAAACTCCTTAAAGGAAACGTCTATTACCAGATTCGAAGCGATGGCGAATACGATATGTTTGAAATGGATAAAAGCTATGTGACTATTTTTTATGACAAACATGAGAAAAATACAGTCACATCGATCCAAATTATCGACGAAAAACTCGAAAAGCAAAAGAATGGCTATTTTGCAGAAGCCAGCCCGGAGTTAAAGAAAGGCTTTGAATATCAACTATTTGACCTGACTAATGCATCAAGGGTCAACCATGATCTCTCCGTTCTTTCGTGGGATAAACAAGTGAAAGTGACTGCACAGGATCACAGTGCCGATATGGCCGTGAATCAATACTTCAACCATACAAATCTTGAAGGAGAATCCCCCTTCGACAGGATGGAAGATGACAAAATCAAGTTTCGAATGGCTGGTGAAAACCTAGCTGCAGGTCAGAACAGCAGTATCTTTGCTCATGAAGGCTTAATGAACTCCATCGGACACAGGGAAAATAAATTACAAAAAGATTTTGAATCTCTCGGAGTAGGCGTAGCCTTTGAAGATAATGCAAAACCGTATTATACAGAAAATTATTTAACGAAGTAATAACAAAAAGCCGTTTCTGGAGAAATCCCGCACGGCTTTTTTTGATTCCATCCTCCTGATTTTAAAAGATTCTCAATACCTTCTTAGAGTTATCTTGGTTACTTTGTAGCCTTTGATATATTTTTATAATATTCAGTATATTTTTTAATTTTACTTGACTGGAACTTTAACACTATAAGATAATACTTAAGAGTAATATAATGACAAATTAAACTTTGGGGTAACCGATTTATGATTAAAAGAGGTAGAAAAAAGGGTGCCAACGGTGAACAGAGCCGAGCTTTACTACTCTTCATCGCGGCAGATGAGTTTGCTCGGAAGGGTTATTTTGAAACAAAAGTTAGTACAATCGTTCATAGAGCAAAGTTAAGTCAGCCTACTTTTTATCTGTATTTTGATAGTAAAGAGGCCATTTTTAAGGAGTTAGTTAAGAAATTCCGATATGAACTATTTAATCTTACTATACAGAGCCGGCTTGAAACTGGGCTTGATTTAAACGCTATTCCCCTCAAAATCACCCAAGGATTAGCGGCGATATTTCGTTTCTTTGCTGAAAATCAAAGTTTGACTCGAATTGGTTTTTTTCTCTCTCAAGAGGCTGAAGAAATAAAGAAGCAGTTAGCGGCACAAATAAAAGAAAACCTGATTTATGAACAACAAAATGGCTATTTCCATCCAGATGCTAACATGTTGATTGTAGCTGAGAGCTTGGTCGGAATTATTGAGCGTTTAACCATAACTCAAATTTTTGAAGAAAACATTCAGCCTGAAATATTAGCGAATGAAATTGTACACCTTTTGTTGGACGGATTGTTAGTTAAGACCTAATAATTCATTTACTTTTCTAATTTTTTTATTCCTCTGCGTAATTTAAAATATAGTTGATAGGGAGTATTATTATGAATTCTATAAAGCAATCGCAGCAGGAACCGCTCGAAAGAATGTGGATTGCACTTATGATTGAAGCGAAAAAAAGCGGAATAACAAAAGAAAAGGTCAGAAAATTTCTTAGACAGCATCAAATGAATAATGCTTTCGATACAGATTCACAGCCACAAATGGACTCAATGGAAGATTAGTTTATAGGAATAATCATTTAAAACGAATAAAAGATGGACTCCATATGGAAGTCCATCTTTTGTCTGAAAATCTTGTGATAATCATTGGTCAACAGCTCCATACTAACCTTTAACCCCTTAAACGAGGATGTGAGTTTATATGGACTTTTTTCACGGCCAAGAATCACTTACTATAATTCAATGGATCTTAAGGGCCATTGTAGCTTTCTTCTTTTTACTTTTTGCAACTAAAATAATGGGTCAACGAGCCATTTCTCAGTTAAGATTACTTGATTTTTTAATAGCACTAATTATCGGAAACATCCTTGCTCACCCTTTGTCTGATGAAAGATTAGGTTTTAAGGGATCCTTAACAACGACTGCCGTACTAGTGCTTTTATATATATTTTGTGTTTTTTTGAGCCTTAAATGGGGAAAACTTCGAAGTTTTTTTGAAAACTCTCCATTTCCCCTTATAGAAAATGGGAAAATTGCTTATAAAAGCTTAGCCAGAGCACGAATTTCTATCGATTTTTTATTATCTGAATTAAGAAAAGAAAAAATTGAAGATATTCAAAAAGTTGCTCTTGCATTATGGGAACCAGATGGTACAATTTCATTTTTTTTAAATCCTCAATATGAAGCAGTAACCCCTGCGGATTTAGAACTAGTAACAAAAACCTTTTCTTTTCCTAGAACAATTATTAAAGAGGGCAAAATTGATTTTAATGAATTATCCCGCATTGGTAAAGACGAAGAATGGCTTAAAAACCGAATAAAAACGGCATACAGTGTGGACGTATATGATATTTTATTAGCCACCATTGATAATAACGATAGCTTCAGAATCTTTTTATACAAATAGATTCTGAAGCTAAACCATATATAGTAAGTCCTCTTAGCTATGCCTCGATTTAATTTTTATTTATAGAAGAGAGTAGTTTTATACTCTGAATATGTTAAAGGCCACCAAATTTGGTGGCCTTCTTAGGACATGATTGTCCCGTTTATACATAGAGAATATTTACCTCTGCTTCTACCAAAGTAGTGTATTTAAAAACTTATACACATCCTCATAAACCTGCTCACGTTCTTTCCCTAATGTGATTATATGGCCAGAGTTTTCATACCATATCAAGTGTTTATGCTGCGTATCGACTTCATTGAAAATTGCTGTAGCACTGTTCGTATAGTCGGGATCATCCAAGCGCCCTTGTAAAACAAGAGTTGGTGATGTGATTAAATCTAAATTTTCACCCGTCTCATTTATTATACTCACCACATCTTTCAGTGAATTCATAGGCTCTTCTTCCAACAGCTTCACTTCGGCAGCAATTTGGTCAGCATCTTTGCCTTCAAACTTCTTATAGGCCTGTGCATAATTGAGCAAGCGGTTTTTTTGTCTATCAATACTTTTTCCTTGCGTCGGAGCGCACATTGAAACCACTCCTATTACAGGAAGTTCAATTCCTACTTTTAATGAGAAAACTCCTCCTAAAGAAATTCCAACAACAGCAATTTCCTCGTAGCCTTCATCTTTAAGGAATTGATAACCGTCCACTACGTCTTTCCACCATTCCTTTGGACCTGTTTTAGCAAGTTCTTCAGCTGATACTCCGTGCCCTCTATAAAGAGGTCCGTGGCAGGTATAGTCGCGATCATTCAGGTATTTCCCTAATTTTTTCATATCTCCTGTACTTCCGGTAAAACCGTGAAGTAAAAGAACAGCTCTATTTCCACCTCTGTATGTGAATGACTCAGGTGCTTTTACTTTCATCTATCTAGGACCTTCTTTCTGCTCTTGGTGATAAATAGAATCTAAATGATTTTCAAAAAAAAATCAATTAATACCCCTTGAGTGGGATTTCTTCTATCCTATTCCGTATTTTCATTAAAACAGTTAAATCATGTATATAGAGTATCCTTACCACACTCTTTACAACTCATCCGTTCCGAAGCACATTTTACTATGATTGATTTTATTTAGCAATCGTCATTTAACCATTTTTTTTAAAAAAAGTAAAATACACCTTGTAATACGATGTACATCGTATTACACTAAAGCAAATGAAAAAAGAAGGTGATTATTTGGATAAAGAATTGATGAAGGGAAGTATTGACCTCCTCCTGCTTTCACTTCTTTCTCAAAAAGAGCTGTATGGCTATGAAATGACGAAGATTCTAAGGCAAATGAGCGAGGGGCAATACGAGATCAGTGAAGGCACCCTATATCCGGCGCTTAAGCGTTTAGAAAGAAAGGAATTTATAGAAGGGTATTGGAAAGAGTCTGAGTCCGGACGAAGGAAATATTATCGTATCACAGACAGCGGCAAAACCGAGCTTGAACGTAAACGCAGCAGCTTTACCTTCCTTGAAAATTTAGTTCGGAAAAGCGCAGAGGATTTCTGATGAAAACAACATTTGAAAGGTATGTAAAAAAAATAGTCAACCAAACCGATTGTACCAAGGAAGAAAAAGAAGATATGTTTGAAGAACTACTCCTCCATCTGGAGTTGAGCCGGGATGATTTAATAAAGCAGGGGAAGACCCCAAAAGAAGCCGAAAAAATGGCATTAATCCTTTTTGGCGACGAATGGGAAATCGGCAGTCAAATTCAGCAGGCCATCTTTCCATACCGAAAAGAGCTTATGCTTACTTTATCCATCGTTTCAATTCTTTTTACGTTTTCGGTGTATGCGCTGCAACTATTCCAAGAAGGAGATGCTTACATCGGCTGGCTTCTTTTTTCGATACTGACTAGTGCAACTTTACTCTCACTCACACTTAACCTCCTAGTCTCTATCAACCGGAAAATTATGGTCAACACCGTGTTAGTGACCCATACCCTTGTCTATGTATATGGATGGGGAATCGCTTCCGCCCTTGACTTCACATTATTTCCTTTATTCAGCCTGATTATGGCAGCGATTCTCCTACTATCCCTTTACCTCATTTACAAAACAGCCTTGGTTCTTCCGGGATATAGTGGAGAGACTTTAAAAAAAGCAAAACTTCTGCACATTTCCAATATTACACTCGGCATCTTAATTTTGTCAGTTACCTTATTTTTCTTATATGCTTTTTTAATCTTCTCAAGTGAAGTCCAGCCGTTTATGATATTATTTTTCATCCCGACTGTCTTATGGATTTCGTTATATATCCTACAGATTAAACTGTTAAAAAAGCATCCTACGGCATCAAATATATGTGCTGTTCTACAGGTATTACTTGTTCTAGCAATTATTTTTACGATGATGATACTCTACCGTTAAGGAGTCCTTCAAATGAAAAAGAAGCACATCTATCTCATTCTGATCACGCTTGCGATTGTGACTGTCTTGTTTGTCATCGCCGGCTTGATCTTTAAAAAAGAAGAAAATGAAAAGCAGCAGGGCTTAACCAATCAATACGACGTATCCACCCAAGGAACAATTGCATACGTCACACACTTTAAGGGGAAACCACAATTAAAACTTTATAATCCTACATTATCCGTTGAAGAAAAAGTCCTTGAATTGAGCAACGATGAACAAATCCTCGACCCGACTTATTCCTACGAAGGAGATATGCTTGCCTTTATCGTAGCTAAAAAAAACCAAGAAGAAGATTCAACCAGTTCCATTCACCTTCTTGATATGAAATCACAGAATATCAGTGAATTATTCAAAGCAGACTTCCTGGTCACAGAACTCGATTTCACAAAAAGCGGCCGCTCTCTCTTTTATATCGGAGCCGGTACGTTTAAAAACTATTCGCCGATCACGGGTCCCCGCCCTCACGATCTCGATATTTATGAGTTTGATATAGAAAAAAAGGAGTCCATCCAACTGACCTCTTTTAAGAAATATGGTCTTAGTTCCCTAAATGTCACTGTTGATGGAAAAGCCGCTTATTATCAAACCGATGATGATGCGGATGCTAAAACGGCTGATGATATTTTCGAAACGCATCAACGGATTTTCAAAGTGAAATTTGACCAAACAGGTATCGAAACTGTCACCGACTCTAAACGTGATGTCGACATTTATGATTTCACAATTACCCCGGATGAAAAAACGATGATTTTCCAGTCCATCTCCAATGAGCAATCAGGTAGTACCTATATTTATGAGCTATATAGCTATGACCTCAAAACCAAAACCGAAAAGCAGCTGACCCATCTTCAAGGATACACAGATCGCCCAGTCATCAGCAGCGATTCAAAAACGGTCTACTTTATGGTAGATAATAAATTCGGCAAAAGCGATCCACAGTATCACCTATATAAAGTGGAGATTGATGGAGACAACCCCGAAGAAATTTTGTTGCCTAATTAATGAATAGAGTTTCCGACACCAATTATTGACGGTGCCGGAAGTTTTTTTTATGGGGTTACTCGTGAGTTTGGCTGGTTTACTCGTGAATTACCACGATTTACTCGTGAGTTTCTGTTTTACTCGTGAGTTTCTGTTTTACTCGTGAGTTTGGCTGATTTACTCGTGAATTATCACGATTTACTCGTGAGTTTCTGTTTTACTCGTGAATTATCACGGTTTACTCGTGAGTTTTCACGATTTACTCGTGAGTTTCTGTTTTACTCGTGAGTTTCTGTTTTACTCGTGAATTTCTGTTTTACTCGTGAATTATCACGATTTACTCGTGAGTTTTGCTGGTTTACTCGTGAATTATCACGATTTACTCGTGAGTTTCTGTTTTACTCGTGAATTATCACGGTTTACTCGTGAGTTTTCACGATTTACTCGTGAACCTTATTATTCACACACAAAAAAGAACCAAATTTGGTCCTTCCTTCTCGACTTATACAGATCGTTTCCTATTTATATTAATGTTTACGTTTATCATGATTGTCTATTCCCTTATGCTTCCGATAATTGGCGCAGGATAGCTTCATACAGTCTCCTTGGACATCCGGACCATATTTTTCACGAAAAGCTTCCAGGCAATAGCATCTATCTTCTTCCTTTTTGGGTCCATCCATTGAGAGCTTCCCTCCTATCCAGAGACAACGCGTTTCTCCTGTCTTAGATTGATCTGGCCCAACAGGGCTGCACCGATTGACTGAATAACTGTTTTAACAATGATTTGGCCAAAAACCGCAGCTGGTACGGCTTCCCATGGCAAAATGTTGGCACCTAGTGGGCTAAGTCCAATCACAACAAATATCACCGAATCGAAAAATCCTCCGACAATCCCGCTGTAAAATACTCTCCAACTCATCGGAAGTTTTAACCGGGTATAAATTTCCGTATCCGCTGTTTCTGCGACCACGAACGATAATGCGGAAGCAAATACAATCAATAACGTATCTCCTAATAAAAATGATACACATGCAGATAAAATAAGTGCAGTAACGATACACATATAGGTTTTCGCACGGCCGAATTTATTCTGGACCAGATCTCGAAAGATGAAGGTTCCTCCGATGAGCAATGTACCCATCGGAATGATGAATATGCCCAAATGTAATGGATCAAAAGCTGCTGTAACCACATTCGCCGTGACGATGGATACTAAATACAATAGAATTCTTAACATTTAATTCATTCTCCTTATACAGAAAAAACAGCACCCTAAGAAAGAGCACTGTTCCCCTTAGTTTTTTTGAGAGGGTAGCTAGAACCTCTTCCGCCGGAACGGATTATCATTTCCTTATTTATCGTAGCTTGAAAATGAATGGAAATCAAGAAGTTTCCACATTACCTATTTCTAAAACGAATTCAGTAAATACTTATTAATAATTGGACTTCTGGCTTGTGTTTCGAATTTAGTTACTACCTGTGAATGCTGCCGGCAGATTGATTGGAGTAGCTCCTGTCCAATCATTTAATTCTAGTATTTGACAATTACAAAACTCTACTATATGATTTAATTAACCACTGGTCAATAAATATGGAGGTGATACTATGTCACCAAGGAAATCAGAAGGAAAAGAATTATCTAAGGATATGGTATTGAATGAAGCCCGGAAACTTTTTGCATCCGTTGGGTATTCAAAAGTTTCAATGAGGCAATTAGCTAAAACATTAGATTGTAGTCATGGCGCCATTTATTATCATTTTAAAAATAAGGCTGAAATTTTTTATAGTTTGGTAAAAACGGATTTTTCTCTATTGAATAATAAAATAGATGATATCATCATAACTGAAAATAAGGCTTCTCAAAAAATAGAGAAGATATTACTATGCTTTATAGAGTTTGGGTTAACCCAGCAAAATCATTATGCAATCATGTTTTTATCTAAAGAAAAAGAAATTCAACATTTACTTCAAATTGATTCTAATAAAACATATGAAAAACTAATCAGTTCTCTTACTGACCTTACCGAAAATAAACTAAACCCCGCATTAATATGGTCTATTTTCCTTTCGCTCCACGGCTTTATAACTTTTTATATTAATACACAACTTTCATATCAAGATGTAAAAAGCTTAGCAAATTTTCACGTTAAAAATATTATAAAGAGTATTGTATAATTTTTTGCACATCATTGACCAACGGTTAATAAAAAGTAGGAGGCTTAAATATGGTAAAAAAATTAATACATTCTGAAGGGCTTATGGTTCTCATTGCGATAATTTATATCTATTCAATAAATGAATTTAGCTGGTGGATTTTCCTTTTATTACTTTTAACACCTGACATTTCTATGTTAGCCTATCTAATTAATAATCAAATTGGTGCTAAGGTTTATAACTTGTTTCATACTTATACAATATCAATACTCATCATTTTACTAGCTGTTTTTCTAAGCCAGGATACAATTTTAATGGTAGGTTTAATTTGGACGGCTCATATTGGAATGGATCGTTTTTTAGGATATGGTCTTAAATACACAACGGATTTCAAAGCTACACACATTCAAGAGGTATAAACAGTGATATCGGTTCTGATGGTATTTAGTTTATAGTCCGCATTAAAAAAGCAGTGTGATTGATCTTGCACATCACACTGCTTCTTTCTATCCTACTTTACACTCCCCGCTTATTTCCCCATATATACGTATGCAGCTGCGGCAGCACTTTCACATTTCTAAGGTCATCATCAGCTATTACTTTATCAATTAGCTCTTCATATTTTTTCAAAAGTCCGCTAATCAGCTGCTGATCATCCGCCGTCCTGCTGTCATCATTGCCTACCTGCAAATAAAAAGGAATATCCGGGTACCGGAAATGTACGTTTTTGGCATACAGATAATCTTCATCATCAAAGACTACAACCTTCAATGAGACATGATTATCGGGATTTCGATTGGCAAGATTAGATATTATTTGATCAAGCACCTCAAAGTCCGTGTTCATCCTAGAACTCGGCGGCTTAGGTGAAATAGTCAGTTCATCAATATCGAGAAACCAATCCTGCCAACGGCTACCCTGTGTTTCCACGCCGATTTCCATTCCGTTTTCTTTTAATATCGCTATCAAGCCATCTAGATTTTTCAGTAAGGCTGGATTTCCACCTGATATTGTAACGAAGGAAAAACCCTTACCGCCAATTCGCTTCAGCTCATCCCATATTTCTCTAGCAGTCATTTGAACTGTATCTTCCTTACCGGTGCCGTCCCAAGTAAACGCGGAATCACACCAGGCACAAGAATAATCGCAGCCGGCCGTCCGAACAAACATGGTCTTTTGCCCGATGACCATACCCTCCCCTTGGATTGTCGGGCCGAAGATTTCCATAACAGGCAGCTTACTCACTTTCCATCCACTCCCGTCTAGCTTCAGCATAACTCGTCGGCGTTTCATATAGACGAACAAATTCGACTCTAGCACCCTCATAATTCTTGGCTAAAAGGGCTTCGGCCATTTTTTCATAAATCCAGACAACCATATTTTCAGCTGTTGTATTCATGAGCGGCAGTGTTTCATTTAAATAACGATGATCAAGGTAGATTTCAATCTCATTTTTCCAAATTTCTTTGATATCACCAAAATCTATCATCAAACCGCGTGAATCCGTATATCCGCTCAATCCGAAAATAACCCTATAAGTGTGGCCATGCAAGTTCTTGCATTTGCCTTCATAGTCATGAAGGTGGTGCGCGGCATCAAAGGTGAATTCCTTGCTGACCATGACCCGCTTGCTTGAGTAGTTTAATTGATTCCGTTGAATATCTTTATCTATTTTTTGAAGCTTATCCACGATAGTAAAACCGTACATTATTTAAGCACCTGCCGTCTGCTTACATAGTCATCCAGCCCTTTTTTCCGAAGCTTACATGCCGGACACTCACCACAGCCGTCGGAAATAATCCCGTTATAACAAGTCAGAGTCTTCTCACGGACAAAATCGAACGCGCCAAGCTGATCCGCAAGCTCCCATGTTTCCTCTTTATTCAGCCACATAAGCGGCGTATCAATCACAAATGACTGATCCATCGACAAATTCAAGGTCACGTTCAACGATTTAATGAATACATCGCGACAGTCTGGATATCCGCTGAAATCCGTCTCGCAGACACCGGTGACAATATGCTTTGCCCCAATTTGACTTGCCAATACCCCCGCAAACGAAAGGAACAGCAAATTCCGCCCCGGTACAAACGTTGACGGCAGTTCCCCGTCTTCTCCATCCTCAACTGCGATTTCACTTCGCGTTAACGCATTCGGCGCTAGTTGGTTCAACAGCGACATATCCAGAATATGATGGGTAATGCCCAGTTCCTTAGCAATTTTTTGCGCGCATTCGATTTCCAAGCTGTGCCGCTGATTATAATCAAACGTAACCGCTTCTACTTCCTCAAATCGCTCCATTGCCCAGAACAAACACGTCGTACTATCCTGGCCCCCGCTAAACACAACCACTGCCTTTTCCTTCTTCATCATTTCTATAAAACTCCTTTTTACGGAAAAAAACAGTACCCTAAGAATAGAGTACTGTTTCTCCTTAGTTTTTTTGAGAGGGTAGCTAGAACCTCTTCCGCCTAGCGGAATATAATAATTTTCCAAATTAATAGTAACTTGAATATGAAAAGAAATCAAGATGTTTATATCAAACTGATTACAAGACCGAATGGAAAACTTTGTTATACAACATATCTTCCTTTACCTTCTTAAATATCCTATTATTTTTCCGATAAAAAGGGTAACAAAAATATAGTAAAAGGGGTTCATTAACTTGAAAAGTATTAAAGTAAAGATATTGGGGGCATTTTCACTCATCATATCTTTGTGTATCATCTTAGGAGCATTTAATATTTATAGTAGCAATAAGTCACTTGTACATTCCAAAGATATTATTAGCAATGAATTGCCGGTTCTTATTGATGAAGAACAACTACTCAATAATCTTGCACAAAGAAGCGCACTCGCAAGAGGCTATATTCTATTTGGCGACGAAAGTAATAAAGAGAGGTTCTTAAAATATACCGAAGAAAGCAAAGTCATTCAGGAGGATCTTTTAGCCTTAAATGATTCTGACAAAATGAAGGAATTGATTCAGAAAAGCGTGGATTGGAGAACAACTATTATTGACCGCGTATTTGCACAATATGATCAAGGAAATGAAGAACGTGCTATAGAAATACTAAAGAATGAAGTTGCACCAATAAGCAATGAATTGATGGATGGGTTCAGGGAGCTAGCTTCCGAACGCGAGAAATCGATTGTCGCTTCCGGAGAAATCGTCATTGCAAGTGGAGAATCAGTTAAAACGACAAGTATCATTATATCCATTGCCGCTGTCATTATCGGCCTTCTGCTAGCGTTTGTAACAGCCAATATTATTACAAAACCTCTCCTTAAAATTAGGGACAGAATGAAGGTTGTGGCGAATGGTGAGCTGAACCATGAACCTTTAAAGCACAATTCAAATGATGAAATTGGAGAATTAACGATGTCCTCCAACCAAATGCAGAAAAACCTTCGTGATACTCTCGAAAAAATGCTGGACGTATCTGAATCCGTTTCGAATCAAAGCGAAGACTTAACTCAATCAGCAAATGAAGTCCTACAAGGCAGCAGGCAGATTGCGACTACCATGTTCGAGCTATCGGAAGGCTCAGAGTCTCAAGCCAACCAAGCAACTGAAATGGTCCGTATGATGGAAGAGTTCACCAGCAAGATCCAGCAGGCCTATTCTTGCGGGGAAGAAGTTTCCCAAAGTTCCACTGAGATTCTAACCTTGACCAAGGAAGGAATCATATTAATGCGCAGCTCGGTCCAACAAATGAAAATGATTGATGAGATTGTCAAAAATGCCGTCGAACAAGTGAAAGGACTTGACTCACAATCAATGGAAATCTCTCAGCTTGTACAGGTCATCAAGGATATTTCCAATCAAACAAATTTATTGGCCTTAAATGCTGCTATAGAAGCTGCACGCGCCGGCGAACATGGAAAGGGCTTCGCTGTCGTCGCAGAAGAAGTACGAAAACTCGCCGAAGAGGTCACACATTCAGTTGGGGATATCACAAATATTGTCACAGCTATTCAAACTGGTTCAAAAACCGTCGTCCGCTCTTTAGAAGATGGCTACACACAGGTAGATGAAGGCACGAGACAAATTACCCTCACCGGCCAAACCTTTGAGACAATTAATAATTCAGTCGGGACTATGGGTACAAAAGTACAGCATATTAAAAATGACTTAAACTATATCACTACCAATAGTATAAAAATCAACCAAGCTATTGAAGACATCGCAGCCGTGTCTGAAGAGTTTGCGGCAGGAATCGAACAAGTCTCCGCATCCGCCCAGCAATCCAGCTCTTCGATGGATGAAATCACCAAACATGCTCTTGAGCTCGCCACGGCTGCTGAGCAATTAACTGAACAGGTTAAAAAGTTCCAATTATGATACTAGCAATTTCCTGCGTGTTTCACGAGGGAAATTGCTTTTTTTCTTTTCCTTCTACCTTCTATTTCCCTAATGTCTCTTTTATAAATTGTGTTTCGTTTTCGGAATTTTGGGGAATAAATTACTATACACATTAATAAAAAACAAATAGATTCTGACGTTTCAAACAAACATTTTAGTTTATTTTCAGAATATTTAGTGTATAATATATATAACTACAGGAATATTTTTCAACCACTAAAATCAATACTATCATCTACTTCCACTTCATCTACTTGCTGGCAAGTTCCGGTAATCTAACGCTCATGATCGAAGCATCCCATTTTAACCAATTGCATAGGAAATTCTTCTCAACAAAGTTCTTTTGTTATTATTCTTTCAAAAATGAATAAAACCCAACCAAATAACTAATAAAACGTACTTTTCTCTCCAAAATTGTAAAAAAGGGTTAAGTTTTACCGAACCTATGTTACTATTAAACTAAGACCTTTTTCACCCATAAAGGAGGAATTCATATGAAACGTTTTTTCAAATTCATAGCAGAGTTTAAGGCAAGGAAGACCTTAGAACGAGAAACGAACGAGTTCTTTCGCAAAGAATACGAAAATTATATGAAGATGAATTCTGAAAAACAAGGAAAAAGGAGATTAACTCCTAAGCTTTATGTTATTGATGGTGGTAAAAAGGACTCCAATCCTGAGATTTCTGACAGAAAGAAATCCAGTTAACCTTAATTATTCCAGAATCCGCTACTATTGTCGTGGTCCCTTTCCCACAAATTACGAATACTCCATAACTAGCGGAGATTTCTTACCCATTATATTATTTTAAAAAATACAAACGGAAAGCTCAGATATCTTCTGAGCTTTTTTTCTTTTTCATTCTTCTATTAACACCATATTAATAGAAGAAACTAGGCATTTTTCCAAAAACAACTTGAATTTAGTTTTTTCTTCATTTTTAAGAAAGAAGTCACTCTATAGCCCCATGGGTATTTTCTATGTAAAAAACCAAAAAACCAAAAAAAAAGAGGGGTGTTCTTTTACTCATCTTTGTTCATATTCAAAAGAGTCCAACTAATTGAGTCGATAGATACAATTTCTTAAATTGAATGACAAATGAATGAATATTGTTACGTAAAGGTCAAGCAAATGGGTATAAACAATTATTGAACTGTAATAAACCTCACTTTCAGAAACAATCCATTATACAAATATAGCCATTAAGAATCGGGTTCAAATACTCATAAAACTACTTTGATGCTAATCAAAATGAGTTTTTATTACACTTTCCATATTTTAGTGGAAACAAACTATGGTTTTAATAATTTTTCAACCGCATCTTTGGACTCATAAAACATATAAATCCTTTAGATACTATTACACTTATATATAGATTTATTTGTAAAATACGATAATAACTATATTGCGATAGAATAATTGACCCTTGCCTATTAAGTTTAAAATCATGTAGTGTGTATTCAGTAATTCAAATATTTGAAAAAAAGAGAGGTTAAAAAATGGCACCAATATTTATTTGTGCGATCTTTTTGCTTGGCTATGGCATTTTCGAACAAAAACGCCATCAGAAGCGTCTCGACTCCATCCCGGTACGTGTGAATGTGAATGGGATTCGAGGGAAATCGACTGTAACACGTCTAATTACAGGTGTGATTCAGGAAGCTAAGTACAAAACAGTAGGTAAAACAACCGGAACATCAGCAAGAATGATCTATTGGTTTACGGACAAAGAAAAACCGATTAAACGCCGTCCAGAGGGACCGAATATCGGAGAGCAACGCCGTGTAGTTAAAGAAGTTGCCGATTTAGGAACAGAAGCACTAGTTTGTGAATGTATGGCTGTACAGCCTGACTATCAACTAATCTTCCAAAATAAAATGATTCAAGCCAACATCGGCGTTATCGTAAATGTACTAGAGGATCATATGGATGTCATGGGACCAACATTGGATGAGGTTGCACAAGCCTTTACAGCAACTATTCCCTATAATGGGCATTTAATAACCATTGAAAGTGAATATTTGGAATTTTTCAAACAAATTGCAAAGGAACGTAATTCGAAAGTAATTGTTGCTGATAATTCAAGAATTTCGGAAGACTTTTTACGCGAATTCGACTATATGGTATTCCCGGATAACGCATCCCTTGCTTTGGCCGTTGCAGAAGCATTGGGTATTGATGAAAAAACGGCTTTCCGTGGCATGTTAAATGCACATCCGGATCCAGGTGCCATGCGTATCACTAAATTCGGAGACCCAATTCAGCCAACTTTCTTTGTAAATGGCTTTGCCGCAAATGACGCGTCATCGACGTTAAACATCTGGGAACGTGTAAGTACGTTTGGATACAGCACAGAAGCTCCTATCGTCATCATGAACTGCCGTGCTGACCGTGTGGACCGTACAGAGCAGTTTGCAAGAGATGTATTGCCGTACATTAAATCTGAAATCGTCATTGCCATTGGTGAAACTACATCACCGATAACCCGGGTATTTGAGCAAGGTAATTTAGATACAAAAGAGTATTGGGATTTAGAAAACTGGTCAACAGAAGAAATCGTAGCCCGTCTCCGCCCATTAATGAAAAACCGAATCGTATACGGTGTCGGTAACATCCATGGTGCAGCAGAACCATTAATTGAAGCATTTATGAAATCTAAAACGAAGCAAAAAGCGAGTTAAGTAGGAGGAACCTTAATGTTTGGATCGGATTTATATGTAGCCCTAGTACTAGGGGTAACGCTTAGCCTTATTTTTTCAGAAAAAACGGGTGTCGTGCCCGCAGGACTTATTGTGCCAGGTTATTTGGCATTAGTATTTGATCAATGGGAAATCATGCTGGTCATCTTGATCATTAGTGTAGTAACTTATTTAATCGTCACTCACGGCCTTTCAAGATGGGTGATTTTATATGGAAGAAGAAAATTTGCAGCTATGATGGTAACTGGAATTTGTTTAAAGCTCCTATTAGATTTCGTCTACCCTGTCATGCCATTTGAAATTTTCGAGTTTCGAGGGATCGGTATAATCGTACCAGGTTTAATAGCGAATACCATTCAAAGACAAGGAATGCCATTAACACTTGGCAGCACACTTCTATTATCCGGTTTAACTTTCGGCTTAATGAACGTGTACTACCTATTCTGAGGTGCATAAAATGAAACGAACTTTAAATGCAAAAGAAAAAACACTTATCTTTATTAAACATACGAAGACAAAGAATCTTAAGTATGCTGGAATCATTCTCCCTATTTTACTAATAGCATTAGTCATCACCACTTGGATGGGACGGGCTGAAGAAGTGAACACAGTCGCTTCAAAATCGGATCAAACATTAACGATGACAATGGTCGGTGATGTGATGATGGGACGATATGTTGAAGAAGTAACGGAAAAGCACGGGTATGATTACCTCTTCCGATATATGAAGCCCTATTTTACCGATTCAGACTATGTCAGTGGGAATTATGAACATCCCGTTTTAAAAGAAGAGGTATCCAACTACAAGGAAGCAGACACGGCCATCAGGTTAAACTCCAATAATAGTGGTGTGAAAGCCGTTAAAGATGCTGGCTTCTCTGTGATGAATTTGGCCAATAACCATATGATGGACTTCGAAGAACGAGGACTGCTTGACACGATTGATGAATTCAAAACTGCGGATATGCACTATGTCGGTGTTGGATCGAACACTACCGAAGCTAAAAATAGCATCGACTATGCGGATGTTAATGGCGTGCGTGTCGCAACACTTGGCTTCACAGATGTTTACGGTAAGGATGCCGTGCCAAAAAGTAATAAAGCTGGGATATTGAACACCAACGTTGATTTATTATTTGAAATGATTGAAAAAGCCAAGGATGCCAAGCAAGGCAACGCAGACTTGGTTGTGGTGAATGTTCACTGGGGAATAGAGTATTCAACATCTACAACCGCTCGTCAAACAGAATTGGCTAAAGCGATAATCGATGCGGGAGCTGATATCATCATCGGCCATCACCCCCATGTCCTTCAATCGTTTGATGTATATAATGACGGAATTATCTTTTATAGTTTAGGAAACTTTGTATTTGACCAAGGTTGGACACGTACAAAGGATTCAGCCATGGTTCAATACCATTTAGCAGAAGACGGACAAGCTACCATTGATGTCGTTCCACTAAAAATTGAGGAGGCAACACCAAGACCAGCTACCTCTTCGATCGACCAATCACGAGTTTACCGCCAGTTGACGAAGGAAACTAGTGAAAAAGTTCAATGGTCTAAAAAAGAGAATCATATCGAGATTACCATGAATCATAAGAAGGTAATTGACCATAAGACACAACGTGAACAAGAAGAAAAAGCAGCGCAAGCAGCACAAGAAGAAAAAGCAGCGAAAGAAAAGAAAGCTGCACAAGAGAAAAAAGAAGTAAAACCTGCACAACAGAACATACAACCCATTCAGTAAGGAACGATTGGATACTACTATGTAAAAAGTGAAACAACTTGGAAGCTCAACGAACAGGGGGAATAATCGATGATTAACCGTATGACGGGAAAAGTATTCATTTCCCTTTGCATGCTCATATATTTAGCTGGATGTTCGAAGACACCCCCTATTTCTGACACGAATGATCCGATAAAGAGTAAAACGGAACAATCATATGGGGTCAGTTCTTCAAACCCAATCGCAATAGATGTCGGGATGGAAATATTGGATAACGGCGGAACGGCGGCGGATGCCGCAATTGCGGTATCCTATGTATTAGGTGTAGTCGAACCTTTTGGATCTGGCGTGGGTGGCGGCGGCGGTATGCTGATTGCCCCTGGATCCGGAGACCCCAATTTTATCGATTATCGTGAATCCTCTCCGGAAGACCCAAGTTCAAGACACAATGCGGGGATTCCTGGCTTAGTAGCCGGCATGCAGGTTATAAGCGATAAGTATGGGAGCGTACCAATGGCAGATCTTCTTCAGCCGGCGATAGATTTGGCTGAAGGCGGGTTTGAAGTGGACGAAACGTTATCATCACGCTTAGAAGCAGCTCAGCCAAGGGTCTATTCCGATAACACTTCACTTTTTTATCCTGATGGTGATGCAATTGAACCAGGCAAAACCCTCATCCAAGAAAGACTTGCTGAAACATTGAAGAAGATTCAACAGGAAGGTCCTGATGGTTTTTATAAAGGGGAAATTGCACGGGATATTAAAAGAAAAACAGACATCGACTTGATGGATTTAAAGCGCTATGAGGTGAAAGAACGTATGCCAGTTCAAGGAACATTTGCCGGTTATGACGTTTTTACCGCCCCTCCTCCCTTTTCCGGGATTACAGTTCTTGAAATGTTAAGGCTCGCCGAGGAAACGAACCTAGGTGATTCTTCAAGCAAATCAGATTATATGAAAATCCTGGGGGGCATCACAAATACTGCTTATCAAGATCGATCAGCATATACGGGTGATGGAATAAGTCACTCTAAGGCTGAACAATTGCTCTCACCCATTCACTTGAATAATCTTAAAAATAAGATCATAAGTGAAAATTGGGAAACTAAAGAAGCGAATGGTTCCGAAGAACATGAAAGCACGACACATTTTGTGATCATAGACAAATATGGAACTGTCGTTTCCGCAACAAATACGCTCAGTAACTTTTTCGGATCTGGTGACTATACGAATGGCTTTTTCCTTAACGATCAATTGAAAAATTTCCGGTCCGGCCTGAATTCTCAAGAGGCATATAAACGGTCAAGAACTTTCACCGCCCCAACCATTCTCAAGAAACCAGGGAAGGAATCGATTGGGATCGGCTCACCCGGCGGTGATAGGATTCCTCAAGTATTGATGCAGGTCCTTTATTCATATACAGAGAATGAAGGCTCATTTCAGGATATCATCGACCGTAATCGGTTCATCTTTGATGGAAAGAAAATCTATACGGAATCCAGGCTTTCGAATGAAATAATATCCAACTTGGAAGATTCAGGATATGAAGTCATTCAGAAGATTTCCCCCATGTATTATGGCGGGGTTCAAGTACTCGTTAAAAACGAGAAAGACGGACGACTATCCGGAGCTGGGGATAAAAGAAGAAATGGAAGCTGGAAAGCGCAGCAATAAAAATGCTTATCCAGCCTCTCCTTTCGAACACCATATGAATTTTAGTAATGCATAAGGGGACTTAGAATATGAATATCGTAAAAAAAATAACAAACTGGGTTATACCTGTTGTTCTTATAGCGGCCCTGCTTGTAACCATGAATATGTTCAAACGCACGGAAACTTTAACACCCGACGAGCAAAATAAAATAGAACAATATACGACTATCGAAAAATAAAAAAAGCTGGGGCATCCCCGCTTTTTTTATTTTTGCTTTCAACGGGTATAGAATGTAAATAGGCTACAGATACGGGAGGATAACCATGAAAAGCTATACTGATTTTGCTGAACTGCAGCAAAATGAACACAAATACCTCGATTACCGCATCATCGTTCATCATAGGATACCTGATATTGCAGTCTTAGCCATACATGGCGGGAATATCGAACCAGGCACTAGCGAGGTTGCTGCCGCCCTTGGAGAAAGGCTTTGTGCAAGCACATATCTATTCGAAGGTCTTAAACCAAGGGGGAACCAGGTACTTCATATAACATCCAACTTATTCAATGAACCGATCGGCGTTTCAATGGCAGCGAACGCACAGACCATCCTTTCCATCCATGGCCACTACGACGTACATAACGCGCTGGTGTACATTGGAGGACGGAATGAACCCTATAAGAACTTGATTCAGCATTCACTCAATGAAGCTGGATTTCAAACTGAAGACGCACCGCAGCACCTTTCCGGCTTGAATGGAAACAACATCACCAACACATCCAAAACAGGTGCAGGCGTGCAATTGGAACTTTCCACGAAGCTTAGAAAAAGCTTATTCAAAGGTAATGACTTTACCAGTAAAAACAGGGTAAATCCATTGGATCTTTTTAATCGGTTCGTTCGTGCCCTTGAAAAAGCGACTCTGGAATATAAGCAGATTGAATGATCTTCCCTATCGTCTTTTTTAAAAAAGAGACTACCAGAAACACTTAAGCAGGCTTCCTATATTCTTCTTAGTTCATAAGGCTTTCAACTTGACCGAAACTTTCGAACTTCTCGGCAAAATAACTTGACGAAAGGTTGGAAATATGAACGCCTGCGTTTTCCGTTGTATTGAGAAAACGGCCATCCCCTAGGAAAATGCCTACATGGGTCACACCCAGCCTTGTACCTGTGTCCCTAAAAAATACTAAATCCCCTGCCTTTGGTTTTTCGATTTTGGGCAGCAATGAGAAGTAGTTCGCTGCGGAACCCCGTTTTACTGAAAGGCCCTGCTCTTTCATGACCCAATAGATGAAGCCGCTGCAATCCATTCCGATCATCGGATCCTCTTCCCCGAAAACAAAGGTGAATCCGCGTAGGGTGTATCCATACTTAATGACATCATATGCTTTATCATATGCAGCTTCTTGGTTTACATAAAACGGATACAACGGGTTGCTGTATAGTTGTAGATACTGTCCTTGCATCAACTCATCAGTCGGTAAAGCGTTACGATTTTTAATCGTATTCGTGGAAATTCCATACTTTTCCGAAATACTTTTAAGCGTTTCACCATTTCGGACGATATGTTCTCCTTTAGGAGTGTATGTTTTATACTCAACTTGGTATTTTGCAAAATAATTTTCTGTGCTGGATCTCACCTGAACCGTTTCTGCACCATATCCAGAATTGACAAATTGGTTTTCGCCGAGATAAATACCTGCAGTCACAACTTTTAAGCTGTCTTTTTCCAGAAAGAATATAATATCTCCAGTTTTCGGAGTGGTGGTATCCATTCCTTGCTTATAAAAGCCATCTACTGTCAGACGGTCGATGGGCACACTTTGCCGGGAAAGCACCCAATGAATCAGTCCGCTGGAATCAAACCCTTTTTCAGGCGTTTCTTCTCCTGCTGTCTTTTTAAACCCTACAAAGGATTTCGCATATTTCGCAATTTGTTTTCCTCTCTCCGACCATTGATAAATGGAAGGAGTATAAGCCGTTTGAATGATCGTCAACTTTTGGCCCACATATAACTGATCATCCGGTAAACCATTCGTTTTCATTAATTGCTCCGTCGATATATCATAAGTCTTGGCAATCGACTCTACCGTGTCTTTAGAGGATACAATATGAACTCGATCAGCCGCTTCAACTTTTACCCCAGATGACAAAGTAAAACCTAATATGACTAGTAATAAAAGCAAAATACTGCCTAATTTTTTTATACCCATTTTAACCCTTCCTTTATAATCAGAAATATTTAATAAAACATACAGTCATCTAGACAAAACACTTGAATCAGATTGATAATTATTTAACTTTTATCTAATACCTTATTCAATATCACAACTTAATGCTTATTACCTATTAATATCGGCGATTATCTTATATCTTTTATCCTATTCTCAATAAAAAAATATATGTTTTTTAGTTTTTTAACAAACTTCTACACTTTCATTAGTTTTTTATACCCATACGACATCATCATATTCTTTTAAATCAAGATCTGGTCGACAAGGATATAAACAACAAAATTCCGAGTGTAAGCTTTTAATTAAACATAAAGAAGGATCTTCTTCTGCTGAAATTCAAGAGACTTCCTCTCTTACCTAATCAGAACACTTCCTAAGAAAAACGGATATAATTTAATGGGGAGGGATTTTATTGAATAAGAATTCTTTAAAACAAAAGGGTATCGAAATACGGAAGGTACATAGTGGATTTTTTCAAGAGGCTTCTCAAATCGTTATATAAAGTGTAAACGTTTTCAATTATGATGTTTATGATAAAGTGGATAGTAAGAGGCTCACTTTCAAATGAAGAGCCTACTGGTATTGGAGTGAACAACTTGATAACAATAACAGTTAAAGCCCAGCAAATAATTAAAGACATGCAGCAAAGTATGGAAGAGGAAACATTTTTGAGATTTGGTGTAAAAAGAGCATGTTGTAACCAAATGAACTATTCATTAAGTTTGACAAGATGTAAAACAGACCAAGAAGTAGAACTGGTTTTACATGATATTAAAATTTTAATCGATCCATCTGATGCCCGTTTTACGGATCAAACAGAAATTGATTATGAAGGCGATGGTTTTTTGATAAATAACCCGAATCCGTTAGTTTCACCATTAATCTATTAGAAGAAAAAGGGTGAACCACAATTGTAGCCTCCCCCTTTTCTCTAAATCTATGTTAGTACTTTAATTAAATCTATGCACATGTGATATCAGAAAATATAGAAACTGTTGTTTATTAAATAACACATGAATATCTGAGCTCAGATCAGTAAGCATTCCTTTATAAGATTTACTTCCTGGGAGTAGAATATCAATCTTTTCACCTTGTAATGAGCCCTCAACACTAATTACTATCCCCTCCTAGGGTATTTATTAGCTAAATACCATTTGCACCCAAAAGTATAATAAAAGCAGCGTCACCACGGTAGTTAAGGGTATGACTATTAGTGATACGTTTAAATAATCTTTCCAATTTATTTTCATTTTATTTTGTTTCAAGATATGCAACCAGATAAGAGAGGCAAGCGTACCAATAGGTAATAACAATGAGCCCATATCACTTCCAATTATATTCGAGAGATAGATCGTCTTTAACGTGATTGGATCAAGTCCCATTTCTGTTAAGGTAATGGTACCAATCATTAAGGCGGGATGATTATTAAAAATGTTTGAAAGAATCGAAACTAATCCTCCCATAACAAAACTCGCACTTAATAACCCTTGGTTTACAATTGGTTCACATATTTGCACGAGTATTTCTGTAAGTCCTACATTATGGAGACCATAAATAATGACATACATAGAGAATGCAAATATCAGAATATGCCATGGAGTCTTTTTTAAGATATCAACAGGATTGGTTCGTAAATGATACCATCTCCATACCAGCAAAGATAAAGACCCAAGTACAGCAACCAATTCAATTGGTATGGAAAGATAAGAAGCAACAAAGAGTAAACAGCGCACCACAAAGACATAGAGCAATACCTTTAACATAAATTTAGTGCGTTCACGTTTTGTTTTAACCATCATCTTTCCCTTTAAAGGATGAAAATTCTTGGTAAAAAAACTATCCTCAATGTCATAAGACAGATTGGGTAATTTTTCGGGCAATTTTTTCTTTACCACTATGAACATCAACCATGACATAAAGATTAAACCCAATGTTGCAGGTACAAACATCATGGCAGTATGCATATAAAGCGACATATGCACAATTTGCAATGCGATTAAATTAACAATGTTACTAACCCCAATAGGTGCGCTAGAAGCAGTTGCGATCAGTGCTCCGCTCAAAAGATATGGAATGGCTTCATGCGGTTTCAGTCTAAGATTTTTCAGAAGCAAAATCAATATGGGTGTCGTAATCATGATACTACCATCGTTATTAAATAACAGGGTCATTAAAAAACATAATAATTGAATGTACCAATATAGGCGATATCCTGAACCTTTAGCAAGGGTAGCAAGCTTTGCAGCCGCCCAATGAAAAAAACCGAAACTTTCTAGTATGACAGCCATGACGATCGTTGCAATAATGGTGATTGATGCGCCCCCGATTTTATTGATAATATCCAAAATATCTCCACGTGATACTATGCCAGTTAGTAAAATAATACCTGCACCAATTGAAGCTGGCCAAGCTTCATTTATACCTCCTGGCCGCCATAATATGACTATCATTGTCATGACGAACACAAAGATAGTCATTCCAATTTCGATATGCATGTTATTCTCTCCTTTTCGGGCCTTGAGCCATTGGACCCTACTTGTCCGATTCCTATATATATATTCCCCCTTATTAAAAAAGCACAAGATACTAAACCAATTCTTCTAAATTGTACCTTTGTACTTCTAGTAAAAATGTCCTCTAAAAATAGAAAAACCCTTGAATTCTATAGAATCCAGGGTTCACATGGGGAATAATACGATTTATGTTGCTGTAAGCAAAGATTTAGCGTAATGCTGCAGCTAAGCTTTCACCAAATTCTTTAGCTCCATCTGGGCCGTCACCTGTGATAATATCATCATGTGCAACGACATGTTGTTCAACATATTCAACATGATTAGCTTTCAATTCGTCAATTTGGACATCTACTGGGTAACATGCTGCATTTCGTCCAGAAAGTAAACCTGTTTTAGCTACAGTTACAGATCCTGCACAAATTCCTGTGACAAGAACTTTTTGCTCGTGAGCTTGTTTCAAGTAGCTTTGTAATTCTTGATTGCCCCATAGATGATCGTTCGTACCAGATCCTCCAATTACAGCTATTGCATCAAAATCACTGGCTGAAACGTCAGAAAAGATCACTTCTGCATTTGCCTTACCTTGATAGTCACCAGTAATCTCACCTGTTTTTGTACTAGCAATCGTTACTGTAACGCCTGCATTTTCTAATACTTCTTTTGGTTGAAATAATTCATCTTCATTAAAACGTTCTGGTGGTATAATAAGTAATGCTTTTTTACTCATATATGTCTTCCTCCTAATAATTGAAATAGATTGTCTGTCTGACTACTCATATTTTAGCGCTGGTTATAGACGTTGTGAAGAACGCACTTTTATGTGCGGAGGTTACCTAAAAGTTACTGGTAAAATAAAAAAGGAGCTAAATATCTATGTCAGAAACATTAAGAGATGAAATCAAAGAAAAAATCTTAAATGGCTATTATAATTGCGAAAAAGAACTTACTTTATCAATTTTCAGCGGCAAATGGAAGATCGTTATTTTATGGCATTTAGGGGTAGAAGGCACACACCGATTCAGTGACTTACAAAGACTTTTCCCAAAAATATCTCATAAAATCTTAACGAATCAATTGCGTGAACTTATAGAAGATGGTGTTGTTCACCGAGAAGTTTATCCTGAAGTTCCTCCAAAAGTTGAATATTCCATGACTGAACTTGGAATGACTTTACTGCCAATTGTTGAAATGATGTATGAGTGGGGAAAAAACAGGATGAATGAAATCAAACAAGAAATGCATTCTGAAAATGATAAGAACAATTAATGCATTCGTTTATTTACATAAAAGTAGACCGACAATGAGATATGTGTCGGTCTCAGTTTGTAGACAAAAGTGGTTCTATCTAAATTTTATAACAAAGTTGATTGGAGCGGAAGGTGCGAGACTCCTGCGGGAAAAGCGCGTCTTGGGGAGACCCCGCAGGCGAAAGCCGAGGAGGCTCCCGGACCGCCCGCGGAAAGCGAGTGCCCTACGTTCCAATCAACGTTCAAATTTTGAAGCACCAATTAGTTCTAAGATAATACATTTTTTGTAAGGTTCTTAAAGTCGGAAACCATATCAATGAATGTATCTTTCTCTTCCAAATAGGGGAAATGGTTACTTTCTTCGAAAATGTAGAGCTTTGAATTTATTAAACCTTCACTTATCTCTTCAGAAAAAACCAAGGGACATTGAGCATCGTATCTCCCACAATAAACAATTGCAGGAACTTTAACCTGAGAAAGTTCATTTTGAATGTGATAGCTAGGTAAATCAACAAAGGAATAATAATCCAATCTTTTTTGTACAACTTTTCCACTGCTCGGTTTCAAAAAGTATTCATTTCGTTTTTCAACATTGTACAAAGACATATTCGTCCATGCCTCATTAGCAATTCTTCGCTCTTCATATGTAGAGTTAGAAGACTTTAAAATGGAGAAAATCTCTTTCAATTTGGCATTTAGAGGACTCCGTTGACTGTACATACTGCCCTCGTGCTCCATATATTTGTTAGAAGCAGTTGCTCCGCCAACCAATAATGTTTTTAGAGAGTCGGGATATCTCGTTGCATAAACCAAACCTAGCATTCCGCCAGTTGAATGTCCTGCAAAGCTCCATGTTTTATATTGCAGAGCTTCTCTAATAGCCTCTAAATCTTTAGTGGCTTCTTGCATACTTAGTTCTTCTTCTCTCACTTCTTTGCAAGAGTTTCCTGCCCCTTTTAAATTTATGAGATATACAGTAAATTCATCTACAAAAACGTTTGCAAAGTAATACCCTAACTCAGTAAACTCACTATATAAATGAGTAATACATCGATAGCGCATTCTTTTTATTCTTCAATCTGATTGACTACGATAATATACTTCTCATGCAATTTTTCCCATTCACCTTTTGGAAAGTCGATATAATGACCAGCAAGTAAAGTACTCAGCATTTCGAGGCATACATGCCATCCTGCCAAATCTTTTGATGTATGGGCACTTAATGTGGGGATAGATTCTTTTAATACTAATAAACAACCATCAGTTTGCGGGGATAACTCGAAACGAACCCAGCCGTCACCCCATTCGAATTCTAGGACGGAATGTTTTTGGAAGTCTCTTATCTTAATATCAAAAGATGAGCCAGAACCATCATTCATATTAAATTTAATGGTCCCTTCTTTTCCAAGTTCCTCAATTTCAAGATTCGACATCCATTTTTCTAACTTATCATTTTCTGTTATAGCGGCCCAGACCTTTTCTACAGGGTGATTGAGTAAACGTTCAAAGCGAGCGATAATTCCACCTTCACCTTTTTCAATTACTGCTAGCATATGTAATTCCTCCTCATTCAAATTGTTTAAGCATGCAGATCAATATTTGCGGTTGGATTCTACCCAATGTGTTTTTATCACAGAAAACAGTTGATGACTCTTTACTTTCCAACAGATCCACTTACCATCACTGACGCTTTGATAACGAAGTAATATGAGCAAGGTGATGTCGACCATGCCACGAGTAAATACCTATATTTTCACCTACTGAAACTTCTCCTGAATCCGGATGGATAAATGTTTTTTTCAGGTCAGCTGAATTAAGACTATATAAAAGTTTGCCCCATCGCATATGTACCGCTTCAAGTAGGGATAGCGAAATATCAACTGGCAATTTATTATCAGGAAGCTCTGCCCACTTCCCTTCATCATAAGGCTTAATGACAGGATTATTTTCCGTAAGAGCCAATTTAAAGCGAATATAAGCATTCATATGACTATCCGCAAGATGATGCACGACTTGGCGAACAGTCCATCCGTCCGTACGATAAGCCGTATCAAGCTGTTCTTCATCCTTGTTTCGTACAGCCTCTCGCAACAATCCAGGCAAAGCCTCAATCTCCTTTATCCAGCCCTCAGTCACACTTTTCGTTATCTCCCCTTCAAACTGAAACTTCCCTATTGGGTATCTTGCTTCCATCTTTATTTCCTCCTGGTTTTTATAAAAATCTTAACAATAGCACCTTTATTACATTCTTTATCCTTACCATTAAATCCTTTATGCCTACATATCTTCTCTTTTCTGACAACCTTTTCTTTTCGAATCCAAACCAAAAAGGCTGGCGCAGCAGCCTTGATATTGCAGGTATACTATTTGGAGCTACTTCATAGACCCGGCAATTTCTATCATTTTCTTCATAGGCATCACCGAACTATACATTTCTATATACGTTCCTTCTTGTACCAAACGAAGTAAACAACCAGTAATCTTTCCCATCTAATTAAATAGCCTAAAGGGCGTTTTATTTTTTGTCTTAGCATTTGCACCCTAATTTCTAGGCTGATTCGACGTCGTTTTCATTTCATGTCTCCCTAGCCAGTCTTCCTCTATCAAGATAATACTTTTAGTTTCCTTTTGATATGTGTTGCGAAGATTTCAAGACAGATTGCAATTATTAGGATAAAATAAGTGATTGCTCCAATTTCACTCAAGTCAAAGTAAAATCCACTTGCCATAAACATATCGAAGCCGATTCCTCCCGCGCCTGCAGCTGCGCCCATTGCGACCGCAACTGCAAAATTGATTTCAAAGCGCATGAAAGTCCATGAAATGATATAAGTAATCGAAGATGGAATGACTACTTGGAAAACGATCTGCCACCAATTCGCACCGCTTGCTTGTAGGGCTTCAATAGCACCTTTATCAATTTCTTCGAAGGATTCTGAGTAGGCCTTTACAAGGTAACTAATTGAGTGAAACGTCATTCCTATAACTGCCGCTACACTACCTAATCCTGCTGCGACTGCAAAAATGAGGACCCACAACACAGTTGGAACGGCTCTAATCAAGGCAACCGTTCCCTTTATCACAATCGATAATGGCTTAGTCGAGATATTTCCAGCCGCTAAAAGTCCCAACATCAGGGCAATGATTGCACCAAATATTGTCGTTAAGAAAGCTAAACCTAATGTAATCGACACCTGATAAAGTGCTTGAGTAAAGGTAAAGTGCTTCAGATGCGGCTCAAAAAACATGATCTTCAAATTGTCCATAGTCAATAATAGTGCGTCCAGTAGTTTAACATCCTTATAATCAAAACTGACAAATGCGTACATAGTCAAAATCGCAAGGATCAGAACACTCAACCTTATAACGATCGTAGATTTTGAGAAGGGCTTTTTGGATAGTAGAACAAGTAGCCGTTTATCTAAATCCTGGCCAGTATGAGAGGGAAATGGTTTGATAGGACCTTCTGCCTGCATTATAAAATCACCCTCCTCACGTAATTTGAGATATATTCAATACATAAAATCGAAATAATAATCGTGATGACGACAAGACTAGCAATGTCATAATTCAAGTTTTTATAATACAGATTAAACGTAAAACCAATACCTGATCCTGTAAGCAGTCCGACTAATGTTGCATTTCTTATATTTGTTTCAATCATAAAAAGAACCCAACTAATCATTTGCGGGATTGTTGAAGGAATAACAGACTGCGAAATAATAGTTAGATAGCTTGCACCAGTTGCCTGCAAAGCTTCTACGGAACTACTGCTTACTTCATCGATCGTTTCTATAAAGGCTCTTGTTAAAAAACCGAAAGATCCGAAAAACAAAGCAAAATAACCGGTTAAGGAACTTTGTCCAAATGAAAATAACAAGACCAGCGCCCATATTGAGACATCAATATTTCTAAATAAAACCGCTATCCCACGGCTAAAACCTCCGAAAAAAGCATTCACTCTTGTAGTATTAGAACCCAAAGTAGCAAATACAAAGGCCAATATTCCAGCGAGTGTCGTTGCAGCAATAGAAATTAAAAGTGTTTCTTTCAGCTTTATCAAAATGTCTGGCAGTTTAGTCAGGGAATCCTTTGTTGGATAAAAATTCGATAACGACCATTGTATAGCCTTAGGAACGGAGGTAAATCCTTTTGCCATGCTGAATTCTGTAATGATAATAGAAACAACCATCGCAGCCCCAATAATCAAAAACAATACAAGCGAATTTCTTCTCTTTTTTGCAAAAATATCAGCCGACATGGGAACCTCCCAAATCAAAAATCAACTTTCCTTCATCTGACCCATAAATCTGATGGATATCACTCGAGGTTATATTTTGAGATGTGCCATTGAAAACAATCTTGCCACTATTCACACCAATAATTCGATCCGAATATTTTAGAGCAACATCGACTTGATGCAGATTAACTACTACTGTGATTCCCATGGATGTACAGATATTCCTTAAATGATCCATGATCACTTTGGATGAATTCGGATCTAGAGAGGCAATCGGTTCATCACATAAAAGCAATTTAGGATTTTGGATAAGTGCCCGCGCAATACCAACACGCTGTTTCTGGCCACCGCTCAATTGATCAGACCTTTTATAGATTTGATCTTCCAGTCCGAGAATTTGGAGAATATTAGCAGCCTGAAGTTTCTCATCTTCACTGTACAGACCAAGGATACCTGCCAGTGTAGATTTATAGCCTAATCGTCCATGCAAGGTATTTTCAATCACACTGAGTCTATTTACCAGATTGTAATGTTGAAAAATCATCCCTATTTTCCTCCGGACTTTCTTTAACTCCCTTTTATTTAACTCGTATACATGATCATTATCAAAAATAATATCTCCACTAGAAGCATCAATCATCCTATTAATGCACCGAAGAAGAGTTGATTTTCCTGCTCCAGATGGCCCTATGATAGAAACGAACTCTCCTTCTTTCACAGAGAAGTCAATATTGGATAACGCTTTTGTATCATTTCCAAAGTGTTTTGAGACATTTTTCACTTCCAATAATGTTGTCATGTATTATCCCCCTACATTTTACTACTTTAGGATCTGCAAATTATTTAGATAATTCCCGAATTGGATTGAACCAGTCATCCTCAACTTGCACCAATCTTTCTTTTCCGCTTACCTTTTTAAATAGACCTGATAACTTAGAGTCCTCTGGTACAAAAACTTTCTCGTTATTTGCTATTTCATCAGACATCAAAGTTTCAAGAATTTTTTCACGTGTTTCCTCACTAACTAATTCGGTATTAACCACGAAGGGTGCATTCAAAACTGGAGTCACTGAAATGAGTGAGAATTCTTTGTCTACAACTGTGTTAAAGGGTTCAGCTGCATCCTTCTTTACCTTATACACAGCACCTGCTTTATTCTCTTCTCCATCTGCCAGCTCCACATAATTATTAACACATGTGTCACAAAAAGCTGCCACGTCTGCTCTCCCAGTCAAAAGATTTACAGCCGAACCTTGATGGGAACCACCATAAAGTACTTCACTAAAGAATTTATCCTTCCCGCCTTCTAATAAATCCTCGGCCTTTAATTCCTTAAACTTATCTTTTTGAGAAAAATAATCAACGATTCCTGTGGAAGGAACTTTGAAACCAGATGTAGAGCTATTTGATACGAAAGAGAATTTTTTTCCTTGGATATCGTCTATGATATATTCGTCGTTAATTTTATAGTCCTCTGCATTTTGAACAGCCAGCCAGCTATTGTAGACAGCATCATCCAAGGTTCCTGATTCACCGCTTGGAACAACTAGAGATTGAACCTTATCATTTTTGTTTTTTGCTTCAATATATCCTTGTGCTCCTAGGAATGCTAAATCAGCGTTTCCATTAGCAATTGCCTCGATTGCAATATTATAATCTGTTGTGGTCTTATGTTCGACTTTCTTTCCTGTGGCTTCTTCTAAGATCCGCCCGATTTCATCGCGGGCTTCCCCTAAATCTTCCCCAGATTCATTTGGCAGCCACGCTATTGTTAATGTATCATCTTCTTGTCCCTTAGCATTATCTCCTGTTGAACTACTAGAAGAACAGCCTGTAAACACCACCAAAATTACAAACATCAAGATGGACATAATCGATTTTTTCATGTTAAATCTTCCCTCCAATTTAAAAAATCATTTCTTATTTCAATAACTATCAATTTAACAATACAGGTACAATACTAACCTGCCATTAAGCAAACCGAATATTCAGTAAAGTTCCCGTGAAGTAATCGTTAAATTTTTTGAATAGCTTGATTAAAACATCCATTCTGTATGCTATATTCTTTATTTACTAACCGATTCATGAACTCCAAGTCATGAAAAATACCTAGCATGGTCGTTCCTTCTTTCATTAGCTGTTCTAGCAGGGTTTTCACCTTCAATTTAGAATCGTGATCCAAACTTGCTGTTGGTTCATCCAACAAGAGGAGCCGTGGCCTTTTTACCATTGCTCTTGCTATATTTAACCTTAGCTTCTCTCCTCCTGAAAAAGTAGCAGGGTAACTGTCCCGCAGCTCTTTTCCTATTTCAAAGTGGTCGAGGATTTTTTCTGTTTCCATATTGGCTATTTCTCTAGATTGTCCCATTTCAAGGATAGCCTCGGTTACGAGCTGCCTTGCTGTAGTTCTTGGCATGACATTTAAAAATTGAGAAACATAGCCTATCTCATGCTTACGTAGGTAAATCATTTCTCTTTCTGTAGCTTTTGCTAGATTAATCGGACCATAGTGGGAAGACTCATACCAGATGTCTCCTTCTTGAACCCGATAGGTACCATAAATCGATTTTAAGATCGTCGATTTTCCGCTGCCACTCTTGCCTGTAATGCCAATAAATTCACCTTTTTTCACTCGAATCGTAATATTGTTAACTGCTTGAATGTCTTTGCATTGATTATGTAAAATAAAAGACTTGGATAAATCTTTAATATCTAATATGTTTTCCACTTTGCCACCCGCTTTCTAAAAAATTTATATCCTGTAATTAGTCTTTTGAATCAATTTTCCATCTACAATCACACTTGTTATCACAGGAAAATCACCAGAAATTTTTTCAATAATAAGTATGTCAGCCTTTTTCCCTTCATGAATCGATCCAATTTCGTCATCCATTTTGACTGCCTTTGCAGGATTAATCGTAACTAGCTTAAACATGTCAACAAGATCCATCCCATGGTTATCCACTAATTCAAACATTGAATGTAGGAGGGCTGCAGGGTAATAATCACTGCATAATATGTCTATGCTTCCATCTTGAATGGCTTCAGAGGCACTTAAGTTCCCACTGTGAGAACCTCCCAAAAGCACATTTGGTGCACCCGCTATTGTATACATCCCCATCTCATGTGCCTTACGGGCAATCTCAAGTGTGATTGGAAATTCACTTATATTCGTTCCAAAGCTGTGAACTAATTCAAGCTTCTCTTTCGAATCATCATCATGTGAGGCAACTGCAATATTGTTTTCTCTTGCTAGCAGTGCAATTTCTTTCATTCTTTCAATCGTCAGCTTTTCTTTCACTTGATGAGTCTGGATCATTACATCAATAGCTTCATCACTATAATCGTTATACCCTCTTAAAGTGTTTCGATAAATCTCTAGATGTCTATATTGTCCTTGACCTGGAGTGTGGTCCATGAATGAGACTAGATGCACTTTCTTTTCCGAAATATATTCTTTTAAATTATCAATATCCTCCAAATTATCTATTTCATAACGGGCATGAAACCGATGACGGACTAGGTGCTTCATCTTATGTGTTTGATCAATTAAGTCAATAAGCTTTCTTACATTCTCAGGCTCCCGAATTGGCTTATATGCGTATTCAGTTGATTTATAGAGAGATAGAGAGTGAAACATGGTCGTAATCCCATGCGTAATCAGTTCCTTTTCTGTTTCTCTTAAGCTCAAATGAAAATTCATTAAAGATGTAGGGCGCGGTGCAGTCATATGTTCAATGTAATCCGAATGGAGATCAATAAAACCAGGTGTAACATATCCACCCAAAGCGTCCAGCACTTCCATCTCAGGACTCGTTTCGATTTCTCCCACAGGTGCAATTCTGCAAATTTTATCATCCTTAATTAAGAGATCATGGCCTATCAATATCAAGTTCTCCGTTATAATTCTCCCATTTTTAATCAGCAACAATGTCTCTTCCCCCATTTTCCTTTAGTTTCTTTTACAGCAGCGAATGTACTAATTGTTGGGTATAAGGATGCTGTGGATCTTCGAGTATTTGATCTGTTAATCCTCGCTCGATTACTTTACCCTCCAGCATAACAAGCGTACGGTCTGCAAGCATTCGGATTACACCCAAATCATGAGAAACCAGTACAATACTAATATTCAAATCTCTTTGGAGGCCTTTAATTAAATCCAATACACTTGCTTGAACTGATAAATCTAAACCTGTGGTTACCTCATCCAAAAGCAGTATGGGTGGATTGTTAGACAATGCTTTGGCTATCTGGACCCTTTGCTGCATACCACCAGAAAAATTCTTTGGTTCTTCTTTCATTCTATGAATGGGAATATTCACTTCTTCAAGGAGCTCGGCACCTCTTGTTTCCATGCTGCCAACATGTCTATTCCCAGCTGAAATTAACTTCTCAGCAATATTGCCAATCGAGGAGAAATTCATTTTCAATCCTAGAATAGGGTTTTGATAAACCTTCCCCATTAGGTGGTTTCGAACATATCTTTTTTTCTGAGCAGACTCTATGAATAAATTCTTTTTTCCATCTTCAAAGCCAGCCACATACATTTCTCCATCGGTTACTTCTTCGTCAAAATACAAACTCTTCATTAAAGTGGATTTGCCACTGCCACTCTCTCCTACAATTCCGAGAACTTCACCTTGATACAAATCAAACGTCACATCTCTACAGGCATAAACCGTTCCGCATTCGTGACAATAGTTTTTAGTCATCTTTCCTAATTTCATATTTTTGCATGTTGAACATCCGTTTCCAAACTGTTTGTTCATCTGTTTAACTGATAATACGGGTACTTCAAGTACAGACATTTATTTCACTCCCAATGATTGTTTTTGATTGACTATTTCAAGACAATTGCTTGTATCATTACATTGGAAATACGTTTCTCCTGTATCCTCATCAATAAGTTCATCTAAAAACACATCATTGGAACTGCAGAGAATACAAGTATGATTTGTAAAGGACTCTATTTCAAATTCATAATCATCAAATGCTAAAGATGATACCTTTGTATAAGGAGGTACAGCATATACCTTTTTCTCCCTACCTGCGCCTAACAAAATGAGCGCTTCACTATAGTCTAGCTTTGCATTATCAAATCTCGGAATTGGACTTGGTGCCATGACATACCTGTCGTGAACCATTACCGGATGGTCTGCATCTGTCGCCATTATTCCGTACTTCATAATTTGTTCAAATAACATAAGCCATGCCCCACTATACTCTCTCTCAGCATGAAGCTTTTTCGTTTCATGTTCGCTTGGCTCAAAATCCCTTAAAGGTTCAGGTAACGGAACTTGAAGAATTAAAATCTGATCTTGTTGTAACGGCAATTCAGGCACCCTGTGTCTCGACTGGATTAAAGATGCATCAGCTGTGCTATCCGTTGTCCTTACCCCAGTAGTGTCTGATACGAGTTTTTTTATGTTAACGGCATTAACGGATTCATCCGAGCCTTGGTCGATCACTTTAAGAACGTCATCCTTTCCGATTAATGACAATGTCAACTGAAGGCCACCTGTGCCCCAACCACGCCCAATCGGCATTTCCCTAGAAGCGAATGGAACTTGATAACCGGGAATAGCAATCGCCTTTAAGGTTGCCCTTCTAATTTCTCGTTTCGATCCTTCATCAAAGAAGGCAAAATTATAGGTTTTATTCATGCAATCCCACCTCCTGCTCTGTGGTCTGATCTTTCGACTTTCGAATACTATCCAGTTTGGATTGAAACGTAACATAATGAGGCATCTTCAAATGGGAGATGAAACCCGTTGATTCCACTGAATCTATATGATAAAGAACGAATTCCTCGTTATGACTTGGAAATTCATTGTTTGGTCTTTCAAGGCAATTATCTAAAATTCCCATTGCTATTGCTTTTGTTTCATTTTGTCCCATACACATGCCATAGCCAACTTCAAACTCTATTTCTTTTTTGCCTTGTTCTTTCTCTACCGTTAGCGGAATGAGCATCTCTACTTCCGTCGCTGTGAAATCTCCAATATAATAGCTATCTTCCTCTTGACCTTCGTCCAGCGGATGATCGAGATAGACAGGCAGCTGACCTACGCGTAACTCTCCTACTGTCGGGTGCAGGGCACCATATCCACGAATTACTGCATAAGCTAGTGATGTTACTGCACCTGTTTGGCCTCTTGTTAGAATTTGTAAGCGTTCACTCCGCTTTGAAGGAAACTCTAGACTCTTCCTTGTAACATCTCTAGGCTGCAAATCATTGTTTTCACAGCTTGCTAATAAGCCTTCACTTCTTAAATAGTCCAAAACTTTAGGTAAATTGTTTAAATCATCCAGGTGCTTCTGATTATATTCTGTTGAACGATTCTCTTCTTGATAAGCCCGTAACCAATCTTGAATGCTTTTATCCGATTCTTTTTCCAACTCCGAATCTAGTAACCGATGTGTATAATCTGTCGTAGCACCCAAAATCTGTCCGCCAGGTACATCCTTAAAACTGGCTGAAATCCTGCGCACTACTTTCATATTTTCAGAACTGATAATTCGTGAAACATGTTTTCGCGGCAAAGTTGATCGATAGGCTCTTAAGAGGAAAACAGCTTCTTCCGGATTGCCTTCAGCTTGTTTAATTGCAATTGCAGACAGTGATTGATCATACAAACTGCTTTCGGACATAACCTGATCAATTAACCCTCTCATGCCAGCTTCTATCTTATGTAGCTCTATTGCCGTCCCTTTATGAACTCTTTCATACTTTAAGCGTTTTATGGATTCCTCAATGGCCTTTGTTCCGCCCTTTACTGCAACATATCCCATTTAATCTCACCCCCATTTTCTTTGATTTGAGTAGTTCTCGGTAAAGCTATTAAACGATCTTGTTCATCCACAAAATACATATCGATTCCTAAAGGAAATTCTATGTTTTTTTCGTTTCTTACACTCATCCAGGTGGAGACATCTGGGAGGCATATAAAAGACTCCTGATGAATTCCTGGTCCTGAAAGGATCATTGAGTCCCCTTTTGTTACATCCGAGACTTCTAGAATAATCATTGCTGATTCATGAGGATTCAACAGATTTCCTACCTTTGCTTTATTCATTGCGTCTTTCCTTTGCTCCTTGGAAGCATCCTGTAAAATAAAGATAAAATCTGCTTCTGACAAATCAGCAGCCTTTGAATAGGTAAGCTGATTAATCATTCTTGACACTATCTCCTCTTCCTTTGAAACAATCTTAAAAGTGACTTCTGGGTCAAGTACCGTGAGTGCAAGTAGGAAAGTAGAAGATAAGCATTCCATTTGAACATCCAACATCTTAGCTTCCCTCTCCAAAACCACTAAAGTACCAGGTCTTGAAGTCGCCTCCACAAGCTTTCTATAAACAGTCTGTATATCATGAACTACATCCAAATTCATCGCTTTTCCCCCCTTATTGAACATCCATTGTTTCAAAATTCACCTTGGTTCTTAAGATTGATTGATTCAACTCTTGAAGATTTTTCTGTATATTCTTCTTCTCATTTTCTAAAACATGTGACCATAATCTTGTTTCTACAAGATCAGCCTGATAAGCAGCATCAATGATAGCTAAACAATGAGCCAGCTCTTCTCGATGCCCCTTAACGATACCAATACCGATTGAATCCTGGATTTGGACAGTGCATTCTGTCACCAGTAATTCCCCTAGATAAAACAAACTCTTTTTTGCCGTTTCCCTTGCCTTTAGTAAGACAAGAGCACTCTCTGGCTTTTGAATGACGTTTACTTTATATCTCATTTCTATTTCCTTGGCAAAATCCTTCGCAATGTCTGCAGTACCTTGAATCAAAATCTCTGTTCTTTCCTTTCTTCTCATTCCATTGGCCTCCAAATGTTTTAGTTTCTCTCTACATCTGTTTTAGTTTCTCTCTACATCTTCAATGTATCTTGTTGCCAAGTGAACCTACGTTAAGAATGAGTAAATCTTTGTATGTAATTTGTAAAAGCACTAACGTGAACAGGCATATTCTATTCAAAGTTTCGTGCTTTACTCGTGAATCTGGAGCATTTACGCGCTTTTATTCTTGAATTCGAGCGTTACTCGTGAATTCGGCACTTTTACTCGTGAATTTGGAGTATTTACTCGTGAATTTGGAGCATTTACTCGTGAGTTTCGTGCTTTTACTCGTGAGTTTCGTGCTTTTACTCGTGAGTTCGAGCGGTATATGGGATGGAAGTTTTTTTATATAACGTAGGTGAAACAATCGCTGCGATAGACAATGACCGTATGCTCAAGGACTTGATTACTCCCCTTATCCACGCATAATGATTCCACTTGCAAAAGTGGTATTAAACTTGAACACTGCAAAATATCTCGTTCAAATAGAGTTGGAAAAATAACATTCAGCGTGCTGCTACTGGATCCGAATTCTACATAACCACGCTGCCTATAATATAGAAACATAGAGGTAATATCAGGACCATCCTTATCTATTTCAGGAAAAGTTGATTTTGCTACATAAGATGTATGAAGAGCAATCGGAAATTCGTCTATTAACCTCAGCCTGCCAATTTTAAAGACTTTCTCATCACTTTCCACATCGAGGCTTTGAAAAATCTTCTGATCATAAGAAATTTCTTCGCAAAAAATAGTAATCGTTTGAAAGGCAAACTGGAATTCCTTCATTTTCTCAGTGAAACTTACATCTCCAGACAGAATTAATGGAATTTGCTTCTTGCTGTCCTGGACATAACTTCCCTTACCTTGCTTTGAATAGATATAACCTAAATCTTGAAGCTGTTCATATGCCTTTCTAACAACAATTCTTGGAACATTAAATTGATCAGCGAGTATATGCTCTGAAGGTAACTTTTTATCCAATTGAAAGGTCCCTCTCTTAATTTCTGAAATCAAATGATCCACTAAAAAGTTTTTTTCTGCCAACAGCCATCTCCCCCTTTATTTATCCGGTCTGCCTTACACCTGTACCTTTTTCTTATTAGTGTTAGTGTAATGAGAAAATATGAAGCTACCATGATTTTCTTGTAAAAAAATAGTCCTGGTCAATTACCAGGACAAAAGGAATACCTATTTTCTGAATCTTTCCATACACTACTCTACATTGTCTCTTTCAAAATTTAATGGCCATGCTTTTTTTCTTTAATGTCAAAGCATTCACACATTCTGTTCCAGGGCTATAACTACCTAGCCGAATCGGTTTATCCCCATACCCCCCATGAAAATCTGAACCTCCTGTCTTAATGAGTTTGTATTGATCTGCATATTGAATCGCTCTTTCTTCTTCTGCATGACCATGATGTGGGTGAAGGACTTCAACCCCTTCAAGTCCTGCTTCTACAAGAGCTGGAATAATTTCGAAGCTATCGTATTGTCCAGGATGAGCAAGGACCGGAACGCCTCCGGCAGCACGAATCGCCTTCACAGCTAGAACAGCATCCACATACTCCATAGGAATAAATGCAATACCTGGCTCTTCTCCATTTTGACCGCGACTGAAGATTTTCTTATACAAATCTCCATAGATAGAATCCGTATATCCCGCTTCCCTTAGCGCTTGCATAATATGCTGTTTATAAACCCCGGTTCCCCCCCTAAACTTAGAAACCTGCTCCCAAGTTATTTGATATCCTGCATTGATTATTCGCTCCACCATTTTTACAGAGGCTGCATTCCTCTTTTCAATCAATGGATTACATAGCTCCTCAAGTGCCTTATGACCATACTCAACAAAATACCCCAAAATATGTACACGTCTACCTCTTGCAAAATCATAACCGGAAACTTCTATACCAGGGATGATTTCAATCCCTTTTTCTTTTCCCTTTTCCACCATCTCTTGCAACCCCATCGTAGTATCGTGATTGGTAATCGCTAAATGACCAATACTCTCCCTTTTTGCAACCTCCAATAGTTCTCCAAACGAACAAGATCCATCTGAGATATTCGTATGACAATGTAATTCAACCTTCATTGTTAATCCCCCCATTCTTATTGGTTACCTACTAGCATCCTAACTTGGTGCCAAGTTGGCCACGTTAAGCTGATGTAAAAAAAACGTAAAAGGGCTTGGGATTTTGTACGTACTCTAATTTCTAAGTCACTTCCTACATGCAGAAAATATCTTTTAAAATGACCGAGAAAAATGGAGTCTTTCTATGAGGCAGGCTTCATTTTTTCATTATTTATTCTATCTCACTGCTTTACATGCTTAAAAGGTTCTTCATAAGTAAAATGAAACCTAATCATTGAGCAGTCGTATATGTATTTATATGTAAAAAGGCAGGTGTTATTTTGAAAATATTACTCTTTTTAATCGGAGGTATTGGACTATCTCTATGTTTGATTCTAGGAATTGGGATGTGGATGTTTAAGAAGGATATCAACAAAGAAGATCCAGAATATATAGTTCAGTTTATCAAAGAGAATGCAGAGAATAAGAACGTTTCTTTATCCATCCATCTTAATGATGAGAAATGGGTAAATGTTAATGCCAACACGTTGCTTCCTTTAGCAAGCACCGTCAAAATCATCGTAGCCATTGAATATGCACAACAGGCGGCAGTGGGGCAAATCAATCCAGAGCAAGAAGTGAAATTAGCCGACCTAGACAGATTTTATGTTCCTAAAACAGACGGGGGAGCACATGAGGCATGGATTACTCAGGTCAAAAAGGATAAAGAGATAGATAGAGTTCCTTTAAGTGAAGTAGTAAATGGAATGATTGCTTACAGTTCTAATGCGAATACAGATTACTTAATAACTATGCTTGGCCTTCAAAACATCAATCATGTTCCACGGAGCTTAGGCATTACCAGTCATGAGCCAATGTATCCCATTGTAAGTTCGCTGTTCATACCTGACCAATTAATGAAAGAAAAAAAATTAACTAAACAAGATACCCTAAAGGCCCTGAAAAATATGGACAAAGGTGAATACCGTGATCGGGCGATTGCTATTCACAATAAGTGGCAGACTCAACCCCCAACAGATCAGGAAAAGAAACAAGCAATGAAAATGATGGGTAGTGATTTTCAAAAAATTTGGTCTGATCGTTTGCCCCGAGCAACTACAGAAGACTATGTCTCCATAATGAAAAAACTAAATAGCAAGACGCACTTTGATAAAAACGTTTATGTGTATCTCGATCCGGTATTAGAACAGTTAATGAAAAGTCCAAGCAATCGTGAGTGGCTTGTTCATGCAGGTCAAAAGGGAGGCTCTACTGCCTTTGTTCTTACGATTTCGATGTATGCGAAGGATATAGAAAATAACCAAACAGAGCTTGCATTTTTTGCAAACGATTTAACCTCTATTGAACAAGCAAAACTATCCAAAAATATGAATGCGTTTCAGCTTAAATTTCTAACAGATACGAAATTTCGAACATACGTCAAAAAGGAAGTATCCAATCTATGAAGCATTATGCAATGAATAGAACAATTTATTCACCACCACTTATCAATAAATGGTAAATTTAGAGTATTCTATAAAATAAACAAGGAGGTTCATTACATGAATATTCAAAAGGCTACATTAACTGAGCTTGATTCCTTAACAGAACTTTTTGATTTATACAGAGTGTTCTACGAGCAAACGTCAAATCTTGAAGGTGCAAGGGAGTTTTTAAAGGAAAGGTTAACGAACGAAGAGTCGGTCATTTTTATGGCTTTTGATGGGGATAACCCTATTGGTTTTGTTCAATTATATCCTTCATTTTCATCAGTGAGCATGATGCGGTCATGGCTGTTAAACGATTTATTTGTGAAGGGAAATGCTCGCAAAAAGGGATTTGGAGAGAAGTTATTAAAAGCGGCTATTACTTTTGCAAAAGAAACTGGTGCAAAAGGAGTATCACTTGAGACAGATAAGGATAACAACAATGCACAAAAACTTTACGAAAAAATTGGATTTATTCGAGAATCAAATTATTTTTATTACTTCTCCATTTAGAATGAAAAAAGTGTAGAGAAAATGAAATTTCTCTACACTTGAATCCTTTTTATCTAAAATTAATTATTTAGCAGTTTCATAGCTTGCTTGAATTTCTTTAATTAGAAGTTCAGCACCTTCACGGCTAAGTATTAATTTACCGTTTGCAAGTTTCATATTGTCATCAGATATATCGCCAGTTACCTGACAAGTCATGTTTGCTTTGTATTTTTGAAGGATTATGCGCTCTTGTTCTACGTAGATTTCCAAAGCGTCTTTCTCTTTAATTCCTAACGTACGGCGTAATTCGATAGGAATTACTACCCGTCCTAATTCGTCAACTTTACGTACAATACCTGTAGATTTCATTTTTATATACCTCACTAATATTCTTTCAAATTTTGCATCTATACTTTTCGTCAACATTCGACATATTTTGCTCTCCTATAAAGATACCACTCCCTACCAAATTCGTCAATTCTCGTATCTTCGTATATTATCTACCTCTATATGATTATTATCTTATATCTCTATAAAACCTCTATAAACTGCGCCATTATGCTATTTCACAAACTTGATATAGGTATTTATTGGATAATTGACATGAAATTGGTGCATCTTTTTTTCCATATTTAACATCCATACACTTTTTTAAGAGTTATATTTTATGTCGAATATTGCAGAAGACCTATTCACAGTCTTAAAGAATGCTGTTGATTTTTTTGTGCAACTGAAGGACAATTTAGTATGATTGCTAGATTTAATATTTAGAATATTTCACCTTATCTTCCCGTAACAAAGCTCCTCTCTAGCATTGAAGGGAAAGTAAGTTAAAACATGACAACCTGGTTCGTTTCCCCTAACCTATGCTTATGGTTTGAATCTCGTAAAAGGTATGTTCTAAATTTTTTTCTAATAATAAGAAAGCCGAAACGATTGCCATACTTCAGAGGCTTGGCTAATTATTGGCTCATAAAACAGATTGAGGTGAGTCGATTGCGACCAATTATATTAGGTATTTGCTCTGCTTTCTTTTTTGCATTTACGTTTGTGTTAAATCAGTCTATGGAATTATCTGGAGGAAGTTGGATATGGAGTGCTTCGCTTCGATATTTCTTTATGGTTCCTTTTCTAGTATGTATCGTCCTAAGTAGAAAAAATCTCCGACCACTCTTACAGGTAATGAGAGAACGACCAGGGCCTTGGTTGCTTTGGAGTTTTGTAGGGTTTGGATTGTTCTATGCCCCTTTATGCTTTGCATCTGCCTACTCACCTGGCTGGCTAATCGCCGGCACTTGGCAAATCACGATTATCTCAGGTGCTTTACTAGCTCCGTTATTTTTTGAAAATGTTCAAACACAGGATGGACTCGTAAGGAAAAGAGGAGAGATTTCTTTGAAAGGTCTTCTCATGTCCCTTATCATTCTGTTGGGGATCATACTAATGCAACTAGAACACACTAAGCACATTTCTATGGCAAATCTCTGGTTGGGCGTAATTCCAATCGTCATCGCCTCATTTGCATACCCTTTAGGGAACCGCAAAATGATGGAAGTGTCTCAAGGACGTTTAGATGCATATCAGCGTGTGTTAGGGATGACTTTAGCGAGTCTGCCATTCTGGTTTTTACTTTCGTTGTATGGTTTTTTTACGGTAGGAGCACCAACGAAAATGCAGAGTTTTCAATCCCTTTTGGTAGCGCTATTTTCAGGGGTTATTGCAACGGTCCTTTTTTTCAAAGCGACCGATTTGGTAAGGGGAAATATGCAGAAGTTAGCTTCCGTTGAAGCCACACAATCAATGGAAGTCCTTTTTGCTCTTGCCGGGGAATTACTATTTTTATCTTTACAATCTCCTTCTCCTTTATCGTGGTTCGGCATCTTTATCGTTATTATTGGGATGATTTTGCATAGCTATGTTTCTCATATAAAGGAAGGCACTCCTCAAAATCAGTCAGTGAGTGACTAATATAAGAGTAAGGCAGGACTAAAAAATACAACTGATAAGACCAATGTGTTGGTACTTATCAGTTGTATTTTTATTGGAACTAGAATGCTTGAAGGGATTTGGATGCCTTTTTCGAATAGATCATTGGAAAAAGCAATTTTCAAATATATCATTACCCTTGAATAATCTTAAAAAGTATGTATAATTCAAGGTAATTATATACGATAAATGTTTTCTAGGGTTCCGCAGCAACTGTATATGCTGGTCTGGTCCGAGAGAAAACTCACAGCTTTGCTGTGTCACGGAAGGATAAAAGCCTGGGAGAAACTGTTTAATAGTTTTCTCCTAGGCTTTTTTGTTTTTTGATAAGAATAAAATCGGAGGTGTTATTTTTAATGAGTACAAACTGGATTAAAGTATTTATTGCTGCTTTTTTTGAAGTTTTTTGGGTTATTGGTTTAAAACACGCAAATGACTTCTGGACTTGGACTGGAACTGTTATTTCTATCATCATCAGCTTCTATTTAATGATAATGGCTGGACGAAAACTTCCCGTTGGAACCGTATATGCAGTATTTGTAGGAATGGGGACAGCAGGAACCGTTTTTTCCGAAATCATATTCTTTGGCGAATCATTTAAACTGAGTAAAACACTTTTGATTTTACTGTTATTAGCAGGGGTAATCGGCTTGAAACTAGTGACTAAGGACAATATTGAAGAAGGAGATGAATCCTAATGGCTTGGGTCTCTTTAATCTTAGCGGGGCTATTTGAAATGTTTGGTGTTGCGATGATAAATAAATTGCACAAAGACCGTAATTGGCAATCTTTGGTGCTGTTGTTTCTCGGATTTGGAGCAAGTTTTCTATTTCTTGCTTATGCAATGAAAACACTACCTATGGGGACCGCTTATGCAATCTGGACAGGAATTGGTGCGTCTGGTGGAGCAATAATCGGCATGCTTTTATATGGAGAATCAAAAGACTGGAGAAGAGTCGTTTTTATTGCCATGGTGTTAGGTGCAGCAATTGGATTAAAACTAGTTTCATAAGAGGTATTGGGTTTTATCACTTACCTACCTACTGCCATAAAAATTTGGTATGATAAATTAGTTAAATAAAATAGTGAAGGTGATTTTACTTTGTCTGAAGAAAATCCAGAAGAAAAAAAGGAATATGACACCACAATTATTTATGACTACGAAGATTATCCTGACATCGTTAGTGGTCGCTGTGACAATTGCGGTAAAGCTCAGTTTGAGAGTTCGGTTAAGAACTATGTATATATTCGTAAATGCAGAGAGTGCGGCATGAAGAAATCGATTTGACCCTATATAGTTATAGGGTTTTTGTTGTTTTTTACTTTTTTTCATTTGGAATTATCACATGTACAGGCCACCAATTGAAAGGCGGCCTTCTTGAGATAACACTATAATTGACTAGGAACGCCGTTGAAAATCCTACTACATTTTGTAAAGTTGGAAAGCTATATATAGAGCGACTATCCAGATCATAATCGCAGATACTTTGTTGATTACGTTTATAAATTTCCCGTCAGTATCGATATCTCCTACCTTTTTCCCCACTATGGCTAGACTGAAAAACCAAATCCACGAAATTAATATGGTTGCAGCGGTAAACGTCATTTTCTCTATCCCGGTATAGCTAAGAGAACTTGTTCCGATAACCCCAACAGTATCAAGTATCGCGTGGGGGTTTAGTAAAGAAACGGACATAGCAAACATAATCTGTTTTTTAGAACTTAATGCTTCTGCCTTTTTGTCTAATTTTGAAGGTTTACTTTTCCAGACAACCCATCCCATATATAGAAGAAATACCAATCCTATAATAAAGAAGGTGGAATGGTTAATACGACAACAGAAACGCCTAATATCGCTAATAAAATAAGAAATGTATCACAAAGGGAAGCAGTTAAAACAACCGGTAGTACCCCTCTAAAATCCGGTTGTGATGCTCCTTGGTTAAAAACAAAAACATTCTGTGCTCCTAGTGGAAGAATAAGACCAAAAGCTAATACGATTCCGTGTAACATTGCTGCTAACATTCTGTATTTCCTCTCTCTATATCATCAATATTTCCCGAATGTCCTCTTCGGTAAGAGCAGATGACGATTTCACCTCAGGGTCGATGATTTCTTCGATTAGATGCCTCTTTTTCTCTTGCAGTTCATTCATTTTTTCTTCGATTGTGCCGCGGGCAACAAGTTTGATGACCTGAACAACATTTTTCTGCCCCATACGATGGGCACGGTCTGCTGCTTGCTCCTCGACTGCTGGATTCCACCAAAGATCATATAAAATGACAGTATCGGCACCCGTCAGGTTAAGACCTGTACCGCCTGCTTTTAATGAAATGAGGAATATGTCACGTTCACCTACATTAAATCGATTACAGATTTCAACACGTTCTTTTGATGGAGTTTGTCCATCTAGATAGAAAAAGGGCTGTCCTTGAATCGCTAAATCTCTACCTATGATCTGAAGCATTTTCGTAAATTGAGAGAAAATCAGCACCCTTCTTCCAGAAAGCTTTGATTCCTCAACAATCTGCTTAAGTTGCTCATATTTGGCTGAGCTTCCTTTATAACCGTCCACAAACAAGGCGGGATGACAACAAATCTGTCGTAACCGAGTCAAGCCAGCGAGTATTCTAATACGATTTTTCCGAAGTGTATCTTTATCCAGATGCTTCAATGTGTCGTGTCGCAGCTTCGCCAAATAAGCAGCATACAGTTTTTTCTGATCAGGCAACAGTTCCATAGATTCCATCGACTCGATTTTTTCTGGAAGCTCAGATAATACATCCTCTTTCAACCTCCGAAGTAAAAATGGCCGGATCCTCCGGGCAATTTTTTTCCTTGAGAGGTTACTGTATTCCTTTAACCCCATGAATAGTTCAGGAAAGACAACGTGAAAAATGGACCACAGCTCTTCTAGTGAATTCTCAACTGGAGTACCAGTGAGGGCGAACCGATGACCCGCTTGTATCTTCTTCACCGCTCGTGCCGTTTGTGTCCCTGGGTTCTTAAAAGCCTGTGCCTCATCAAAAAACACAGTGTGAAAAGCTTGTTTCTCAAACCACATAAGGTCCTTACGTAATAATGGATATGAGGTAATGACAACATCCATATCCATTACTTCCTTCTGTATCTTTGACCTTTCTGTTTTATTGCCATCCACGACAATGGCTTGTATATCCGAGGCAAATTTCATAAATTCACTCAGCCAGTTATATGTCAAAGAGGAAGGACAAATAATAAGAGCCGGGAGCTTCTTCTTACGAATGTCTGGAAGCTCGGATAAAATGAATGCGATGCTTTGCAGTGTTTTACCGAGTCCCATATCATCTGCGAGAATTCCTCCAAAGCCATAGCTAGCAAGTATTTTCATCCATTTGTAGCCGCTTTTTTGATAGTCCCTTAATATTGGCTCTAAACTCTTTGGCACCGCGAACTCCAGGTTACTTGGATTCCTGATGTTTTCCAAGAACTGTCGGAATGACTCCTCTATTGTAAATGTATTGCTGTCATTTACAGAATCAAGAAGCTGAAGCCCTTTTACGATTGGTACATTTAAGCGGCTTTCCAAATCTTCATCCTGGATTGGAAGTGCATTCAGAAAACGATTTATTTCTTCAAACTCCCTCGTCTCAAGGGAAAGTAGAGATCCATTCCTCAAACGAAAATACTTCCTTTTTTCCTCTAAAGCTTCTAGAACTTCTCGTATTTGTTTTTCAGGAATGCCATCCATTTCAAATTTGAATTCCAGCCAATTAGTCCGTTCTTTTTTGATTTTCACCCTAATCTGCGGAGCAGCATTCCCTCGGGAAATCCGATTTCTCACAGCAGTTGTGGCATATATTTGAACAAGCTTTTGAAGTTTCGGAACGACATGGTACAAAAACTCATACTCCAACTCTTCATTATGTAAAAAATAGCCACCGTCTGTCTTGGCAAACATGCTATCATCCATCAGTTGCAGGATCTCTTCCTCCTTCTCCACTTCTCTTATAAGCTTGGAGACTGCCTTGAGTTCCTGATTTTCCAAAGGGTTAAACACGATATTTTCATAGTGAAACTCCAACCCCGCAAGCAGCCTATTTTTCACGCGATCTAAGTATAGCTTAGCAATCAACGGTATCTTCTCGAACTGCTCAGAGATCGATCCTGAAAAATAGACATCGCCTAGCTTTTTCAAACCTGGAACCACTTTTTCCAGGAATAACTCTAATTGCTCCTGATGAATTGGAATTTGATTTACCCCTGAATCTTCCAGCATCTGTTTTAAATCTGAAAGACGTTGGCAGTCTTCACTTTCGAGCTGAACCAATTTCCCTTCAGATAGAACAGAGCTGTACTCATTCATCACAATCATTTCATTCAACCCTTTAATATTCAGTTGATATCCATTGCCCTCGGTTTCGGCAAAGCCAAACTGTAAAGGAAGCTTCTCGAAGGATATCTGAAGACCGTTAAACGTTTTCCCGTCATACGCAAGCTTCACGGATGGTGCGCTTGTAAGGATAGGGACAAGCCTTGTAAAAGAAGATGGTGGAATAAGTAACAGGTAATTGTTCATTGTATAGTCAGATTTGTCCGGAATCGCGTCAAGATAGACTTTTTCATCAGAAGTCACTTGGATAAGCTGCTGAATAACATCATCTGTTTCTTTTTGAAAGCAATGGAGATTCGGGTCATACATGAATGAAATAGACACCTGGCCTGGTTTTCCTTCTTTTACCTGCTTCAGAAAACCCCTGAGATTTGGTAAATTCATCGAACCGATCTTCACTTCAATTCCAAACATGTATCGGCCCAGACCTATCGTGACGGGTTTACATGTAAACTCCGCATCAAGCACCTGCCTGTTTTCAAAGTGGAGCTGATGGCCACTTGAGCGTACAGGCTGATTGTTGAAAAGCGTAAGCAAACCATCTGTCAGCTTCTTATTTGCTGAAGCGTATGACTGAGGTTCAATTAGACCTTCAGGAATTGTTCCTTGACGCTGATGTTCGTTTACCGACAGTAATACGGCTGCAATATGCTGACAGTCCCGTTGAAAAGAAGCAAGCGTTGGGCAGCTGCATTTCGTGCGAAAGCCTCCGACAGCATCCACTTCAATAGAGACATGGAAATCTTCTATTCCTTTAACAGTTGCTTCACAACCATCAGGACTGTAACTTTCAAATGTCACTTTATTAGCACGATAAAAAGCATCTCCTCTTTTGAAGGAGACTGTCCCGCACATATCTTTAATGATTTTTTGATTTAATTTGATATTCAAAATGCCATTCTCCTTCCTGAGGACCTCTGTGCTTTTGTTATTTAAGTAAAGGTGGTTTTTGAAAAACATGATATATGAAAAGACTACCGAATATCAGGCTAATATAAAAGGAATTAATCTCAATCAGGACTCCCGATGTATAAAATATTTTCCTCATTTCATTCTATCATCATATTATGAAATGAAAATTCAGGGGACTAAAGAAAATCATTAACGTTTCAACCTAAAAAAGACAAACCCCCTTATCCAAATCCAAGATTTGAAATGGAGTTCATCCTCGTGAGCAAACGGGGATATGTAAATTTTTATTGTTGTCCTTTGGCTTTGTTGCCTTTCTTTTTTTTTCGATAAATGACACTAAACAATAGGATAACAAGAAGAAAAAGAAAGAGGACAAGTTCACCCCCGTCCGAGAGAAACCACGTCTTCAGAGATCACGTCCAGCGCTTCTTGTGGAAGTAGTTTTTCTTTTAGATGAGGATTTTTCATGATTGACTCAATTAAAAAGTCCGTAACGCTTGGATTATCAATCAAACCCTGTACATACAAAATAGACGTTTTTATTTCAGGATTTTGACTGATTTTCAACGTTCGGATAATAATGTCTGGGCTGTTACCCGTTTTCTTTTTCATATTGTTTAGATTGGCTGAAATAGAGCTATCAATATATTCAAGTGTTTTACTCTTAGATTGGTCTTTATTATCTATCTTTCGCTTCTCACGTTTCTTCATTTGTACTTTTTTTGAAAAAAGAAACCATAGTACCGGACCTCATTCCTTTTTCGTTTCACTCATTTTGTCCAAAGCACATTCCCTTTATTCTACGTTCAAGTCTCATCCACTCCGCTTTCCCGTTTGAGATGACATATGAAAAAGGCTGTCGTAATGACAGCCTCTCAGACTGTATACAAACTCGATGAAAATTGAGTTTGTATACAGTTTTTTTATGGCTTGTACAATTTGAACGTTGATTGGAACGTAGGGCACTCGCTTTCCGCGGGCGGTCCGGGAGCCTCCTCGGCTTGCGCCTGCGGGGTCTCCCCTAGACGCGCTTTTCCCGCAGGAGTCTCGCACCTTCCGCTCCAATCAGCTTTGTTATAAAATTTAGATAGAACCTCTTTTGCCTACAGTCTTTTTTGTTTTAAAATGGAAGTATTAAAACTTGAGGTGATGAGGATGCTTTCTAAACATGATTCTATTCAGCGAGATCAACTTGAAATGATTACTTTAGATCAACTGGTGCCAGCGAACCATTTGGTTCGAAAAATTGAGGCCGCCATTGACTTCTCATTCATATATGACTTGGTGGAAGATATGTATTCAGAGGTAGGACGCCCAAGTAAAGTAGTGACACGTCATATTTGGCAAGATTATATGGAAGAAGCAGATCATCTGCGTCATCATCAAGATGTAAAACCTATCTATGCGAAAAACGATTGAGCGTGTTTTCGCAGATGCAAAAGAAAAGCATGGCATGCGTTGGACTACTTTAAGGGGACTTAAAAAATTGTCGATGCAGGCGATGCTCACTTTCGCTGCCATGAATGTAAAGAAGATGGCTAATTGGACATGGCAAGGTCCAAAAATGGCCTAACATAGTGGACTCGTAGAGACCCAATTCCTTAATATTGAGCAAAATTCAAAGGAAATTTCAAAAGACTGTCGTAATGACAGCCTCTGGTAGTTTATATAAGATTATGTAATGAAAGTTCGGACTTGAACGGCCGGCCCTTTATCATTTTTAAAATCTACTATAATCACTTTCCTTTTCCCCTATTTCTTCTCAAAATTAAACCAACGAAAAGAATAAACAATAATACAAATATTGCATAAACGATGTTTGAATAAATGTCCATATACCCTACGATGTTTTCCCATGAAGATCCTACAGCGGCTCCGACATTCACCAGGATAACGTTCCATATCAATGTTCCGGATGCTGTGTATAGTAAAAAAAGCCAAAAGCTCATATGAGACATACCTGCGGGAATGGAGATTAAGCTTCTAATCAACGGAACGAGTCTACAGAAAAAAACAGTCCACGCCCCGTATTTGTCAAACCATGAATTCGCCTTATGGACATCCGTTACTGTTAGCCGAAAGATATGCCCCCATCTACCCACAAACTTCTCTATTCTTTTCACATCAATCAGTAAACCAATCCCGTAAAGCACAACAGCCCCTGCCACTGATCCAAGAGTTGATGCAATCACGACTCCGACTATAGTCATATTTGTTGTCGTGGTCATAAAACCTCCAAAGGTTAGAATGACCTCTGACGGAATCGGTGGAAAAATATTTTCCAATGCTATTAATAGAAAGATTCCGACATACCCAAAATTATCCATAAATTCCGTAATCCAGTTTTCCACTTAAAAGCTCCTAACTATTTCAATCATTTTATATAATCATCAGCTAACTTGTTTAGTCCCTAGCTGCTTTCTTACTAAATAGTCTGTCCTAGCTTTAGTTAACCTCTTTGTTTCTTGCTTTCTTTATACTTTTGGAAAACCCAAATGGAAATGGCAAGCCAACAGCCACTCGCTAAATATCCCCCAATAATATCACTAGGATAATGGACTCCCAAGTATATTCTACTTATCCCTATTGTAAGGATCATTACCACACTGAACAAAATCAACAGAGTTCTCCCCCACTTAGTCGAAATATGTCTCCATAGTAGAAATGTGAGAATACCATATAAAGTAAATGCATTCATCGCATGTCCACTTGGAAAACTGTATCCTCCTATCTCAATGAGCCGATGTAATTCAGGACGGGCTCGTTGAAAGAAAAGTTTCAATATCAAATTGAGGAGAGGTGAGCCAACCATGACAGCAATGAATAAGACTAGCTCCAAACGATGTTTCAATACCTTATACAAGTAAAATAAAACAAGTAAGGAAAGTATAATTATGGAACGAGATGAACCTATAAACGTAAAGAACTTCATGATGCTTGTTAAAATCGGAGACTCGAAGCCCTGAACAAAGGTAATCACCGCTCCATCAAAATTCAAGAATTCATGTGTACTTATTGTCAAGGCCATTACACTGAACCCAATTAAAAAAATTACACTTAATACAAAGGCAATAGACAACTGAAACTTTAACTTCATAATAACATCCTTTCACTTTTTAAAACCGTGCTTGATTGAAGTAAGATCTCTTAATATAGAGTTTTAACTTCATTCTATATGATCTAAACCCATGGCAAGGAATGAAAGGAACTTTCATTTATTCCCAATTATCCAGTGTGAATAATAATAATTTATTAGTCAACTCATTAATTCTGCCTGTTTCCTTTATGAATGAATGTAAAAAGCTTTATAAAACGTCTTTTTATCCCCCATCTTTTTTAATAGAGAAAGAAAGATTTCCATGTAAGCAGTGGAATCGGAAGGACATATGAGGCATCTTCAGCGTATCCATTTTTAGAGTATAAATACTGCATGAAGAAGGAATTAGATTTTGATTAAAAAAACAATAAACAAGGTCGGTTATGTTCCTTCATTAGCTCCACAATCTATTCAAATAATAGGTAAAGAACCACTCGTGAAATGAAAATCCCTGATCCCGTAAATAATACAAAATCATTCTATTTTTTAATACTACTCTATACAGCTTAAATAACTCAACTTAAGGTTACGGTAAATATATCTCCTTATCCATCTTCAACTTGCAGGATTCTACACCAATATGGTCTTAACCTTAATGATAAAAGTAATAACTATATCAATTAACCTTCTGTGATAAGGATATATTCCGCCAAAGAATTTCCATATATAGGTATTTTAAATTAAAAAGGTTCCTAAATTTCCTGTAGGATGCGGCAGCACACTCCTTTTGTCTTGTTAAAACAAAAGACACTTAAATTATAAAAATCCTTTTCCTAAAAGTTATTATTCATTTGGAAATCATCTACCTTTCCATTCTACTTTACTTCTATATCGATAACATCAAATTTGCTAATCTATTACTGCCTTCTCTATATGAACAAGCAATAACAATCATTATTATAAATAAAACCGCAGGTATTTTTTTCAACTTAACATCCTCTATAACTTTAGTGCTATCTAAAATACCCTAATAAATTTTTACATATTTACCCATTATGATACAATCAAAGATATACATATTCTGTCATCTGTATTTGTAAGGTAATTATTATGGGGGATTCCTTTCTAGATTTCTACCAATTACTAGTTAGCAGATATTTGTTAATCTAACTTTTTGTATGGTTCAAAAAAGCTTATTGCTTGTTTCTTTCATGCCTATCCTATTACTTTAGATCACCGAGTCAGAGCAAAAAAAAAAAATAGAAGGTGGAAAATGAAATGAAAGTGAATTTCGGAAAAGTAGCTAAAGATTATGCCAAGTGGAGAAATGATTTACCTAGTGAATTGATAAAGAGCTTAAAAATCAGAGGAATAAACTTTGCAAATGTTCCGGTTGCAGACTTAGGTTCTGGGACTGGCGTTTTGAGTAGAGCTCTATATAAGGAGGGAGCTAAGGTAGTTGGCGTTGAACCATCAAAGGAATTGATAGAAGAAGCGTACGATATTGATAAACAAGAAAATAGTAAAATAAAATACGTTAATCGATCTTCAGAGGATACAACTTTAGAAAGTGGTACTTTTGACTTTGTGACCGTTTTAAGGGCATGGCACTGGTTTGATCGAGAAGCAGCCTTGAATGAAATAAAACGGATAATTAAAGAAAATGGCACGTTAATAGTGATGAATTCTGGATTCATTTCTAAAAATAAAGTAATAAAAGAAACGCTTCAAATCATTAAACATCATATGCCGGATGGCAAACTAACGTTGGCAGGATCTAAAGCGAATGCCCAACAATTTATTAACGGCTTTCCGGTAGAATGGTATAAAGAATGGCAGGAGCATCAATTTGATTTAACAGATACATATAAATTCTATTACGATGTGACATTTAAAAACGAAGAATGGTGTGGAAGAGTGGGGTCATTATCCTGGCTTTCAAGTTTTTCCGAAGATAAGCGGGTACAAATCCTCGATGAAATCCACTCACATTTGGTAAAAGAGTTTGGTAACATTCAGCATACCATTCAACATGTATGCAATGTAGTAATTTTAAAACGAAAAAAACCTTATGCAGGTTAATGGCATAAGGTTTTTCTTTTTTAATGTTTACTTGAATGCCTTAAGTGGTAAGCTTGTTAGAGCTTGACCAGTCGCTGAATCGGTCAGATGCTCTTCTAACTGAAACGAATCTACTGATTCAATATGTGAGTATTTCTCTAAAAATGTAGTAAGGGCAATTTTTGCTTCCAGTCGTGCTAGCGGAGCACCTAAGCAGAAATGCGGCCCATTTCCAAAGGCTAGATGTTTCTTATTATTAGGACGGTGAATATTAAGAGTGAATGCGTCTTCAAACATCTCCTCATCCATGTTTGCTGCACTCATCCAGGCAACCACGACATCCCCTTTCTTCAAATCCACTCCCAATAAATCGTTATCTTCCTTTACCGTACGATCTAATTTGGTTAAATTGAATCGGTAACGCAGCATTTCCTCAACGGCTTGTGGAACTAAATCCAGGTTATTACGTAACTCTTCATAGACTTTATTGTCATCATATAATAATGAATAAAAGGTATTTGCAAGTAAATGACTGGTTGTCTCGACTCCCGCTCCTAAAATCAACATGGTTGTACGCACAACTTCATCATCTGTAAAGGTTTCACCATCTACTTCGGCCTGCAATAAATCGGATATGATATCATCTGCTGGATGTAACCGTTTTTGTACAACAATTGGATATAAATACTCATAATATTCTCTTGCTGCCACTTGCTTCATTTCATTTACTTTTTCTTGTTTTTCTTTGTCGAAGGGAAGAAATAAGATATCTACCCATTTTTTAAACAGTAAACGATCTTTTGAGGGAACGCCCATTAAGTCTGACATGACTATAATCGGAAGCGGACTTGCCAATGATTGCACAATATCAATTTCCTTGTCTGCCCTCATCTGTTCGACTAATTCATTTGCAATTTCCTGAATACGAGGTTCCCAGTTTTGGAGACTTCTAGGTGTGAATGCTGCGGCCAACAGTGAACGACGTTTTCTATGCACAGGTGGATCCGCTTCAGTGATCTTGATTTTCTCAGGTGCTGAACCTTCCTTACTATCCGTTCCAACAGATATAGTGGTTCGTTGGCGTTCACTCGTAAAATATTTATAATCACTAAGAACACGCTTAACATCTTCATATTTAAAGACATTCCACGTATCTGTTCCTTCGTGATAGCTCACAGGGTCATTTTCTAACATCTGTTTACACCAGGCGTATGGACTAAATTCCTCTGCACGGGACTTAAACTGAGTGAATTCTTTAATTGCAATAATTTCTTTCATGATACCGACTCCTCCTACTTCTCAAAGATACCTAACAAAAGGATTGAATGTTTAGCATTCTTCATCTCCGACACTTAGTTATAGGGTCATCATTCATGTACATAAATTTTTGAAGGTTTGTTTGTATTTTCTTTATTTCCCTTAAATATCTAACCCACTCCATTATAAGATAAGAAGCCATCACAAACCATGCATCATCTATACCAACTCCTTAACATGCAGTTCGCCCAACAAATGTCATGTATTCCATAATATTGCCATGTAAAACTGCTTATTTTTAACAAATTCTATTTCTTTTTATGATTCGTTATGTCTTTCAAAAGATGAAAAAACCCTATCTTTTAAGCAATTTTGGTATAGATTATTTCCTGACTAACCTTTACAACAGTCTAAGAGGTAATTGAACAATTCCCATTGACTCTAATGCATAGAAAAAACGGCCACAGAATGTAGCCGTCAATCGTTGCCCTTTTTAATTTGTTCATATAAATCATCCATTTTCTTTTCCATGATATCCAGTCTAGTTTTGCGTTGCTTGACGGAACGGAAAAGCGATACGATACCTACTATGATCAGGATTAGAAATATAAGGCAAAACAATTGGAATATCATATCCGCAATATTAAAACTACTCACTATGTAATCCCCCTAAATAGTATTCTAAGTGTTCTATTATACACATTAATATTAATAATTTAACCTTTTAAGGGGCATTACGAATTAAAAGCCACTTTTTCTTTCCTGATTTTTTTTATGTTCTAAAAATACCATCGTATATTGAATGAAGCTCTTTACAATATCATTGCATGGACGTTTTTATACCAAACCAACTGTTCTGGAGCAGTAAGGCTCAATGATCTCCATCCCTGACTGCATTATTGATTCCTGTATCATCACGAATCAGGTTAATTAATGGAGCTATCGACGTAATCGATGCACGAAGATTGGCCGCTATGAAAGGAATGCCGATTACCTAAATGATACTGATCTATGTTTAATGTCTTTGATTCATATAGTTTTTCTCATTTTTCCGTTTCTCTCCTGAACGCATAAAGCCATTATTTTTCGATTCAATCTTCATTATACTCCCGCTCTCTTGAGGAAAATAATAGAAATTCAATCATCATTTCATACTTTATCAAAACAAAGCAATAGTCTACAATACTTTCGTACTTTTATATGGCTTAATACAAGATACTAACGAAAAAACCGATAGCAACTTTGCTATCGGCCAAGCGTTTATGCTTCTATTTGATCGTTGTCAGAATCATCTTGAGGTACAATTAATTCATTATAGAATGCAGCCATGGTTGTTCCAGCATAAGGAATCAACCATAAAAGCCCAATCCCCAGGGTGAATATACATAGTATTCCCCATCCTATAAAGCTTAGATTCATAAGGAAATACTTCCATTTCAAACCCTTCATTCTTTTTCTGCTTTCTGTAATGGCTTCAAGCACAGTGTATTCTGGATGATCCTTCAATAAGAAAAATAGTTGGGAATATGACAGACCCTTGATGATTCCTGGAATAATAAATAATAATGACCATAAAAATATGAAAATACCTTGTAAAATTGATGCACCGATAATCTTAAAAGAAGTTTTTCCATCTTTATAGATAGCGAATACCTCTGGAATATCAGGGTTTCCTTCTCTAACCAAATTCAGATAGAACCAAGTGGTCGAAATAGTTAGCGGGATTAAGGCGATAGACAATACCGTTCCAAAGATATCCGACCATATCGGTGTTTCATCTTGCGCGAACCACTGTGTAAACCCACCGCTTCCGATAATTTCAACAATGGCAGGTAATACGAAATTAATCAAGAACACGAGCAACATAAGTGAAATGGCTACTCCCCATTTACCTTTCAAAGAAAGTAGGGCTTCTCTTTTTAATTCTGAGATTCTCATACTTTAATTAACCTCTCCTTTTTTAAATGGCAGAAATCTGAAAATACACTCACTTAGCAGTATGGGTAAATTCAGAAAAACTACTATTTATTTGATGTTTAAATCTCCTGTTGTATTCTAACATAATATTTCTACCTATGGGCTTAAATTCCTATAAACTTCTCTTTTAAAAAATATTCCATGATTATAACCCGACTTTTCAAGAAAAATGAGAGATAGAATCGGTTTCAATCAAAACAATCCTTTATCACCTCCCAAATGGTAATCAAAAAGTATAATACAATTCTTTTTGAAATTTCCTGCATTGTTTTAATCATAATATTTTATACAGTTTATGAAAGGAAATTTAACAATATTCCATCTATCACTTAAGTCACAATGCCCCTACAATCCTTCCGTTCTCAACTACTACTGTTTCAACCTTAGGGTGGTTTACATCTAGTGTATAAATCATTCCATTCGTATAAATGGCTTGTGTCATAGAAGACCTCCATTGTTTACTTGTCCATCGCAACTTTTCTAATATGCTAAGATACCGCCCTTATATGTCATACAAATCCTTCTATGTATTACACATCCTATCTAATAACCGTTAGACATATCAAAAAGCAAAAGGGGGAATTCCCCCTTTTGACCTTCAGTAATAAAAATGTTTTAATTTTAAGAATTTAATAAAAATTACTATTCCCTTTATATCAAACATGTCCATATTTCATTCATCTAAAACCTTCAATTATAAGTTAGCTCCCCACCCTATAGATTGGGCAATGATTAGGGAAGCAGCTGCTACTCCATACCAAATTAGAAGTAGTGGAGCAATAAAGCGAACCCATTTTGTATAAGGTACTTGAGCAATAGCTAATATTGCCATAAACAAACCGCTAGGGTAAAGAATGTTTGTAAAGCCGTCACCATACTGAAATGCCAAAATCGCTGTTTGCCTTGTGACTCCGAGTAAATCGGATAATCCGCTCATAATAGGCATGGTAATCATGGCTTGTCCACTTCCAGATCCAACAAAAAAGTTAAATAAAGATTGAAAGACCATCATCACCAGAGCAGCTATCTGACTTGGCATGGAACTCACCACTACACTAATACCATTAACAATCGTATCCAAAATATTCCCGTTCTCAAGAATGACTGAAATAGCCCTTGATAGACCAATAATCAAAACACCTAGGAGCACTTTTTTAAATCCTTCATTAAATACTTCAGCAATTGTACTTGGATTGAGACCACAAATTAAGCCGAGAACAATCCCCATAAATGCATACCAACCACCAATTTGAGTGAAATACCATCCCCAGTTCAGCAAGCCATAAATCATAACACCTATGCCAGCGAGCAAAAAGAGAATGGCAAAGATTTGCCTTTTTGAAGCTTTTTCTTCTGTTTGCTCATTACTATTAAGATATTGAGCATCCAAACCATCTCCATATAAGTATCCGAGCGAGGCATTTCTCTCAATCTTACGCGCATAACGCCACACATACCAAATCCCAATCAATACGGTAATCACCATAAAAATCGCCCGAAAGCCAATTCCAGAGTATAATGGCAACTCCATTAATGTCTGGGAAAGCCCAACTGTGGCAGGGGAAGTAAGTGCAACACTAAACCCAGCAGCTGTACTAACAAGCACCATCGCAGTGGCAGTGAAACGATCATAACCTAAATTCAACATTAACGGGATCATGATTGGTGCATACATAAGCCCCATCTCCATGGCCCCTGTAAATGCCGTAAATGTAGCCATAGGAACCATCAATACGGGAATGACCCATATACTTCTTGTTTGAAATGCATGATTAATTCTTTGAATCCCTAAGGTTAGAAGTCCTGTGCGTTCAATAACACTGAACAGTGCCCCAATCATTAATCCACCAAAGATGATTTCACCTGCCTGAACCATCCCAGTAGGTATCGAAAACATTAAATCGAAAGGAGTCAAATTTGGAGCATCCACAAACTTAAACGTCCCCGGCACCAAAATTGGCGCTCCTGTCGGTCCTTCCACTCTTTCAAATTGACCTTTTGGCACCAACAATGTTGCAACATAACAAATCAAAAGCATGGTAACTAAAATAACATATACATGCGGGAGCTTCAGCCACTTCTTACCTGCTTTAGGTTTGTCCCCTTTGTTGATTTCATTTACTGTGACATCTTCGTTGCGTATCCCCATCTCTTGCCCCTTTTCCCCGTTCTAGTTTTTATTTCATTGATATACACTCATTTGAACGTTACAAGTAGCTAATTTTGCATACAATTCAAGGTATTCTATACTAAAATCTTACATACAGCATTTATAAAAATGTTTACACCATATTCCATAGCGTCTTCATCAAAAGTAAAACGAGGATGATGGTGAGGATAAATAATCCCCTTTTCCTTATTCCCAGCTCCAATTAAGAAGTAATTGCTCGGTGCTTTCTGTTGGAAAGCCGAAAAATCCTCAGCACCCATCTTCGGCCCTTGAAGATCGACAGTCTCTTCGCCATAGACCTCACGAACTGTTTCCTCTATAACCTTGGTTACTTCATCGTCGTTTATGACTGGTCGATATCCAGTAAGATATTTAAACTCATACGAGGCGCCATGCGCTTCTTTAATTCCTTTGATGACCCTTTCCATAAGGAGTGGCGTGGATTCACGGAATTTCAAGTCAAAACTGCGAACAGTCCCGCTTATTTCTACAGAGTTCGCAATGACATTTGCCGCTTCTCCTCCAGAAAATTTCCCGATAGATAGTACCAAATTATCTAAAGGATCTGTGTTACGCGAAACGATATATTGAAGATTCGTGACTACTTGTGCACCGATTGCGATACTGTCAATCGTTTCATGGGGCGCAGATCCGCGGCCTCCCTTTCCTTTAATTGTAAGAAAGAAACCATCTGGCGCCGCCATCATTGGACCATATACGATGCCAACTTTCCCGACTTCAAAGGTTGACATGAGGTGGGCAGCAATAACATAATCCACACCATCCATCACGCCCGCATCAACCATTTCCTGCGCTCCGCCTGGGAAATACTCTTCTGCGTGCTGAAAAAAGAAACGTACTTCGCCTTTAATTTGATCCTTCATCCCAGCAAGAATCTTCGCCGTGCCAAGCAGCATAGCCGTATGACCATCATGGCCACAAGCATGCATGACCCCCGGAGTTTGCGATACAAAATCAAACGAATTCTCTTCCTCAATCGGCAGCGCATCCATGTCTGCACGGATGCCCAATGTTTTTCCCGGGTGGGAGCCAATCAAACTGGCCATTACACTATATTTTGTAGGACGTGTTACTTCAAGATTCCCAAAAGATAGAAGGGTTTCGTAAACGAATTGCGAGGTTTTCTCTTCGTGATAAGACAATTCTGGATGCTTGTGAAGATAACGTCTCCAATCAATCACTTCTTGTTTTACACTCTCTACTTCCGAATATATTTTCAAACCTTGCATAATCCGTTCCTCCTCAAATTATCAATCTCCGAATTCTTTATAGTAAAAATTTAAATACAGCGTTAGTAAAAATTTTTACGCCATATTCCATTGCGTCTTCATCAAAAGTAAATCGAGGATGATGGTGGGGATATACGATTCCTTTTTCCTTATTGCCTGCACCGATTATGAAATATGAGCTGGGTGCTTTCTGTTGAAAAGCAGAGAAATCTTCTGCAGCCATTTGTGGTTTAGGAAAGTCAATCGCTTCATCACCATAGATTTCGCGAACCGTATCTTCAATAACCTTCGTCACTTCATCATTGTTTATGACTGGACGATATCCGCATAGATATTCAAATTCATAGGATGCCCCATGTGCTTCTGTAATTCCTTTCAAGACTCTTTCCATAAGTACTGGCATGGAGTCACGGAATTTCAAGTCAAAACTGCGAACCGTTCCGCTAATCTCTACGGAGTTGGCAATTACATTTGCCGCCTCTCCCCCGACAAACTTTCCGATAGAAAGAACCAAGTTGTCCAGAGGATCTGTGTTGCGCGAAACAATATGTTGAAGATTTGTGACCACTTGTGCACCGATAGCGATACTGTCAATTGTTTCATGCGGCGCAGAACCATGCCCCCCTTTTCCTTTAATCGTAATATGGAAGCCGTCAGGAGCCGCCATCGCCGGACCATATAAAATGCCAATCTTCCCAAATTCAAGTGTTGATATAAGATGGGCTGCAATAACATAATCCACACCATCCATCACGCCCGCATCAACCATTTCCTGAGCTCCGCCAGGGAAGTATTCTTCTGCATGTTGAAAAAAGAAGCGTACTTCTCCTTTAATATGATCTTTCATTCCAGAGAGAATCTTAGCCGTGCCAAGCAGCATAGCCGTATGACCATCATGGCCACAAGCATGCATGACCCCTGGAGTTTGAGAAATAAAATTGAAAGAATTCTCTTCCTCAATCGGCAGCGCATCCATGTCTGCACGGATGCCCAATGTTTTTCCCGGTTGTGAGCCAATCAAGCGGGCCATTACACTATATTCCGTAGGACGCGTTACTTCTAGGTTTCCAAATGATTCTAGTGTTTCGTAAACAAATTGCGAGGTCTTCGCTTCATGATAAGACAATTCTGGATACTGATGAAAGTGACGTCTCCAGTTGATCACGTCTTCCCTTACACCTTCTATTGCGGAATTTAACGTTAAAGTGGACATATCAATACCTCCTCAAAAAATGAAAAAACTAGGTAAATAGAAACTATGATTGAATACCTTATAAAACTTAAAAAGCAATTTGTGTGCCAATTATTAATTTTCTGTTAATATTCTGTTTGTAATTTAGTTTTCAAATTAATATTCCCTAAACTTATCAAGATTTTTAACCCAACTTTTTTTCATTTTTAACAACTTCTTATAAATTTGTTATTCAGGGCAACATCCATAACATGCTTTAAATCAAAAAAGGAGTGAAATTTTTTACCCTTACCGTAAAAATTTTTTTACACTTTATTTAGAACAGAAGCTTTATGTCTTCTATGCCACGACACACACAGGATAGGATCATCTACTTAACTGAAATAAAAGGGGACGAAAAGGGAAGTATCCCCCCTTTTCGTCCCCTTTTATATTATTTAGTTAAGGCCTTTTCTTTTTGAAAAACCAATTGACCACCCATATAGGTTTCTTCTACTTTAATTCTATCTATTTCCTCTGGGCTAATATTCAAAATATCTTGGTCTAGCACAATAAAATCTGCATGATAACCAGGTGTAAGTTGCCCAACGTTTGGAATCCGTGTGATTTCTTGAGCGGCTCGGGTGTAAAGCGTAATAGCCGTTGGTACGTCTATACGTTGGTCCTGCCCTGTATCCGTACCATCATATGCAATACGTGTGACAGCTGCCTTAATTCCTACAAACGGATTGACTGGATCAACCCATGCCGTTGCTGGTGCATCAGATGAGAATGCTATCTTAATACCTGCCTCTAACATGGATTGAATTGGATAGGTTTGCTTCGTACGTTCTGCACCTAAGTTATTAAGGTAACTCTCGATTTCAGCGTATAAAAAGATTGGTTGGGGAACAAAAGCAATTCCCGCTTCAGCTGCCCTTTGAAGAGCTTGCTTTGTAGGCATGGCCGCATGTTCAATTCTTATGGATGGTCCATCAGTGATCCACCCCTTCTTGCCGTAAAAAGTATTCACAATTAAATCAATTGCTTGCTCACCCATTGCGTGTATGACCAGTTGAATATTGTTTTTCTCGGCTGCTTCAGCTGCACTTATTAACTCTTCCTTAGAGGTCATTTGAATGCCATAGTTCTCTCCTTCTCCTAAAAATGGAGGATTGATCCACGCTGTTTGACCGGATACACTGCCATCTGAGAATAGTTTAACCCCTCCAATATGATTTTGGAGTTTTCTATTTGTTTTGTCCTTATCTAATATCGGGTCATTCTTCATATCTTCCCAAATATAGTACAGCACTGTGCGTTGCTTGAGGCCCTTTTCGTGTGCTGCATTATACATTTCTAAGTAATCTCTCGGTTGGGTTCTTGCTAAAAGTTCAGTAATCGCAGTAATTCCATGTGAAAGCAATTTTGGACTTAGTTCCACAAGAGCATCTGTTTCTTCATCAAATGTTTGAACCGGCATCACTTTATTGACCAGTTCTTTGGCATTTTCTCGTAAAACGCCAGTTGGCTCACCCTCTGAATCTCTATCAATTTTCCCTCCATCTGGATCTGGAGTGTCTCTAGTAATTCCGGCCAATTCCAATGCCTTGCTATTCACCACAACAATATGGCCGCATGTTCGAGTTATAATAACTGGGGCACCATTTGAGGCTTTATCTAAATCCCAGCGTGAAGGTGAACGTCCTTCCGTTAATTTCCCTTCATCATATCCCCAGCTTTCAATCCAATCCTCAGAATTCTGAGATTCACGCTGTTTACGAACCTCTTTTATCAAATCTTCAATCGATTCAACGACTGGCGGCATACATGGGATTTGCTTGGAAGCCTTAGCTAGAAATAAGGGATGCAGATGCGCATCAATTAAACCTGGGAGTACCCGTCGCCCTTGAAGATCTACACGCTCTCCATTCATTCCATCAGTTTCTGGATGTTCTCCAACCCATGCAATGCGTCCATCGCGAACAACCATAGCGCTCGCATAGGGCTGTTCCAAATTTGATGTAAATATTTTCCCGTTAACATAAATAATTTCGTTATTTTTATCCGTATTCATACTTTCTCTCTCCCTTAAAATTTGAGTTTTTCTACAAGTAGAAAATCCACTTATTAATTTTCATTTTTCTGTTTATTCATAACAGTTTTATATTCAACGCAATTTTCATAACAACTTTTAAATTTCGTTCTATTTCTATCAGCATGCTTAAAGAGAATTAAAAGCTCAGGCTGCTGCTATTCGATAGAGCTCGAAGGGATTTCATGAACCTGCTTTTTAGAAGTTCGTTTATGAATAAGCGTCCCTCCAATGAAACCTATTACAGCTGGAATGAGCCACGCAAACCCATATGAACTGAATGGAATTATGGAAATAATTTCGTTCATAAATTCGATGTTGATACCAATACTTCCCAATGTTTCAACTAGACTGATAATAAATGTTAATATAATTGATCCCTTATAGGCTCCTGCGTTTGGTATATATTTACGGAATACACCGAGTAGGACGATGACAATTGAAACAGGATAAATCCCCATGAATAGCGGCACGGAGTAGGCGATTATCTTTTCAACACCCAGTACCCCCATTAAAACACCTACGACACTAACCACGAGTACCCAATTGCGATAACTCACTTTCTGGTTCGTCAGCCCACTAAGAAAGTCCGCTATCGATGCAGTAATACCAATTGAGGTAGTGAGACAAGCTAAAGAAACCGCTATAGCTAATGCAATCGTACCGTAGTCTCCGAGAAGGTTATAAACCAGCCCTGTTACGAGCTGCGAGCTCTCCATATCCTTCGGGAATAGACCACTTCCAGTGGCACCAATATACAGCAACCCACCATAAATAATGAGTAAACCAATACCAGCGACTATTGTTCCATTCAGCACTATTTTCTTCATTTTAGAAGGTTCGGTATACCCTTTAGCTGCAATTGAGCCAATGAATACCGAGGCACAAAGAAGGCCCGTAAAAACGTCGCCCGTCTGGTAAGCGCTAAAAAAGGAATGGGAAAATGGATTGGAAAGCTCCGTTTTTATAGGGGCACCAATAGGATCGAATGTACCTTTGATGACGATAAAGAGAAGAATGGCAAACAATGCCGGCGTTAGCACTTGTCCCACTTTATCAATTAGATTGGATCGATCACTTGCAAAATAAAAATTCAATGCAAAAAAAACAATCATTGTTAGGAAAGATGGGACATGGGGGAATAAAGTATGAACTCCCATCTCATGAGTGGTTGCAGCCGTCCGGGGCACAGTAACGAGCATCGCAATCCCTATCATGACAACAAGATTAAATAACTTATAAAACCAAGGACTAATCGGCCTTGTCAGTTCTTCAAACTTCCCATTTGAATTTAATACCGCAACAACTCCCAATATGGGAAGTACGACTCCTGTTAGAGTGAAACCTACCAACGCTGGTAGCCAATCCGCTCCAGACACGAGTCCGATTGACGGAGGAAAAATCAGGTTACCTGCCCCAAAAAATACGGCAAATAAAGCAAAACCAAAAATAAGGCTGTCTCGTAATATCTTGTTTGTATTCATTTCACACCTCTTTTTTCAAATTTTCACTCACTGAAACCGATTAATAGATTGCATCGTTTTTTATAATAGGTTTCTTTTTTTTACGCCCTTTATTTTATCTAAGCAATTTACGTGCCAGTTTTAACAATATTTTAATAATTATTAATATTATTTCAATAATTCTCTATTTACTAAGCGTTACCATCGACAAAAGGGTCACCATTCTATAATCCATCCAGAATGGTGACCCTTTTGTATTGTATTAAATTTCCATATCCATTGAAGAAGGAGTAAAAATTTTCACTCCCTATGGTAAAGTTTTTTTTACCTCAGTTTATGCTTTTCCATTTTATATTTTAATAATTGTTTCGATATCCCCAACTGTCTGGCAGATTCCGCAATTTTCCCGTTTGTTTTGGTTAATTGGTGAACAATAATCTCTTTTTCAAATTCCTGAACCGCATCTTTTAAAGAATCTACATTCATATTTTTAAGATCAGCTTTTGGAGCTTCTACATAATCTTTAATTCTGCTAGGAATATCATCCAATGTGATTTGATTAGAACTAACGTGATTATAGGCCGTTTCTACAGCGTTCTTTAACTCTCTGATATTCCCGGGCCATGGGTATCTTCTAAAGCACTCTAGTACTTCCCTTTGAACACGATCTATATATATATTCATGGTATTATTGTAAAAATTCAGATAATGTTCAACAAGCACTTCTATATCTTCTTTTCTTTCCATTAAGCTTGGCAGGTCAACCTGCACAACACCTATTCTATAAAATAAATCCTCTCGCAACCGTTTCTCAGCAAGTAAAATGTCTGGGACCTCATTAGTTGCTGAAATTACCCTTATGTCCAACCGGATATTTTTTTTCCCGCCTAATCTCCTGATTGTTTTTTCTTCAATAGCTTTTAGCAGCTTCACCTGAAGGTTGATATCTAAGGAATTAATTTCATCTAAGAATAATGTTCCACCTTCAGCTTGTTCGAATAAACCCGGCATGTCTTCCGACCCAGTAAAGCTCCCTTTATTCGTGCCAAACAAGGTACTTTCCCATAAGCTGGCGGGAACTGCACTACAGTTAAGTGAAATAAAAGGCTTTCCAAATCGATCACTTAAATTATGAATGGCCTGGGCAATAAGTTCTTTCCCTGTACCAGTTTCCCCAACAATTAGAACATTTGAGTTTGTTAGAGCAATTCTTCTAAGTTTATCTTTAATACTTTCCATTTTAGGGTTAACCGTGATAATATCATCAACTGTATAGACTGTATTATTCTTTCTGAAAATCTTATGGCTCGAATATTTATCCAAATATTGAATAGCATCCTTCGAAAAGTAGCGCTTAGAGAATTCTACTGCCCCAATAATTTTATCGTTTTCCGCAATTGGGTATGTGGAATTGATGGTTTCAATAACCTCTCCCGTTTTGGTGATCATCTCTTGCTTAATATTACATAATGGTTTCCCGGTTTTTATCACATTCATCAATGTACTATTTTCGTTCGTAATGTTTTTATAAAATGAAGTTACATTTTTCCCCATGAACTCTTCAGGCCGTATTCCAAGTTCTTTAAGAACATTTAAATCTGCCATATCATGAAAAATAATCATCCCTTTGTCATCGACGACCAAAACATTATCAAAATCTGATAATTGACTAAATATATCTAAATTCTTATTCACCCTTCCAGCCTCCTATCCAACTTAAAATATTTCATAGCCTAACAGTCCCTGATGATTAGTCACACCACTACGTCTTGCTTCTTTTGGAACTGCGTGGCTTACTCATGAGAATATTCGGGAGCCTTGAAAAAGCTACTAGGGTGCAAAAGTCTAATCATTCTGATATTTTACCATGAAACAAAGTGCTTTTCCTTAGTAAACGTGCTTTAGGTATTCTCTATATCCAATATAACTATGATAGTTGTTTGAAAAACAAAAAAAGAGCATCCCAAAAGTCGAATTGCCTACACCTTTGGAACACTCTCTTTTCTATTATTAATCAGAGCCTGTTATAACAAAATCGTCTTGGAGCAAAGCTAAAGGAAGCTTTCTATTAATAGGATCCCCTGCCGAAACATTAATTTCAGTAATGTGACCACTGGCACCTATTGAAACATCAATCAATTTTCCATCTTCCGTTTTCACTAAAAAGAGCCTCTCCCATTCATAAACATAGGAATTCTTTTGAACGTAAACTTGTTCGATGGTCCCATTCTGAGCACACTCGATGGTATGAATCGGTTTTAACACGGAATCACTCCTCCACTCTCCATTATTTGACTAAAGCTTATACCCAGCCACGGAATATTGAGGCTTCTGCCATTTTTCTGACACCCACCATATACGCTGCCAGCCTCATATCCACTTTTCTTGTCTCGGACATTTCATATACTTGATTAAATGAATTGACCAATAACTCTTTTAATTTGGTTTGGACTTCAGCATCTTCCCAATAATAACCTTGATTATTTTGAACCCATTCAAAGTAAGAAACTGTCACACCGCCTGAACTTGCCAATACATCAGGTACGAGAAGCACATTGCGTTCCGTCAAGATCTTAGTTGCCTCCAATGTGGTAGGTCCATTCGCTGCCTCCACGACAATTTGGGCTTTGATAAGATGTGCATTTTCTTTGGTGATTTGATTGGAAATGGCAGCAGGCACTAAAATATCACAATCTTGTTCCAGAAGTTCCTGATTGGTGATTGTATTATCGAATAGTGTCGTTACCGTTCCAAAGCTATCCCTTTTATCAAGTAAGTAATCGATATCCAGACCATCCTGGTTATAAATGGCACCATATGCGTCCGATATGCCAATCACTTTCGCACCTGCATCATGCATGAATTTGGCCAAAAAGCTTCCTGCGTTCCCAAACCCTTGAACGATGATGCGTGCACCTTTCAATTCTATGCCCTTACGCTTTGCCGCTTCCTCGATACAGATGGTGACACCTTGTGCAGTCGCCTTTTCCCTACCGTGTGAACCGCCCAGTACCAGTGGCTTACCTGTAATGAAACCAGGAGAATCGTGTTCTCTTATTCTACTGTACTCGTCCATCATCCATGCCATGATTTGTGAATTCGTATAAACATCCGGGGCCGGAATATCTTTTGTCGGCCCCACTATTTGGCTGATTGCCCGAACGTATCCACGGCTAAGCCTTTCCAATTCACCGATGGACATTTGGCGCGGATCACAGATGATGCCGCCTTTTCCTCCGCCATATGGCAGATTCACGATTCCGCATTTCAAACTCATCCACATTGAAAGTGCCTTGACTTCTTCCTCATCGACTTCGGGATGAAAACGGATTCCACCTTTCGTCGGACCGACAGCATCGTTGTGCTGGGCACGGTATCCAGTGAAAATCTTCGTCGTATTGTCATCCATCTTAATCGGAATCCGGACGGTCAGCATCCGAAGAGGTTCCTTCAAAAGCTCGAACACTTCTTCAGAATAGCCAAGTTTATCAAGCGCCTCCTTGATTACGACCTGTGTTGAATCAAGCAAGCTGGCAGTTTCTTTTTCTTCTTTGACAGTTGTACTCAATGGAATTCACCTCATAGGTATATTAGGATAAAACTCTTTTAATGCGTTCGATTGCCCAATCCAAGTCTTCTTTAGTAATCACTAATGGCGGAGCAAAACGGATAACTGTATCATGTGTTTCTTTACATAGCAGTTTTTCTTCTTTAAGCTGCTCACAATAAGGTCTTGCTGCTTCTGTTAATTCGACTCCGATGAATAAGCCTCTGCCGCGGATATCTTTAATCATTGGATTCTTGATTTCTTTTAAACTATCCATAAAGTATTGTCCAAGCTCCAATGAACGTTCCGCAAGCTTCTCTTCTTCAAGAACTTCCAATGAAGCGATGGAAACCGCACATGCCAATGGATTGCCGCCGAATGTAGAACCATGGGAACCAGGATTGAATACGCCAAGGATTTCACGGTTTGCAGCTACGCAAGAGATTGGAAATACTCCACCACCAAGGGCTTTTCCTAAAATATACATATCAGGAATCACTTCATCCCAATCGGAGGCAAACATTTTACCTGAACGGCCAAGTCCTGATTGAATTTCATCGGAAACGAATAGGACATTATTTTCTTTACATAAGTCGTAAGCTTCTTTTAAGAATCCTTGTGGCGGTATGATGATTCCCGCTTCACCTTGAATCGGTTCGATTAAAAATCCAGCCGTTTGCGGTGTAATCGCTTCTTTCAATGCATCAAGATCGCCATAAGGGATAAGCTTGATCCCTGGTAGCATCGGTCCAAAGCCCCTTCTATATTCCTCATCGGATGACAGGGACACCGCTGCCATTGTACGGCCATGGAAGTTCCCGACACAAGCAATGATTTCAGCTTGGTTTTCTGCGATTCCCTTAACATCATAACCCCAGCGTCTAACAGCCTTGATTGCTGTTTCAACAGCTTCAGCACCCGTATTCATAGGCAGTGCCATGTCTTTTTGCGTAATGCGAGAAACCATTTCATACCATGGGCCCAATTTATCACTATGGAATGCACGGGACGTTAATGTTACGCGATCAGCTTGTTTTTTTAATTCGTCGATGATTTTCGGATGCCTGTGGCCTTGGTTCACTGCTGAATAGGCACTAAGCATATCCATATATTTGTTGCCTTCAGGATCTTCCACCCAAACTCCTTCAGCCTTCGAAATGACGATTGGAAGTGGATTATAATTGTTTGCACCATATTGTTCTGTTTGCTCGATTAATTTATCCGTTAATGTTGTCATGTTGATTCCCCCTAAAATTTATAGCGTTTCAGATGTTGTTTTTCCTTGAAGATGAAGAACTAAATAATCAGGACCGCCCGCTTTTGAATCTGTACCTGACATATTGAATCCGCCAAATGGCTGGTATCCTACAATGGCACCAGTACAGCCGCGATTGAAATACAAGTTACCTACGTGGAAATCCTCACGCGCTTGTTCAATATGTTCAATATTGTTCGAGATGACCGCACCCGTTAATCCATAATCCGTGTTATTGGCAATCTCGATTGCATGATTGAAATCTTTTGCCTTACAGAATGCAACCACTGGTCCGAAAATCTCTTCTTTCATGACACGAGCATTTTCATCCACATCAGCAATAATTGTTGGTTGGATAAAGAAACCTTTTGAATTGTCTCCTTCTCCCCCTGCAACAAGTTTCCCTTCTTGTTTACCGATTTCAACGTAGCTCATGACTTTGTCGTAAGCTGCTTGATCGATAACCGGACCCATGAAATTGTTTACATCCGTTGGTTCTCCAACTGTTTTTTCTTTTGTTAATTCAATTACACGATTTAATACTTGATCATACACATCTTCCACAACGACTGTACGTGAACATGCAGAACATTTTTGACCTGAGAATCCGAATGCAGAAGCGACGATGGATTGTGCTGCAAGTTCTAAATCTGCCTCTTTATCAACAACGATCGTATCTTTACCGCCCATTTCAGCGATGACACGTTTCAACCAAATTTGGCCTTCGTTAACTTTTGACGCACGCTCATAAATACGGATTCCAACATCACGAGATCCAGTAAAGCTGATGAACCGCGTACGAGGATGATCCACCAAGTAATCGCCTACTTCAGCACCGCTTCCTGGAATGAAGTTCACAACTCCTGCAGGTAAGCCGGCTTCTTCTAGCACTTCGATAAATTTAGCCGCAATGACCGGTGTTGTACTTGCCGGTTTCAATAAAACGGTATTTCCTGAAACAAGAGCCGCTGTCGTCATACCTGCCATAATCGCAAAAGGGAAATTCCAAGGTGAGATGATGACACCTACACCAAGTGGAACATAACTAAATGTATTGTGTTCAATTGGGCGGCTTTCCACTGGCATACCGTCTTTAAGCTTTAACATTTGACGTGCATAGTATTCCATAAAGTCGATTGCTTCCGCTGTATCAGCATCCGCTTCATTCCAAGGCTTCCCTGCTTCTTTAACCAATAGAGCTGAGAAGTAGTGTTTTCTTCTCCGAACAATGGCTGCTGCTCTGAATAATATATTTGCACGCATTTCTGCTTTTGTTTTTCTCCAAGTTTGGAATGTCTTATCTGCCGCTTGCATAGCTTGCTCTGCAAGGTCTTTGTTTGCCTTTGACACAATCCCGATAACTTCTTTTTTATCTGCTGGGTTTACAGAGGTAATGACTTCATCTGTAAAGATTTTTTCACCGTTAATAACTAATGGATATTTATTTCCTAAATCCTTTGCTACATCATTCAAAGCAACCTGAAAGGCTTTATTGTTTGCTTCATTATTAAAATCAGTAAATGGTTCGTGTTTGTATGGTTGGACCATTATGTCTCATCTCCCTAAAATTTATGTTTTTACTTCTCTCTTTATAACTAGCAAGTTCCGTGCCAACTTTTCAACTTTTTCGAAAAATATAGACTTTCCCAAGGGAAATGCAAAGAAATTTAGCACTTTTGGCAAAATGTAAGCAAATTGTGCCATTATTTTTTGCTATAATTCTTAATTTGTGGCTTGAATGCTATAGTTTTTATTAATGCAAGATTTGTGCCAACTTGTTTTTTCACGAAAAACAAGGAATTTTTATCTTTTGCGCAAAAAAAGTTTGCACTTTAATGCAAAATAATCTTGCTGTGCAAATTTTTATTGCGCCTTTTCTACAAATCCTCTACAATAATCTCTAAGAAATGAATAATAGTAGGAGGTAATAATGAATTTAGATCAAATCATAAAAATAGAAGGTTTTCAATCCATCCTATATTCACTCGTAGATGTAATTGATATTGGGATACATATAATAGATACAGAAGGTCTAACCATTGTTTATAACAAAAAAATGGCTGAAATTGAAGGAATGGATTCAGAAGATGTATTAGGGAAAAAGATTCCAGATATTTTTAAGTTCCAGGAGGAAACAGAGAGTACGCTAATACGGGCTCTTCATTCCGGCAAAGCAACTGAAAACTCTAAACAGACCTACTTTAATAATCTCGGACAGGAAATTACAACAATCAATAATACGTTTCCGATTTTAGATCAGCAGCAAAATATTATCGGTGCTATTGAAGTAGCAAAGGATATAACAAATCTTGAAAGAATTATTAAAGATAATATTTTAAACAAGGGCGATACCAAATATACGTTTGACAGCATCATTGGAACTAGTGAGAATTTCTTAGACGTAATTGAAAAGAGCAAGCGTTCCACAAGAACCACATCCTCCATCCTAATAGTCGGAGAAACAGGTACCGGAAAAGAACTCTTTGCCCAAAGTATCCATAATGGAAGTAACCGTTCGACACATCCTTTTATTAGTCAAAACTGTGCTGCACTGCCAGATAGTTTAATTGAGGGAATTCTCTTTGGAACGAAGAAAGGGGCTTTCACAGGATCCATTGAAAGGCCTGGGTTATTTGAACAGGCACAAGGCGGAACCATCCTTCTTGATGAAATCAATTCTTTAAACCCGAATTTGCAAGCAAAATTATTACGGGCCCTTCAAGAAAGAACGATTCGCCGAGTAGGAGATACAAAAGACAAAAAAATTGATGTTCGAGTCATTGCAACGATAAATGAAGATCCAATAGATGCGATTTCAAATGATCATTTACGAAAGGATCTATATTATCGATTAAGCGTTGTATCCTTATTTATCCCTCCACTTCGTGAGCGGAAAGAAGATATACCTTTGCTGGCGCAATCCTTTATTGAAAAGTTCAATGCGTTGTTTGAATTGGATATTGAAGGAATCAGCGATGAGGTCTACTCTCTTTTTTATGATTACGAATGGCCAGGAAATGTAAGAGAACTTGAGCATATTATTGAAGGGGCTATGAATTTACTAGAACCTGGGGATACAAAAATTGAGATCCCGCACCTTCCAACTTTATTTAAAAAGAAAGCACATATAGAAGAAACTCAACTGGATATAAAAAATGACCTTCTTCAAAATGAAGAATTACAAGACACAACCATGTCTCTTGATGATTATATTGCTAATACAGAAAAGATTTATTTGGAGAAAATATTAAAGGAACACGGCATGAATATCTCACAAGCAGCTAAAGCCTTGAATATAAGTCGTCAAAGTCTTCAATACCGCTTGAAAAAGCATCAGGTTAAATAACATCATTCCCGCACAAAGAAGGCCCCCATTGATATGGAGGGCCTTTTGTTTATCGACAAAAGGGAGTTTGGAATGGTCACATCCCGAACCGTGATTTAAAAAAATGGTTTAATTCTGCTTTATGGAATCCTAAATGGATGGAAGAAATTTGCGACACTCCTGCCGAATAACTGGCTAGCCGAGACCCCACAGACGCTTGCGGCGAGGAGGCTTGGCAGACAGTCGGCGGAAAGGGAGCGGATTTCTGAAATCAACTGAAACGTTTTTCAATAAAAAAACTGCAGGCAAACTCGCTTTCTACGAATTTGTCTACAGTCTGAAGGCCCCGATTGATAGTGATGGCCTTCCTTTGCCTGCTATTCTTTTCACTTCACAATCAGAATGTTTCAGCTGCTTTTGCAACGTTCTCTAAACCATCTGCAATGATTTTTTGTGTGCGATCTGGATACTGATTATGTCCTTCAATAACCACTTCTTCAGGATTTTTGATGCCCCATAGGCTAATAATGGTTTTTACTAAGTTTACAGCCATTTCAGCAGAAGCCATTCCTTCTAAGGCATAATCTGAGCCACGAGCGTTTAATAGCATGACTTTTTTATCACCAGCATATCCAACAGGACCTTCCGCTGTATAATTAAACATTTTACCAGCTTGAGCCAAATAAGAAAGGTACGTGATTAGCGGAGCAGGTACCGTTGAATTCCATAAAGGAAAAGCAAATACTACTTTATCCACGGCAAGGAACTGATTCAAATATTGATCAACTAAACTAGCTGCTTTTTCTTCTTCAGGTGTCAGTTCAAAACCTTGGTTTCGTTTATACATCCCAGTTATCGCTGTATTACCATAGTACGGTAGCTCTTCTTTAAATAAATCTAACTCAATCACTTCATCCGTACCATTCGCTTCTTTGTAAGTTTTTAAAAATGTATCATACATTTTTGGGCTTACTGCCTGGTCTGCTGGTCGATCGTTCGCTTTGATAAATAATACTTTTGTCATTTTTTTATTCTCCTCTGTACTTGTATCTTTATTTCCAAATAACTTACTAAAAAATCCCATTTTTCTCACCAATACTTTCTGAATATACTATAGTTTCAACCCGAAAGGCTTTAGATAACTAAATGAATCTCATTTCCTGACGGATCTGTGATGACATAAAAATCGTCTTCCCTTGTAGCTTCTGCACCGATTTTGTTTAGTTGTTCAATCACTTTGTTTCTCGCTTCATCATCTGTAAAAACAAGTGAATACCAGTTGAGTCCTACACTGTTTTTCCTTGGGGCAGGAGCGCCAACGCCATTCCATGTGTTTAATCCGATATGATGATGATATCCGCCGGTTGAAGTAAAGAGAGCTCCTCCGAATCGATTCACAATAGTAAACCCAAGACCCAACATGTAAAATTCTTCTGTTTTTTGTAGATCTGCTACATGTAAATGAATGTGTCCCATTAACGTACCAGCAGGCAGTCCGCTCCACTTGGCGTCACTTTCTGCCAGAAGGCTGTTTCCATCTAACGGATCCGTTCCCATCGCAACTTCCCCATTTGCCCATGTCCAGTCAGAAGATGGACGGTCCCAGTAGACTTCAATGCCATTTCCATCCGGATCAGTGATGTACAGCGCTTCACTTACATCGTGATCCGAAGCTCCAAACCGGTATTCTGTATGAAGTAAATGGCGTAAAAAGATCGACAAGTCAGCACGGGTTGGCAGCAAAAGCGCAAAGTGATATAAGCCTGTTGTTCTTCCTTCTTTTGGAATTACATCAACGGGCTGCTCAAGTGTAAGCAACGGGGTTTTACCGTCTGTTGTTAAAACAGCTTTGCGATCCGTTTTTTTCAATAATTGGAGACCTATGATATCTTGATAAAATGTGATGGCATTATCCAAATGCATGACATTAATACTAACTTCCCTTACAAACGTAACGGGCTTTTGATGAAATTCCCCCATCATATTGTTACTTCCCTTCTTTATTAAAGAGTTTATTATCTAAAGAAAAAATAGAGCGGTTTGCACATGCCAGATAAACGGACATAGCAAGCAGTGCTAAGTCCAGCTCATATCCTGCCGATTGTCCATTGCCGAGAAATCCAGCAGGTAATTTAGCCGTGAAAATGGCACCCAGCAAAATAACGGCAAACAAGATAGAAACGATTCGTGTTCCAAAGCCCACTATTACTGCAAGGCCTCCGACTAATTCGATAAATGCTACCACATAAGCCATGAACCCAGGAATTCCGAGGCTATCAAAGAAGCCTGCCGTGTTACCTATTCCACCTTGAAACTTTGAAACTCCGTGAATGAAAAAAGTAAGACCTAAAATGATACGTAAAAAAACTTGACCAGCTTCATTTCTATTCATGTTATTTATTCTCCTCTTTTTGTTGGTTACTTTATGTAAGTAATTATATTTTCATAAGCTTATAATGTCAAGTAAGTTTTATAGATTTACTTACGCTTAACAAATCCCCCTATGTATCGTTCGGTAAATCGAATGAAATTCGAAGGACTATCTTCTCTAGAACAGCTGAATTAGTTGGGATCTTATTGGCGATAATAAGTGTCAGTACATTTGAAGGAATAGTAGAAGTAAATGGAACCTATTCCTTATAAAAAGTAGGGTTTTTAGGCGCTAAACTCATAAATCCTGAAAAAAATAAAAAAACCTGAATCCCTCTAAAAAGAAGTGAAGGATCCAGGTTTCCATGTTAATTTCTCTTTGATAATTGCAATGCATTTTTGATGCTTTTTAGTGATTTTGAGCTTCCATACATCAGGACTCCACCACGATAGATTTTCGCTCCGATAATACCAAGTAAAACAATTGTTAAAATCAATACAGCAATGCTTATTGCGATTTCCCAGAAAGGGACATCAAGCATGCCTACGCGCAAGAACATGATCATTGGTGTGAAAAATGGAATGAAAGATGTAATCGTGATATAACTGGCTGAGGGATTCCCTAGTCCAAACATCGCAATCATAAAAGCAACGACAACTAACATGGTCATCGGTGAAATCATTTGCTGAACATCTTCAATTTTGCTGACAACGGACCCAAGGCAAGCCGCAAGTGTCGCGTACAGAAGATAACCAAGCAATGCGAAGATGATCGCATAAATGATCGTTGAGATATTGATGTTGCCGAAACCAAAAAACGCGAAAAATCCTTCATTCATGCCTGTCAAGCTTTGCTTAATTGATAAATAACCCAATCCAAAAAATAAAATCATTTGTGTAAGACTAAGCAAAGCTACCCCCATTATTTTGGCAAACATCTGCGTGACCGGCGGGACACTTGAAATCAGGATTTCCATGACTCGTGATGTTTTTTCAGTAGCTACTTCCATTGCAATCATCGTTGCATACATCAACACACCGAAGTAAATGACGAATAAGAGCACATACACAAGACCGCGAGCTTGATTGAGGTCTTCTTCTGTTTTTGCATTTTTTTGAAGTGCAATCGTTTCAAAGGCTGGCGGCGTATTCAATTGAGTGATTTGCTGCTCTGTCAATTTCAATTCTTTCGCTGCTATTTGGCTTTTCAATTGGGTAAGTGCGAGAAGCAAATCATTACTTACAGTTGAATCTGAAATTTGATTCGCTTTATACGTTCCTTTGATGCCTAGGCTGTCATCCTTTTCGATTAATAAATACCCAACGATTTTTTCTGCGCTAACCATTTCCTCCGCTTCCTTTTCATCCTGAGCGGATATTATCGAGAGCTCATCGTTCACACCTGCTACCGCATTTTTATAAGAATCAAATAAGCTATCTTCAGTCTGATCAATAATGGCGACCTTTTCCTGATCATCACTATCGAATGTATCAATAAGCTTCGAAATATTCGTAAGAACAAGAATCAAGGCCATCATAATGATTGTAGAAATGATAAAGGATTTCGTTTTTAATTTTGATAGATATGTATGGGAAAGAACAATCCAAAATTTATTCATAGACTGCACCTACTTTTTCAATGAAAATATCCGTCAGCGATGGTTCTTCCAATTCAAACTTTCGGACAAACCCTCTTGGAACAAGATCACGAATCATGTTCTCGGCTACATCTTCACCAGTGACTTGAAGGATTTTCCCTTCCATCGTGTTCTTAACTTTTGTTACACCTGAATAAGAATCCAGGAAAGATAAATCAAAATCAGCTTTAATTGACACATTCTTTTTACCAAAAGAACGCTTAATTTCTTTTAATTTCCCAGCCACAACAGGGGAACCTTTATGCATGATGCAAAGATGCTCACACATCTCTTCAACATGCTCCATACGATGGCTTGAAAAAACAATCGTCGTGCCGCCGTCCCTCAAGTCGATTACCGCTTTCTTCAGCATTTCCACATTAACAGGATCTAGTCCGCTAAAGGGCTCGTCAAGAATAAGCAATTCCGGTTTATGAATCATGGAAGCGATCAACTGGATTTTTTGCTGATTTCCCTTTGAAAGCTCTTCAACTCGCTTATCGATGTACTCAGGCACCTTAAAACGGTCAAGCCAATATTCTAACTCTTTTAATGCATCTCCTTTTCTCATGCCTCTTAATCTAGCTAAATATACAATTTGATCGCGCACCTTCAGTTTTGGATATAGTCCGCGTTCCTCAGGAAGATAACCAATTAATGAACTGGTCGTATAATCGATTTTCTTACCATCCCAAAATATTTCTCCTTCGGTTGGGTCAAGCAAGCCAAGTATCATACGAAACGTAGTTGTTTTCCCTGCACCATTCCCACCTAGAAAACCAAACATTTCTTTCTCAGGGATGGTGAAATTCAGATTATTAACTGCTGTGAAATCTCCAAATTTCTTTGTGATTTCTTTGATTTGTAAAGCCAATGTACAACCTCCTATCACATAATTCTTAATCTATGTTAACGGAAAACTTTACCAAATTCAACTATCATTGAGGACCAATAACACCTCTCCACTACTATTATATTTGTAATAATATGCAAGTTATCACAAATAAAGTCCCAATACTTAACCTCAAAAGCCTGCCACAAAGACGCCTATTTAACGCCTCCCGTATGTTCAATACCCAAATTTTATTTTTCTGTGAATCTTAAGAAAAAAACCCCTTCCCTCTTCTTGGTACAGAGTGTGGCAAATGATAATGACTTTTAGTTTTATAACTTACTCATATAAAAAAACGAATTGCCGAAGCAACTCGTTTGATGGGTTTTATTGTTTGTATGTGTAAAATATTGTTGAATTAATGATGAAAGAATCTGCAATAGTTCTGCCGACTTCTTCACATGCCACTTTGTGAAACTTTGTTGCATCGACTGGTTCATATAATAATTGATGAATGCCATCCACCGACCGAATTGCCACTATAGCCTTTGGATTCGTCTCGAATATTTGTTTTAAAATATCTTCTTTATTAGGAACAAGGCTGGCAATCCAGATTAGATCATACTCACTATAATCATGTAGGGCACCATCTTTTAAAATATAGTCTGTGTTCCTATCGGTATATAAATCTTGTATGAAACACTGGCCAAATGTATAAGCCTGCTTATCAATATCGAGACAGGTTATTTTTGCACCCAATTCTTTTTTTAGCAGGAAAGGACTTAAAGGTAAAGGGCCCGCTCCAATAAATGCGATCGAATGAAAATCGTTTTTCACTTTTTTAAGTTCATGTATTTCTGTATTGATCAGTTCTTTGTAGTTATCCCAATACATAAATGAACGAAAGTCATCTAAAGAATTCACCTTGCCAATAAATAATTTAGCATAGTAATTCTCCATTAAGGTTTCTGCAATCGTCAGCTTTTCAAGCATGGTTCCCCTAATTGATTTAATCTCCCTATTATTAAGAATATCTTCTGCTATGGATTGATCTATTGGTTTAGAAAGAATGGAAACTAGTTCAGATAAAACGTGATTAATTATCTCATTATTTGGTGATAAATCTTGCTCTGCTAGTAAGATCTTATATGTTTCTATATATGTATTAATGATTTTTTCTTGTTTTCTAGCTAATTCGATTGTCTTCATGTCTAACACTCCTCTTAGGAAATAATTTATGACTTAGCTGTGGTATATACAGTGCTAAAAATACTGAACGCCCTAAGCTAAATACAGTAAAGGCCAACCATAACGCATGGTTTTGAAACGAAGGCACAAAGATATAAAAGGTTATTAAAAAAACAATTAAGGAGTAAATCATTGAGTTCCGAATAGGAGCTGCTTCTGTAGCCCCTGTAAAAACACCGTAGAAAACGATGCCTACACTTGCCGAAAGAGGAAACAAATTAAGCCAGATTCCATAATCATTTGCCAAATCAATGACACTTGGTATACGTGTAAATAGTGAAATGATGTAATCACTAAATAGATAGTAACTGACAGCAATCAATAGAGAGGATAGGCAGCCCCACTGCCACGACAACATAAGGGTCTTCTTATACAAGTGCTTATCCTTCGAACCAATGGCTTTTCCAACAAGAATGCTAGATGCATTTGCGAACCCGTCAAAGAAGTAAGCCATTATATAGTGAATTTGAGGACGGCATTGGCTGCCAATATCTCCGTTCCATATGACGCGCCCTTCGCCGTAAAAATATTAAAAACAGTTAGCAGACAGAGCGTTCTGATAAATAAGTCTCGATTCACCGACATCATTTTTTTAAAAGAAAACGGGTCGATCATCTCTTTTAAAGGAGGCATTTTAAATCGAAAGGGTGACGCTTTCCAAATAATAAATATCCCAATGAAAAAGGCTGTTACCTCTGATATAAGAGTCGCTATAGCTACTCCAGATACACCCCATGCAAAAACATGGACAAACAACAAATCAAGAACAATATTCATGAGATTCATAAACACTTGTAGCACTAACGAAACCTTTATTTTGGACATCCCCATTAGCCATCCTAAGATGACGTAATTCATCAAAGTAAATGGAATTCCCCATATTCGAATGCTGAAGTAGTCAGAGGCATATAAGTGAACGTCAGCATCCGGATTTATCAAGGTTAAGGACACCTGTTCAATTGGACCTTGAAGCAGAATAAAAATTATCCCTACCGCAATCGCTAATAACAACGGCCTTATAAAGGCTAACATTCCTTGCTGTTCATTCTTTGCCCCAAGTGCTTGTGCCGCAAATCCAGATGTACTCACTCGCAAAAAGCCGAGCAGCCAATACATGGTATTAAAAATTATCGTACCTACAGCTACGCCACCCAAATAAGCAGGATTGGGTAACTGGCCCACTACTGCCGTGTCCACCGCAGCTATTAAAGGTGTCGTTATCGTCGAAATGGTCAGAGGAACGGCTAAGGCTAGATATGATCGATGATTCACCGTACTTCCCCCTTATGGTTTAAATTCTTTTCTGTCATTAATCAAAATCATTACGATTTATATTTTAAACAGATAGAGCGGTTCTCTTGAAGTTCTTCATCATTCAAACATTGATATTAATTCTTGTGTGTATGAATGACGGTCCATAGAAAAGAGGTTTTCCTTCTCGAATGAATCAACAATGACACCCTCTTTCATCACCATGATTTTTTGACTCATCTCATGCACAGCCGACAGGTCATGAGAAATAAAAAGATAAGATATATCCAACGTCACTCGTAGTTCATCTAACAAACGCAATAAGGCTGCTTGTGATAGCACATCAAGACTTGAAGCTGGTTCGTCTAATATAATAAGCGCTGGTTCAATACTAATAGCACGTGCAATAGTCACCCGCTGCTTCTGCCCGCCACTTAGTTCATGCGGAAATCGTTCAGCAAGCCCTATTGGAAGTTTTACAGCATCTAACAGCTGTGCGACAAAGTTTTCTTCACTTGTATACTGAAAATGTTTCAGCTTAGCCTGACTGCCATATTGCAGATAAGGATCTATTAGCGAATCCTTTATCCTTAGTCTTGGATTCAACGCTGAAGCAGGATTTTGTAAAACCGCTTGGATGTTTTTTCGGTACGGCTTTAAACTGCGCTCGCTTTTGTTTTGCAAAGGCGTGCCCTCGAACATAATACTTCCCCTATTAAAAGATTCAATCTGTAAAATGCAGCGAGCAAGTGTGCTCTTCCCGCACCCACTCTCTCCTACTAAACCTAGGCACTCTTTCCTCTCCATGCTAAAATTCACGTTCTTAAGAACTTCCACTCCGTTATCGTACGTTTTATGGACATTTTTCACTTCTAATAAACTCATCCTGACACTCCTTCAAGTGAAAATAGACTCTTGCTTCTAAGTGATGGCGATGATTGAATCATTTTATCTGTATAAGCGTGCTTCGGATGATTCAGCACCTGATTCTTATCACCGGTTTCTATTATTACTCCGTCTTTCATAACAGCAATACGGTCCGCGTATTTCTTCACATGACGCAAATCATGAGTAATGAACAAAATCGCACAGCCGGTTTCTTCTTGCAGCCGGGATAATAATTGCAAAACCTTAAAAGAAGATACACTGTCCAAGGCAGTAGTCGGTTCATCCGCTATCAATATATCTGGTTTAAGCAGCAGGGCAATCGAAATGGACACACGTTGAAGCTGCCCCCCGCTTAATTGAAACGGATATCTTCTATAGATATCTTCATCAAGGCCAACGGAAATAAGCGCTTCGACGGCTTGCTGCCGCCTTGCTTTGTTAGACAGTTTAAGGTGCGTCCGCTGATACTCATCGAAGTGTTGTCCAATGGTAAGAAACGGAGTAAATGAACCTTGGTAATCTTGAAAAATATAAGCTAGGCGCTTTCCGCGAATTTGCCGTATTTCAGAGGGAGACAGCGTTAATAAATTCTTTTCTTGATACCATATTTCTCCCTTTGCTTGGAGATTTGGCCCAAGCAACTGTCCGATTGACATTGCTGTCATGCTTTTGCCGCTACCACTTTGACCAACAAGTGCGAACCACTCTCCTTTATGAACCTCTAACGAAAGGTCTTTGACAATCTTATTTTGTTTGCCCATAACAGATAGATGATTAACGGTTAAAATACTCACGATTCCACCTCCTTTTTTACATCAAATTTATCACGCAAATAATCACCGAATAAGTTTGATAAAAGAACGACAAATCCAATAGCGAGTCCGGGATAAATCATCAGAAACAGATTGGATTGATAGTAAGGACGGGCGTCATTGAGCATTGCCCCCCATTCTGGTGCTGGAGGCTGCGCACCGAGTCCGATATAAGACAGGGAAGATATGAGCAAGATGATTTTCCCTAAATCGAGACTTGCCAGTACGAGTACATTCCCAATAAGGTGCGGTAATAAATGTTTTCGCATAATCCGAAAAGAACTAAGTCCATTGATTTTAGCTACCGTCACATAATCTTTCTGACGCTCTGTAATCACCGTACTACGCACAAGCCGAGCATAATTCACCCATTTCACTACAACAATGGCCAACAGCAGGTTCTCAATTCCCGGGCCTAATAGACCACTCAACACAATAGCTACGATTGTATCTGGAAACGATAAAAAAGCATCTGCAATCCGCATGAAAATTCGATCGATCAAACCGCCTTTGAATCCAGAAATCACCCCAAACGGGACGCCGATTATAACAGCAACAAACAAAGCTAAGAGCCCATAGCCAACCGTCAGCTTTGTACCAAGCAGCAGACGCGTTAATACGTCACGCCCTAAGTGGTCCGTGCCGAGCGGATGTTCTAAGCTTGCTGGCAATAATCTTTCAGCCAGATTGACTAGTAGCGGATCATGCTTCAGGCCAAGAAAGGTGTACGCTGCAACAGCAAACAGAAAAGCCATCGTTGTATAAACAGCGGCAGCTTTCCATCGTCTTTTGATTTGTTTTCTGATCACTAATTCCATCAACTATTATTCCTTTCCTTTAGTCTTAGCTCTGGGTTTAAATATCGGTAAGATAAATCCACTGCGCTATTTACCAGAAATACAATAATAGCCATGATCAAAATGTATCCTTGGATGACTGGGTAATCACGAGACCGAATAGAGTCAACGACCATCTTCCCAATACCAGGATAGGCGAAAATCACTTCAACTACGACGACCCCGCCGATCAAGCTGCCAAGGCTAACACCGAATACAGTAATGACCGGCGGTAAACTATAGCGAAATGCGTGGGCAAAGAAGATACGTATTTCTGAAATCCCCCTTGACCGGGCGGCTCTGATAAATTCATGACTAAGCGAGTCAATCAAACTCGAACGAAGCAAGCGGACGTATACACTTGTAATGGCAAGGCCCAAAGTAACCGACGGCAGGACCATAGAAATGAATCCGTCCCTCCCCATTGTTGGAAGTACCCCCCATCGCACCGCGAATAAATCTATCAAAAGCAGTCCCAGCCAAAAGCTAGGTATAGCTGCGCCTAATAGTGAGACTCCACGACTTATCTGGTCAATCCAACTCCCCCTATACAAAGCAGCAAGCGAGCCCAAAGGAATGGCTATACTAAGCATGACAAGTAACGCACCTATTGACAGTTCAAGTGTCGCCGGCAGACCGCTTATAATCATTTTCATCACAGGCTGATTCGTAATATAGGAATTTCCGAAATCCAATTGAACAAAGTCCGCAAACCAATGTCCATACTGCACAAGCAACGGATCATTGAACCCCAATTCTTCACGAAGCTCATTGACTTGCTCGTTTGTAATCGATACATCATCCACTTGAAGAATCGATAGTACCGGATCACCTGGAGCGAGCCGCACAAAAAGAAAGCTGATAAATGTAATAACAAGGATAAAAATCACAACTTCGATAAATCGCCGTCCTAGAATACAGAACATTTACTTAACATCCAGTTCATTCGTCAGCATGTAGTATTCACTTCGTGAAGTGATCCAGTTTTCAACTTTATCGGAGTTATAAGCAACAAGTGTGTTGGGATGTAAAATAAATGAGTTATATACTTGTTCATCCACATACATCGCAATTTCTTTAGCTAATTCTGAACGTTTTTTCTGCCCAACTGTTACGTTTAACCTATCAATAAGGGCTGTCAAATGATCGTCATCCGCACCACTGAAGTTTAAGGCGCCATTTGGATGATACGTTGCATTTAAATAGTAGCCAGCATCTCCGCGCGGTGCCGTTAAATTACTGTACGTTGTTAAATCCCAATCTCGATTGGCTGCCATATACTCTTCCGGGATTTCAATCTGTTTGATTTTCACATCAATTCCTAACTGAGCAGCATCAGATTGAAATACTTGAGCGATTAACGGTAAATCGGCACGCGAGCTGTAAGTAAGAAGCGTAAACGAAAGCGGTTTGCCATCTTTTTGCATAGCATCATGTACTTTCTTAAATCCTGCTTGTTCAAGATATTCTCTAGCCGTTTCCATTCCACTCTCTTTTTTGGGATAGTCTGGAGCAAATGAGAACGTAGATGGAAAAGGTCCTGTGGCAGCTTCTGCATGACCTTGTAAAATCGTATCCGCAATGGATGAACGATCAATCAATGCATCAATAGCCTTACGAACGTGTATATCTTGCAGCGCTTTCCGTTCTAAATTCATTGTCATTTGATGTACACGGAAAGTAGATGTGGACTCAACCGTCACCCCATCGATAGCTTCTAAATTAGCCAGGCTTTCAACTTCTGGGCGGAAGACAATATCCGCGTCTCCTGATTCAAGGGCAAGAGAGCGTGCGTTAGCATCTTCATTAAACGAAAATCTAGCTTTCTCCAGTTTCGCTGCACCACCCCAGTAAGAATCGTTCCTCTTAAGATCCACTGCAGTTCCTGGTGTGAATTTCGACACGGAAAATGGGCCTGTCCCAATTGGTTTGTTTATAAAGTCACTTTCCGTTACGTCAATAATCGATGTGTTTGGATGAACCAATTCAGAAGGAAACTCCGGAAAGGGACCTTCTGTTTTAATCATCAAGGTATTTCCTTTTGCTTCTATCGAATCAATGCGCAAGGCATTCTTAATCGCTAGACTATCTTTCATTGCCCTCTCTAAAGATGCCTTTACCGCCTCTCCATCCATAGACTTTCCGTTCTGAAAAGTTACTCCCTCTCTTAGCTTAAACTCCCAATTTTGTCCATCTTTACTATTCCAGCTTTCAGCCAGCCATGGCTCAATAGTCAGGTTCTTATCATTGAGATGTACCAAAGTTTCAGTAATTCCTGCACGCAGTGACACATAACTTGTATCAACATTAGGATCGAGCGAGCTAGTGGCAAAATTAAAAAGTAAATTCACTTCTTTTTTCTTTTTCTCTTGTTCTTTCATAGACTCAGTGGAGCAAGCAGCCAAAAGCAAGAATGATAGACATAAAATAAAAATCAATTTATATTTTATGAACATGATATATTTCCTCCATTACCTCAAGTATTTTTATTGATTACCGCAAATCGAATTGATTGCGATTTATATTCCAGCTTTACTATCATGATGAACCAGGTAACCAACTATCTGATGTTTAACCATCATTCTATGTACATGCACCGAACTCGGGATTATTTACGCATTTACGAGTATTTGCGCCAAACTCACGAGTAAATACTCCAAACTCACGAGTAAATACTCCAAACTCACGAGTAAATGCTCCAAATTCACGAGTAAATACTCCAAATTCACGTGTATTTGCGCCAAACTCACGAGTAAATCCGTCAAAGTCATGAGTAACAGCTTTAAATCTCGTGTAATAGCCCTTAATCTTGAGTAAATGGACCAAACTTTCAATTTACTGCACTAATTCCCTTGTGTAAATCCCTCAATTCAAGCAAGTGTTATATTCTTAATATTAAATAGCCCCTTTCATTAAATAAATCAAAATCGTTACGATTTATACTTTTTATATAAGCAACTCTTTTCTTGACTGTCTCTCATTATAAAACGTAATGATTACTATTTACAAGGTTTTTTTTATCGTTATTGTTAAACGGTCCGCACCTTCAGCCTTCAAGGTTATACTGCTTTACATGATGATAAGTCATCGACTTTTTCGATATGAAAAAACTCCTGAAAATTTATTTCAGGAGTTCTATTTTTATTTTTTCAAGTCGTTGTAATGGCTGACAACTTCTTTGGTTATTTCGTTATTCTCGTCTAAACCGCTAACTTCTTTAAGAACAAAAGGTACACCGTTTTCTTTCACCATCGCTTGCAGCTTTAGGGCTTCTTCATCCTCATTATAATTAAAGAGTAAAGCTGCTGCTATTGCCTTCGCTAAATGTGTATAGGAAAGGCCAGCTTTCTTCGCTTCTACTGCAGGGCGTACAAGACGGTCGTTTGGTCCAAGCTTACGCAAAGGTGAACGGCCTACTCTATTTACTGAGTCATTTAAGTAAGAATTTTTAAATCGATTAATGATCTTTTCAATATACTGCTGATGCTCGTCTGGGTTCAACCCGTATTGCTTTATTAAATAAGCGCCCGTTTCCCCCAATGTTTTCTTGACTTGCTCTACGATGGCTTCGTCTTCCAATGACTGGTCAATCGTCAATTTGTTATCCTTGAGATAGCCCAGGTAAGCGATGACAGCATGACCTGTATTAACGGTAAAAAGTTTTCTTTCAATGAATGGAGCGAGTTCTTTTACAATGGTCATTCCCTCAACGGCAGGAATGTTTTCATTCGTTTCAACGACCCATTCATAATAAGGTTCTACCAAAACATCGAGGGAACCCTCGTTATTTTGAATCGGAACAATTCGATCAACTGCTGAATTAAAGAAGAATACTTTATCAGCTAAGTTTGCCTTTGTATCCTGATCTATGTTTTCTAGAATGTACCCTTCTAAAAGATCTGTTGCTGATATTTGGTTTTCGCAAGCAATCACATATAGTTTTTCATCAGTTTCCTTCACTCTTGAAGTTAACCCTTTTGCAATTAAAGGAGCGATGTGAGGCAAAATATTCGGACCGATTGCAGTCGTAAGGAATGTTGCTTCCTTAATTGCCTTGATGATTTCCTCTTCCTGCTTTAAGCTGTTTAAACCTGATACATTTTCTACTGTGACCGATTCTTGCTGGTCAGTCGCCAATTTGACTTGGTATTGCTTTTTATCATTTAACTGGTCGATGATTTGATCAGCTATATCTACAAATGTTACATGATATCCAGATTGTGAAAAGAGTGCCCCAATAAATCCTCTTCCAATATTCCCTGCGCCGAAATGTACTACTTGTTTCATTTCTATCATCCCTTTATCAAGTTAGTATATAAATAATCCCAAAATATAGCTTCCATTCTACTGCGAATTGCTTCTTCGTCTGATGATGAAAAAATCATTATAGATTCATTGCTTTCAATTAAGCTTGAACTGATCAAGCTGACGATTTCCTGCTGTTTCGCACTTAATTCTTCAGGTGCAAGCATCAGCAACAGGTTTTTCATATATACGTCTTTTCCGTCCATTCCTCTTACTAGACAAGGTTCATCTAAGTGTGCCACCTGGAATATCAACTCTTTCACATTCTTATGTCTGCTATGAAAAAGTCCCATGCCAGTACTAGGTATTCCTAGCCCGCCTTTTTTTTCCCGTTCCTTTAAAGATTCAATCACATCAACCGCACCAGTTAATAGCTTTTCCTTTTCAGCCATCCAAACCATTTCCTCAATAACCTGCCGATGTCCTTTCAGATGCGGCAGCCGATAAAAGCGAAAATTATTGATAACAGCGTCTATTGATTGCTGGACGTCTTTCAGTTCCTGCAATACTTCTTTTAATAAGCCATTCTCTTTTTTTGGCAGGGAATCCTTTTGGGCTGAATGACTGCCATAACGCTTATTCTTAGTGAAGTTTTCAATATTCTTCCTTAAATAATTCCTAATGTTCAATATATTCTCTTCACTCAAAAGAGGGGATACGAGGATATAATCCATATCGATATACGGAAGCCTAACGGTAGAAATGATTACATCATAGTTTTTCAGGCTGCCCTGCTGCTGGATATCTTTGATCGTCTTGATTTCTACAGTCTGGATTTCTATGATTTCTTTTTTGATCCGGCTTGCAAGCATCTTCGACGTACCAATACCTGTCGGACAAACGATGAGTGCCCTTATTAATATTTCTTCCTCCCGCATCACTAATGCAGATCCGAAATGAAGGACAATGAAGGCTATTTCATCTTCAGGAAAATCTTTAATTTCTTTGAATCCCTTTTCAAGACTGGTCTTTACTGCTAAAAAGAGAACCGGATATTTTCGTTTAATATCTTCCGTTAAGGGATTATATAATCCCATTTCCTGTTTGATCCGGAAAAGCGATGGTTCCATGTGGGCAAGGAGCCCTTGATACAATGGGAAATCCTTGGTCAAATCAATTTGCAGTTGAGCAGAAACATCTTTTATCAAATTCCTTATCAATTGGCCTAGCAGCACACTGTCATATGGAATGGCATCCGCTGCATGAAGCTTAGAACCTTTAAGGATGACGGCCAGGTAGCTTATATCATCGATGGTAAAAGAGACTTCCAGCATGGTGCTGAGTTCCTTGCCTATTTTATTCATAAGGTTATTCTCATCCGAAAGTTCTCTTATTTTCTTGAAGTCCTTCTCCAAAAAAAATTGGCTTTCATTTCTTTGCAGGGTTACATAGATATGTACAATTAACCCTATGTACCCGCTATCCGCTAAACGCGAATGGACACTGTTAAAAGTCGAGTTCAGCACCCCATCAATAGCCAGAAGATAATCGGGATCGAAATAGTCTAGGATCTTCCCCTCTGGGAATTTTCCTTCTTGCAACAAAAATAAACTTTCAATCAGCTCTTCATTAAAGAAGTGCAAGAAATAGGCAGCCTGAGCTTTCCGTTTATTTTCTTCAGTGCCGGTAAGCTCTATTCCGACTCCCCTTTTTCTGGTAATCACGATATTAAAATTTCTTATCCACTCAGTAAGTTCGTCTAAATAGGTTGAAAGAGTGGTTATACTTATACCGAGATCCCCCGCTAGAGCTTGAGTTTTATAGGACTCTTCCTGTAGTAAAGCTAAAAGAAGATGCAACTTTCTTTCTTGTGGCGTTTGATCAATCGGATGATTACCCATCAGGTGCTGTACAAGCCTAAAGACTTGTTCATTCTTCCCATCGATGGACAGCCCTTCATGTGTATTTCGGGTTAATTGCAAATCAAATGAGTGCAGAATTTTTTCTACAGACTTTAAATCACGTTGAATCGTCCGGACACTTACATTTAATTGAGATGCAATAGATATGGCCGTATGTTTTCCTGAAGTTTTTATGATCAATTCTATGATTGATTTTTCCCTTGAAGTAATATACATGCTACCAACTCATTTCAGGTGGAGTAACACGAGAAAATACTGAATAGAAAAGCGTTACAACGCTTTTCTATTCTTAGTTAAAAGTATTTAATTATTTTTAACGTTTATAATATCCATTAATTCCCTGACTGATGTGGCTTTAACCATCTTTTCAATATTCTCCATCTCCGAGCAAGTAACCGCAATGCCAGATAGAATTTCAAGATGTGTGCCATCCTTGCCTGCTATCCCGAATATTAACCGAGCCTTTTGGCCATCAAAATCGACACCGTTTGGTATTTGTAAAACGGTAAATCCAGATTTAAGGACATCTTTCTTAGCTTCCTCAGTTCCGTGGGGAATGGCTACATCATTTCCCATATAGGTTGAAGTCATTTCATCACGTGCAATCATCGCTTCAATGTAGCTTTCCTTAACGTATCCTGCATTTACCAAAGCTCTTCCCGCAAAGCGGATCGCTTCTTCCTTATTGTCGAAGTGTTGATTAAGGAAGACATTTTCTTCGCGAAGCAGATCATTATCATCCTGTTCATCTTCGTTGATGCCAGGCTCGATTGAATGTTCACGAACACCTGGAACTTTCTCTTCAGCATCTTCGACAATCTCATGAAGCTCGTCAGTACCATCATCCTGAAGCCGTGCAAGCAATGAATCGTATTCAGGACTTGATAAGAAGTTATCGACAGATACATGAAAAGCATTCGGCACTTTATTTTGTGCTCTTGGAGTTAACTCTTCCTGTGTAATAACAATTTGTGCGTCAGAAGGAATGTTGCTGATTGCTGTATTTGTAACATCAATATTCAAACCAGCTTCCTTTACCTTTTTGCGCAGCAGGGAAGCACCCATTGCACTTGAACCCATACCAGCATCACAGGCAAATATAATTTTACTAACGTTTGTTGGCATAGTGCCCGGATCTGAAGCAAAAACATCAGCAACAGAACTTTTCTTTCCTTTTATTTCTTGCATTTTTTTCGCAGCATCTTCGATATTTTCATCCGTCTGTTTACCTGTTTTCAAGACAAATGCAGCTACGATGAATGATACAATTGCAGCTACGATCACACCTGCAAAGTTAGCAATATATGCGCCCATATTATGCGGAGTTACCGCTGTAATGGCAAGAATACTGCCTGGCGATGCGGGAGCGAACAATCCGCCGCCTAAAAGAACCAAAGTGAAAACTCCGCTCATGCCTCCAAGAATGACCGCTAAAAATAACATCGGTTTCATTAGAATATAAGGGAAATATATTTCATGGATACCACCGAAGAAATGAATGATGGCAGCTCCAGGCGCCGATCTCTTCGCAGTGCCTTTTCCGAAGAAGCAATAAGCAAGCAGAATACCAATACCGGGTCCAGGATTTGCTTCAAGTAGAAACAGAATGGAAGATCCAGTTTGTTTAACTTGCTCTACACCGATTGGTGAAAGGACGCCATGATTAATTGCATTGTTTAAGAACAATACTTTGGCAGGCTCGATTAGAATACTTGTTAATGGCAGTAAACCTGTACCCACAAGCCAGTCAACACCTGCTACAAGCCACCCTGTAAAGACGTTAACAGCAGGACCTATCGCTAAGAAAGATAGAATGGACAGCAAGCCGCCAAGAATCCCAGCTGAGAAATTGTTAACAAGCATTTCAAAACCGGCTTTTATTTTTCCTTCAATAAATTGATCGAATTTCTTAATAACATAACCGCCAAATGGTCCCATGATCATTGCACCAAGGAACATTGGAATATCAGATCCAACAATAACACCCATAGTCGCAATAGCACCAACTACACCGCCTCGGTGATCATGAACTAACTTACCACCTGTATAACCAATTAAAAGCGGAAGCAAGAAAGTAACCATTGGGCCAACCATTTTGGCAAGGCTTTCATTTGGGAGGAAACCAGAAGGAATGAATAGTGCAGTGATTAACCCCCAAGCTATGAAAGCAGATATATTCGGCATGACCATTGAACTTAGAAAGTTACCGAACTTTTGAACAGCAACCTTTATATTAAAGTGAGCCATTTTGCTCTCTTCCCTTCATATTATAGTTTCACCTAATGTTAAGGCACGGTTCATTCACATTCAATAAAAGAAAAAGCTAACTTTGTCGCGGGAAAGAAGACAAACATAATGTTTCTCTTAATTCTAGTTTTATTCAGACAGTTATAAATATCAATGAGCTTAGATAGAAAGAGTGTTAGTGAGGGAGGCGAGCAGTAGGATATAGGGCCACCTTTTCAATCGAAATTAAAGAGCCCCATTCGTAATAGTACTATTACGAATGGGGCTCTTTACAATAAAAAGGTACTTTAAATAATCGGGGAACTACATGCTATATTTCTTATAGTGGGATTATTCCTAATACAAGAGATACCAAAATCATGACAAGAGTCGATCCGCAAGCCCACTTTAAGAAAGTACGCTGCAGGGCTCCAAAATCTTCTCCTACCATCCCAATCAATAGATAGGTAGATGGAACAAGCGGACTTAATAGATGAACTGGCAACCCTAAAAGAGAAGCTCTTCCTATCAGGGCAGGATCAATTCCATAAGCAGCGCCTGCTTTTGCAAGTAATGGAAGTACGCCATAATAAAAGGCGTCATTAGACATGAAGAAAGTAAAAGGTGCGCTAATGATAGCGGTGATAACGGCAAAGTGTGCACCCATTTGGTCAGGAATGTGCTGAATCATAGAGTTTGCCATAGCATCTACCATTTCAGTTCCGGAAAGAATTCCGGTAAAGACACCTGCTGCAAATATCATCGAAACAACGGATAAAGCATTGTCAGCATAATTGGCTACACGTTCTTTTTGATCACTTACTTTCGGATAATTAATCGTAACAGCAATGGCAAAACCTATCATAAATAGGACAGCTGAAGGCATAAGTTCCATAATCAGCGCCACTAGCAGGGTAAGTGTTAACGCATAATTAAAGACAATTAATTTAGGACGCTTAATGTAAGCATCTTCTGTTGCAGCCGCATGTTGAGCTACAGCATTATAATCTACTTCTATTATCCCAATTCTTTTTCTTTCTTTTTTACCCATACAATATGCCATGAATAGAACGAATAGCACTCCGCCGATCATCGCAGGAATAACAGGCGTGAAAACATCGGACATTTCTAGTTTCAAAGCAGTCATCACCCTTGCTGTCGGGCCTCCCCAAGGAAGAAGATTCATGACGCCAGATGACGAAACAGCGATACCAGCTAATACAAGCGGTTTCATTCCAATCCGTTTATATAGCGGAAGCATGGCAGAAATCGTGATCATATATGTGGTTGTACCATCTCCATCTAACGAAATAAGTAAAGCCAAAACTGCCGTACCGAGGGCAATTTTTACAGGATCTCCTTTTACAAGTCTAAGGATCGTATTAATGATGGGATCAAAAACTCCAGCATCGATCAAAATACCAAAGAAAAGGATCGCAAATAAAATCATGATTCCTGTTGGCGCCACACTTTTGATTCCTTCTAACGCCATTTCACCCATTTCACTACCGAAACCACCAATAAGTGCAAAAGCACTAGGTACTACAATCAAAGCTATCATGGCTGAGAGTCGCCCAGTCATAATTAAAATCATAAACACTAATATCATCAAGTATCCTAGTAAAGCGAGCATATCTATCACTCCTATCTTCTAATAAAATAAATTGTATATGAAAACGCTTAATCTGTAAGCGTTTTCAATTTATTGTGTTTTAAAACTATTTTGTTAATTGTGTTCATTATGTTCACGGAGGTACTTTTCCTCTTCAATTTTAAGACTAAACCGGATGCCATCCCCCGGGTTTGAATGGTTGGTTTTTTAATGTTTTTAACAATATTGGTAACTCTCAAGCACTTTTCTTCCCACCGCTTTTCCCATACAAAAAACACCTCCATTTACGAAGGTGTTTTTATATTTCCTAGGTTATCTTTCTCTAAATCAAATCTTATAATATCTACGTTCTGGTCTCCCTACTACCCCATATATTACTTCTGCTTTACATTTCTTTACGGATATCAGGTATTCCAGATAACGCCTTGCTGTTGTTCTAGAAGCACCGATTTGAGAGCTCACTTGCTCAGCTGACAAACCAATGTCACTTATTTCAAGGACATCCATTACTTTTGATAATGTAATTTCGTCGACTCCTTTTGGTAATGCAGGTCCATCATTGATTTTCGGCGTAGACGGTCCCTTTTTTAAAATAAGATCAACAAAATCCTGGTCTATATCTTGTTTAGATTGCATCAGGTGGGCTTTCTTAAGATACTCCACTATGACTTGGTTGAAGCGCTTCATTTCTACCGGTTTAATTAAATAGTTCTCTACACCATAGTGAAGGGCCTTTTCAAGTTGTTCTTTTTCTGTAGCTGCCGTAATCATGATAATATCCACATTCGGGAATTTCTGACGAATGTTTGGAAGTAAGTCTGTACCAAGCTGATCCGGCATATAGACATCAAGCAGAAGCAGATCAGGGCTTTTTTGTTCCAAAATCCGAAGAGTCTTTTTTGCACTTACTGCTTTCCCGACCACTTCAATTTCTTCAAAATTTTTCAAAAATTTCTCATGGATATCCGCTACACGAAAATCATCTTCTGCAATGACCGCTCTTATTTTTAACATTCTTTCCCTCCTGTCTGCTCTTTAGGAAGATACACGGTGAATACGGTGTTTTCTTCCTCGCTTTGAACTTCGATGATGCCACCCAACTCTTTTACAACAGAATCAGCATTTGATAGTCCATATCCACTTGGATTTCCACTTGATTTCGAAGTGAAACCTCGGTCGAAAATAAACGCGATATCATTTTCGGGTATTCCCTTTCCATTGTCACTTACTTCAAATACCATATCATTTCCGATATCGGTAGCGAAAAATCTCACTAGTGGCTCATCTATGCCAGAAACCGCTTCCAGCGCATTATCGATTATATTGCCAAGAATCAAGGTAAGTTGGGACAACTTTATATGTTCAGGGAGTTTCTCCAAGTAACTTTGTGAGTCTATTTCAAAGGGAATCTTCTTTTCTGATGCTTTTCCTATCTTCCCAAGTAACAGAGCTTGTACCTTTGTATCTTTAATCTGTTCGAACACAACACGGTTCAGAGAGTACAGTTCGGATGTTTCGCTTTGAATCATATCTATTGCTTCATCATATTCCCCTAACTGTATCAATCCGGATAGAACATATAATTTATTGGTAAATTCATGGGTTTGTGCTCTTAAATCCTCTGAATGCATCTTCACTTCCGATAATGTGTTAACCATTTCCTCTATTTCTGTTCGATCACGGAACGAAGCGACTACACCGCTTACACCTTCACTATCGAAGATCGGGGTGCAATTCACAATAACAGATTTATCTTTCCATGAAATTTCTTTATCCACTTGCGGTTCCCCTGATTTCAACACTTCGAATAAATATGTTGAAGGAAACAGCCCATCTACTTTCAAATGGCGAACAGGTTCTTTTATATCCAGCAACTTTTTTGCCGGCTGATTCATGGATGTAATCAGACCATTTTGATCAATGGCTATAATTCCTTCTTTCACCGAGTGAAGTACTGCATTTTTTTCTTTATATAAATTAGCAATTTCAAATGGCTCTAACCCTAATGTATCTTTACGTATGCTTCTTGCCAGCATATAGCTCCCAACGATTGATATCATAATGGCTACTAAAGACACAATCATCTCTTTAGACAAATCCTTAAAAATTTGGGCACGAACATCATTCACTAAAAAACCGACCGAAACGATTCCAATTATTTTTCCATCCTTATCAAATATCGGTGACTTTCCTCGAATAGAAAGGCCAAGGGAACCAGCCGCTTCGGAAACGTAATATTCACCATATTGAATAGCCCGAATGTTATCCCCGCCCTCCATTTTCTTCCCTATTTCAGAGGTTAACGGATGGGAATAACGAATTCCATCTTTATTTCCTACAACGATGAATTCAGCCCCTGTTTCCTTGCGAATCTTTTCGGCAATCGGCTGGATTGTTCTAGCAGGATTTTCTGATTCAAATGCCTCCCTGATGGTAGGCATAAAGCTAATGGTTCTTGATAACTCCAAAGCTAATTGACCTTTATCCTTCGCTATTTGTCTTCCTTCCATATAGGAAAAGGAGGTCGTTAATAAGAGAATCAAAAATAAGCTCAATGATAAGACTAACCCAAGAATCTTGGTTTCTAGCGATACTTTCCTCATATTTAACAGCATCCTCTATTTTCATTTCCACTTTTTTAATAATGATTTTACCATTTCTATTAAATATTGAACATTGTGATTTGTTGGCGTTTATTTCACCATATTTAAAAATGAAAGGATTTAAGTAACAAAACAAGGTATAATTTTTAAAAAAATGGAGGGCGAAATGAATTTCTTGAATCCTTATCAAATGATTTATATGATCATCATCACCCTTTTGCTTATTTATGATTTTTTTCCAGTCCTTTTTCTTTCTGATATCGTTTCACCAGAGGTACTACTTGGGGTTATGATCGGTTTATTTCTCAGTGTCCTATTTAAGAAAAATAGTCACACCGATCATGATGTGAGGATCAAGGAGCAGTTGTTTTACACCTTGTATCTCCTTTCCCTAGTGGGAATGTTAACCGCTTTAGGGGGACGATCAACGATAGGTATTTCCTTTAATGATGTCTTTCTTTGGATAGTCCTGCTTCTGTCTTGCTACCATATCTTTTCTTACTGGAAGAAAGCAAAACAGTCTGAAACCTAAAATGCTCAAAGGAAACATCTCCTTTGAGCATTTTCAAAAACATGTAAATGAATTGATTTGTCTTGTATCTATGCCAAAAACTGTCCAGAACCTGCCATTCCATCTGAAGCCTGCAACAGATCGCGGACCGACAAAAATGGGATAATACCAGAAACTTGCACCATTATTTAACCATATAAATGTATTCCGGAATAAGCAAAATGAAATGGCTCCTGGATCTACAGCAAATGTTGAAGCCGATTGTTGAAGAGGGATAAACGATGGCGGAGGGGCCGTTGGCGCTTGTGAACTTGGTGGTAATCCTGGTTGGCCCGGAAATCCTGGTGCACCTGGAAATCCCGGTTGGCTCGGAACCCCTGGTAAACCAGGTATACTTGGAAAGCCGGGTAGACCTGGAAACTGTCGGACAAGATAATCTTGATCTTCATAATAATACGTTGGGTACATATACATAGTCATTCACCTCTACCTGATTGATTGTAATAAGGTATGGTGAATAGGCTTGAGATGGTTGGGCTACTTTGTAATTATTAGGGGGATTCTCACTTAGTAGGCCCTGTAAAACATTATTGTAAGAGAAAGGGGAGAACATTTTTGACTCAATACATCTATATTGCTTCTCCAATGAAACTTCCTGAAGGTTCGTTTGGCCTTAAGCCAGTCTCACCTGAACAACCAAATGTTTTCAAAGATGAATTGGATTTCACACATTTACATTTTGAAGATAATTATGATAGGGCATCAAAAACAAGATTTTCATATAGTTCCCACTTTTCATTCAATCATCAGGTTGCCATTAACCATAACCTTTTACCGCTAAAATACGTATCCAAAAGCAATGCGATACAAGAAAAGTGTTTAGATATATTGTATTCGTATATAGAGGAAGAACTGCACGCTAGCGGAGTTATAGAGTATTTCACTAGTTTGAATGGCCACGAAGACTTGCCCATAGGAGTTAATCGAAGCGTTAGTTGGACTGACATTAAAACACCTTATGATCTAGTTATAGCGGACCGTGAGTTTTGGTATTTTACCTTGTGAATCCACTAGTCTCCCACATTGAAAAATGAACATTCAAAAGCCCACTTTGAATCCAATTCAAGTGGGCTTTACCATGGCTTTTCAATATAGCAATCTCCATAAATAGAACGTCGCATAAGACTCCCAGTTGGCCCACGCTCCTGATAATTTGAGAATTTCTTCTTTCGTAGGTTTTGCTTCAGTTTCCAAAACCAATTTCATTGAATTATGCAACCCGACATCATCAATTGGAAAAGCTGCTGGAAAACGTAAACAGCGCATCAATACATAGTTCGCTGTCCACGGACCGATTCCACGAATTTTGGTCAGCATTTCTTCAGCCGCTTTAACATCCTTAGCATGTAACAACTCTTCTTTTGTGAGATCTCCTCGAACCATCAGTTGGGCCACACCAATTAAATATTCGCATTTCTTCACGGTCATCTTCATCTCTGCAAAATCTTCTACGGTTAAATTCGCTATCACTTTAGGAGTTGGGAACAGCCAATATTTCTCTCCTTCATATTCAACCGATTTACCGAATCTCTCAACAAGTCTCCGTTTCAATGTATAAGCATACGTCAAGTTGATTTGCTGTCCAAGAATTCCCCAGGCAATAGCTTCAAATAAATCCGGGATACCCATATTTCGCAGGCCATAAAATTGACTTACTGGCCTTTCCAATAAAGGATCGTTTTTTGCTAACTCATAAAAAGGAAGCAGATTTGTGTCCAAATCAAACCATTGCCGAATGTATAGGGATACAGCGTCTTTAACATGTTTTTCGATTGGTTCAGTCCGTCCTGGAAATCGAACGAAAAGCTCCGTTTCATTCTTAGCACGGATTTCCACTAATATTGTCTCGTTTTCTACGAATAAGGCACGATAAATTTTTTGATCAACAATTTTAAATAGACATTCATTGGAGGACCGTGACAGGTATTTAAGGTTTTCCGTAAAACTAAACTCTTTGGGTACGTGGATGATTAATTCACACATTTCTTCTTTGTTTGAAAATATCTCTTTCATATTTGCTCCTCCTTTGTCGCGTACGCTTTATTCTAATCAAAAAATAATTACGTTATCTTGCTCTTTCCTTCTAAATTTGGACCGGGTATGAAAACAAACCAAAAAAGTAATGAATCCTAGAGGCTGAAAGTCGAGAAATCATAAGTAAACCAAAAGAAAAAAGACCATTATTTTTGGTCCTTCTTAGTGTTCATCGGTCATATATTAGGTTTTCCTAAGACCCTCTCATTGTTGACGGATTTGCAAAAGGGGGGAATTAATTTAATAAACCTAATCGAAAAGCAAGGGCAACGACTTGCGTCCGATTTTTTGCTTTTAGTTTAGTCATTAAACTGCTCACATAATCTCTCACCGTATGCTCGCTTAAGAACAATAATTCGCCTATTTTTTTATTGTCGTACCCTTCCGAAAGCAAATCAAGAATCGTGGATTCTCTTTCTGTTAAGTGAAGCTCGGAAGTTTTTGCTACTTTTTCACCTTTTCTTGATAAAAATAAGCCAAGTCGTTTCCCCACTTGTTCAAGTAAATCTAACTCATCTTTCGAACAATCAAAGTCTTCCCCTAACTGATCAAAAGTAAGCCATCCAAACAATTGATCTTGATGGGTGATTGGTATAAAGATAACGGAAGACAGATTAAATAATTTTACATGTTCCTCTTTTACATAATTTTTTGGATTTTTTAAATAAATCGGTTTTTTGGAACTCAAAACTGTATTCTGCTCAGTAAGCTGTCCTTTCATGCTCTGTACCTTTGGAAGCTCTGCACCAATAACACCGTAGAATTGATTCGACCATGGGACATAAGCGTAAAAAACACATCGTTTATAATGAAAATACTCTTCACATTTTTTTAATATATAGGCTAAATCTTGAACTCCTGAAGAGCGGATCAGGAGTTTGTTTAATTTGTCTAACAATTGGAGTCTTTTAAGTTCCCTATTTTCATGGAGATTTTTTTTGGTAAGATCTGTAGTATCTTCATCTATCCAATTGTTATAACTATGGACAAGGTATGTAAAAATAGATAATAAAAACATTAATATAGTAATCATTCGGTTATGTTTTATTTGGAGCATTAGTGTAGTCAAAGATTTTTGGAAAATCAATTGAAACATGTTAAAACTTTTCATATTTATAATCGATAACTGAGATTGAAGCCAAGTGTCTAAGTGACTAGCTAAATCTTCATCGATACCTTCAATGTTCGAATGAGTTAATAGTTGAAAAAATGAATGCAGCAACGTATCAGTTATTTTTCGATCTGACTCGGAAATGGAAGGTTCTAGACTGAGGTAGATATTTACATTTTCTTCAATCTGTTTGCTATGAGTTTTGATGAACAATACGAATTGTTGAAACGTAATTTCTTCATATGGATGAAATGGCTGAGTCATAAGAAATTCTTCTCCTTCAAACAAAATAACCCTATAAATGGAGGATATTCACTCTATTATTATACATCATCTTATAGGATAGTATTTCAAAATGAAAGTAGTAAGATGGACGTGTAGCAAGTTAGTAAATCATTTAGAATCCGATTTCGAATATTAAAAAGGTTCTTTGTACACAATTTTATACATGATTTTAATAAATAGTGAAAGGATGCGTACTTGTAATGAGACTTGAAAATAAAGTGGCCATCGTAACCGGTGGAGGTACAGGAATTGGTAAAGAAACAGCCTTATTGTTTGCTAAAGAAGGAGCAAAAGTTGTTATCACTGACATAAATCAAGAATCTGGAAGCCAAGCAGTAAAAGACATTCAAACAAATGGTGGAGAAGCACTTTTCGTCCAACACGATGTTAGCAAAGAAGAAGACTGGAAAAAGGTTGCAGAGGAAACCATAAAGACTTTTGGTAAAGTTGATGTTCTTTTCAACAATGCTGGAATTTATATTATAAAACCTGTTGCAGAGATTGAACTGGAAGAATGGAATCGTCTAATGTCTATTAATGTTACTGGCGTATTCCTTGGAATGAAACATATCATGCCATTGATGGCCAAACAAAATAAAGGTTCAGTGATTAATGCTTCCTCCATAGCAGGTTTGATGGGATCTCCAGGACATGTTCTATATGGTGCTAGTAAAGGAGCAGTACGTATTATGACAAAAGATGCGGCGATGGAATATGCTTCTGCGGGGGTTAGAGTGAACTCTATCCATCCTGGATACATCGATACTGGAATGGCAGACTATGCTTCAGAGGTAACTGGAAATTCAAAAGAACAATTAGGTGCAAATTTATTTCCTTTAGGACATCTAGGATCTGTAAAAGATGTAGCAAATACAGTGCTATTTCTTGCTTCTGATGAATCAGCTTACTCGACAGGTGCAGAATTTGTGATTGATGGTGGAGCAACAGCAAGATAAAAAGATGTAGCAATGTTAACAATAGGATATCGACATGAATAAATTCTAGAATGGAGAGATTGAGATGAAATTAAAAGATAAAGTAGCAATCGTAACAGGTGGAGCAAGCGGAATTGGTGAAGCGACTGTTCGCCTTTTTGCTGAAGAAGGAGCAAATGTGGTCATTGCTGACTTTTCAGAACGTGGTAAAGACATATCAGTAGAATTGAATACGAATGGATATAATACGTTATTTGTTAAAACAGATGTAACAAATGAAGAAGATATTAAACAGATGATCAATGAAACCGTGAATAAATACGGCAAGCTAGATATTATGTATGCAAATGCTGGAGTTGCTGATGATGCACCAGCACATGAATTGTCCTATGAAAAATGGAAACGAACCATCGATATTAATTTGTCAGGAGTATTCCTTTCTGATAAATATTCGATTGAACAGTTTCTTAAACAAGGTACAGGAGGTGTCATTGTTAACGCTGGTTCTATTCATAGTTTTGTTTCATTACCAAATCCAACAGCCTATTCCTCTGCAAAAGGTGGCGTGAAGCTACTAACTCAAAACTTATGTACTGCTTATGCAAAAGATGGTATTCGTATTAATGCGGTCTGCCCTGGTTATATTGACACTCCTTTACTTGCAAATGTTGATCCTCAAACGAAAGAATATTTAGTTTCTCTTCATCCACAAGGTAGACTTGGAAAACCGGAAGAAATAGCAAAGGCTGTCTTATTTTTAGCAAGTGATGATGCCAGTTTTGTTAATGGTACAACCCTTCTTGTTGATGGGGGCTATACCGCACATTAATTTACATTAAGGGATATCTTATAATAACAAAGCAGTCTAAATCGCAGATCATTTAGAACTGCTTTGTTATTTCATTTTGTATTAAAAAAGTGAACTAACTCTTTCATCAACTGATATACCCTTTTGTGATTCACAACTAAACTATGTTTGCAAAACAGCCAAGTTCTCACTCTGCCATAAATTAATTCCATTTGTCGCAAATACTCCTGGAGTTTTATCCACCTTCCTTATTTTAACAGACCTAACCTATTTATAGTTACTTCCAAATTTTCACTAGAGCAACTCTTTCAGCATTATGGTGAAAGAGTGTGAGCCAGATATTACCCCTACTCCTCAAGCTAGGCCTTCCTTCTTATTTTTTCAGCTTCAGCCCTTGAATATCAAGAACATCGCTTTTCTAGTATAATGGAGGTTATGTAAATAGATGGATATTACGATAAACTGAAAATGTAAAGGGAGTTTTACCTTAGCCATGAGAATATCAAAGAAAAGATTTTTAATTAGCTGTTTAGTAGCTATTATCTTGATGTACCTTGCTACCTCTATCATACAATACTCCGATGGTGAACCGATAAAGTGGTTGGGTAATTTAGGCTATTCGATTTATTTTACAATATTTATAGCCTTTTTCCATTGGTTATTTGGAGATTTTAACATAAAAAAAGCCGATCACTAATATAGTGAAAGTTTCAGTGTAGACAAACTCGATAAATAATTGAGTTTGTCTACAGTTTTTTTGAGGATTGAACGTTGATTTCCACTCCAGGAACTCGCTTTCCGCGGGCGGTCCGGGAGCCTCCTCGGCGCGCTATGCGCCTGTGGGGTCTCCCTTGGACGCGCTTATCCCGCAGGAGTCTCGCACCTTTCGTTCCAATCAACTTTGTTTTAACATTTCAAAACAGTTTGCCTATTCATTCCATGCTGCCTCAGATCGAAACGGTTTTGTAGTCGGCACGATTGTAACACCAGGTAATACACATGATAGTAATATCCTAGAGCCACTAGTGGAAAATGTGATTAGAAGAGTTGGAAAACCCGAAGCTGTTGCCGCAGATGCAGCTTATAAAACACCTACGATTCTCTATAACTGCTTCAAATCCAATAAAAAATCAAAAAGGTTTCGGAATGAGCCGATCACTAATCCCTAATATAGTGAAAGGTTTTTTTTCTTATTTTTCCGTTGAAAGAAATTACGTTATCTTGCTTTTATATTATCGAAATGTTTGTATATCAATACTTTCTTGTATACTAAAAGGAGAGGTGAATGTGATGAATTTGAAAAAAACAGACATTCCTAATGATTACTGGAAAGCTATTATAGAGTGTGATGCAGCGTATGATGATCATTTTTTATATGGCGTAAAAACAACAGGCATCTTTTGCAGGCCCTCTTGTAAATCCAGGGTGCCCAACAAAGAAAACGTGCAGATTTTCAAAAATGCCAATATGGCTTTAGAAGAAAATTTCAGGCCTTGTAAACGCTGTAAACCCGAAGGCTTGAATCTGCCTACAGAAGAGTGGATTGAGCAAATAACTGAATGGATTGATCAACATTACAGCGAGCCCCTCACATTGAACACATTGGCGGATATTTCTCATGGCAGTCCCTACCACTTACAAAGATTGTTTAAGCGTGTGAAAGGTCTATCGCCTACTGAATATATTCAACAACTCCGCCTTGAAAAAGCAATTAGAATGCTTGAAAGCTCCGAACAGCCGGTAACCGAAATAGGATTAGCTGTAGGATTTTCAAGTACCCCCTATTTTATAACGTTATTCAAAAAGAAAACGGGAAATACACCATCAGGATATCGCAAAGCTTACCATCAAAACTTGAAGAAGGAGCGTGAACAACATGATGAATGTTAAAGAACAAACAATAGCTTGGGCCATTTTAAAATACGATAAGTGGCAATTATATGTAGTCAAGTCTGAGAAGGGACTTTGTTATGTAGGTTCACCTGGTCAATCGTATGATGAGCTGAAAACTTGGATACAAAAACGCTTCCCCTTGGAGAACCTTGTTGAAAATGAAGAAGCCTTAAAGCCCTATCTAAAAGAACTGTATGAATATTTCGAGGGAAAGCGGCAAACTTTCTCATTACCCGTAGATGTTAAAGGAACGCCATTTCAACAAGAAATTTGGGCAGCATTGAATCAAATACCCTATGGAGAAACCTATTCCTATTCTGATATTGCCGAGCACATTCAAAGACCCAAAGCTGTTCGCGCCGTCGGAACGGCTATCGGTGCCAATCCAGTTCTGATTACGGTGCCATGTCATCGGGTAATTGGAAAAAATGGAGCCATAACTGGTTACCGCGGAGGAACGGAGATGAAACAATTTCTGCTTCAATTAGAAGCACAAAATGGAGGAGAGATCAATGAATAAGGAGTTGAAATCACCAATCAACACTCTTGACTGGGACCAAATTCATCAAACATTGGACGACCAAGGCTTTGCAAAATTGCCGGTCCTGCTTACTCCTGAACAATGTCAAAACGTTATTAAGTTGTATGACAAAGAAGAACTATATCGAAACACAATCAACATGGGACGTTATCGCTTCGGTGAAGGCGAGTATAAATATTTCGATTATCCTTTGCCAGCTATACTGCAGGAGCTACGTACGGCATTTTACCCTGAGCTCGCTATAGCTGCTAATCGATGGTTGCACCAGTTAGGGAAAGAAGCCATTTATCCTGATACGTTAGCTGCTTTTTTAGAAGAGTGCCATGAAAAAGAACAAACCCGTTCCACCCCTCTTATTCTTAAATATGAAGCAGGCGGCTATAATTGTATGCATCAGGATCTATATGGAGACGTTTATTTCCCATTCCAAGTTGTATTTACGCTAAATCAGCGGGGGGTCGATTATACTGGAGGCGAATCCATTCTTGTAGAACAGCGGCCCCGAGCCCAAAGCCGAGGGCATGTCATCACGCTAGAACAAGGAGAAGCACTCCTCTTCCCTACGAACCACCGGCCAGTAGAAGGTAAAAAAGGTTATTACAAGAATACGATGCGTCATGGCGTAAGCACTCTTCAATCTGGAATACGCTACGGGATGGGAATCATTTTTCATGATGCAAAGTAACGGTACAACACGATGACAGCACAAATTCTGTATAAAAACCCTAAAACGATTTTAAATAAAGGTACAGGTTTTCTTTCAGACTACAGTCACACATTGAACCCTTACACAGGTTGTTCATTTAGCTGTTCCTATTGTTATGTGAGGAAAATGCCTGTTTCTATCTTTAGGAAAGAAGACTGGGGAAGCTGGGTTGATGTAAAAAAAGGGGCGGCAGAGATATTGGACAAAGCGCTCACAAGAGAGAAAGCCAAAGGAAATGTAACCATATTCATGTCTTCAAGCACCGACCCTTACCAGCCAATAGAATATCAGGAAAGAATCACCCGCTCCTTACTCGAAGTCATGGTAATCAACCAACCAGACTTTTTGTTTGTGCAAACGCGAAGCCCTCTCGTCAAAAGAGACATAGACTTGTTTGCGCAGTTGAAGAATAAAGTGCGGATAAGCATGACCATTGAAACAGATAGAGAAGACATTCGTAAACATTTTACACCAGATGCTCCACCAATTGGCGGCAGATTAAAGACACTGCAACTATTGAGAGATGCCGATATACCGACTCAAGCCACAATAGCTCCAGTCTTGCCCAGCAGTAATGAATTCCCAGATAAATTAGCTGGATTAGTCAATCGTGTTTGTGTGGACGACTATTTCATGGGCGACGGAAGTGGCGGAAAACGGACGAAAAGTCTAGGCATTGCTTCTAAATATCAAGCACTTGGTTTAGAAGATTGGTATCATCCTTCAGCCTATAAAATCGTCTATGACAGGCTTAAAGGAGTATTTCCTGAAGAACAGATTCTTTTGAGTCAAGAAGGATTTTCACCTTTTTGAACACAACTTAAGCCCCAACAAAACTCGAATTGTTTTGTTGGGGCTTAAGTTTTAGTTAGCTTTGGTCAGAACCTGAATGATATGATAAGTTTTCTCTGATCAACCTAATAATGCTTTTATAATAGGAAATATCATGCGGCACAAATTTATCTCTGCCAACATATTGATCTATCATCATTCTATGGTCATCTTGATTGATTTCAAAGCCTTGGATATTCACTTCTTCTTTTGTTCCGTCCCACAGGTCTTCAAAATCATCCAATTCAACTTTTACCATCCCTGAAACTTCTTCTTTTTGTAAGGTGAAGTCATTGAAACACTGAGTACTTTCATATTCAAGTATTTTACTGAAAGAATAACGTTTTTTTCATTTTGGGGGTAGTTTGTTCGGTTAGCTTGATGGGCATGTGGTAGGACCCCTTAATGGATGGTAAAGTCTTGATTTATGAGGTTAATATTGTGTTAGGTACGGCTATTGATGAGTCGGATGTCGACATATGTATAACAAATAGACCTTCAGAAACGAAGGTCTATTTTTATGCTCCTTGTACAAATCATCTTACTATAAAAATAAGTATATTTTCTTTGTTATATATATATACTTTGTTTGAAACCAACATTATTTAAATAATGGCCAATTACTTTATATGCATATAAGGAACACCCATTAATAGACTATTTTAGTTTTGTTTCTTCACTTTTGATTTCTTCTAAAGATCTTTCCTTTTTCTCTTTTACGTTATCATCTTCAATTATTCCTCGTGTAGCATTTTTAAACTCGACAAGTGATTTACCTACTGCACGTCCCACCTCTGGTAACTTCTTTGGTCCAAACACGATTAATGCAACAGCACCAATTAAAACTAAACCTCCAGGACTTACCATTAACACTACCTCCCTTTTAACTTAAAACTAATATTGTACATTTAAAAGTAAAGCTAATATTTAACTACCAAGGGAATCTTTAAAACTTCTTTACTACTCTTATATAGCTTGTTAAATAAAACAATACAAGTAAAGCTCCAGAACTTGCCCACCACTCCAAGAGACTTCAATACTCTGAAATAAAAAATACTATTCTTTCCTGGTTAACTGTACTTTTAGGGTTATGTAAGTTAAGAAATTTTTTACTTCCTTAACTGGCATATTGAGAGTTTTATAATGTTCAACCAAATCCAAAATCTGAATGCACTCTTCTCCATACAATCGATAATTAGAATCCTTCCTAATAGGGTCTAGTAAGCCTATTTGGGTGTAATAATCGATTTGTAATCCATACTAGCCTGTTTATTGACTGCTGCATGATTGGACCATCTAATCGTCTATAAATATTTGTCTCTGTTTTCATTTTCTTCACCATGTGTGTTTCTATTATTTTGCTTTCCATTTCAAAGGATTAATAATTTTTTCACTTTGACCATTTTTGGGAACTAACGGAATTTTATTATATATATGAATGACCATCCTAGGAATCGGCTGCAAAAAGGGGCTAATCTTATAAATAAATATACTTACAACTGTCGCTATAACAATGCTGCCAAGTACATCAACTGGATAATGGTGACCCACATATACACGAGAGATACCGGTTAATAACGCAAGCAAGACCATTCCAAATCCGATTTTACGGTGGCGTAATAAGACCGCTAAAGACAATGCAAATGCACCTGTAGTATGGTCACTTGGAAAAGAGGCATCAGCGGCATGTGTAATTAATAATTGAACATTATGTGTTACAAATGGACGGGGTTCAAAGTAAATAAGACCAATAATAAAGTTAATGAATAAGCTCAATGCCCCCGTCATAGTAGCAAAGACGACTGTATGTTTATGGTTTTCTTTCCCAAAAACCCACATCGCAATTAACACTATTGCATAAATCAGCAATGCTTTTTGTGTAGCAAAGACCATTAGTTCGTCCAATAAAGGATGATGACCCGCAAGTTGATTAATTGATTGAAATAATTCGTAATTCATGAAAAATCCTCATTTCTGTAAAAATAACCTAAATATTTAATAATTTAACATCATTCTCGAATTCTCGAAGAAAATTATGTTCAAATTATTAAACATGCAAAAAAGACCACGTACAAATAAGTCGTTTTTATCATGAATTACTCATGCCCCATTGTAGTGGTCAGTGGTCCTACCTCATTGACTGGTATTACTTTCATCTTCAGTTGATGCTAAAAAGTCTTTTAAAGCTTGCTTGTTTTTATTGATATCAATTTTAAGCACAGCTCCCACGTTAACCGTTTCATTCTCATATGAATCTTTAACTGGTATCCGAATACTTTCCATACTTTTTGATTTCCCAGCAATTAGCCCTTTGCCAATTGATAGAATGGTTGGAGTATCTACATTTGTATCAATGTAAGGGTCAGCCACTCCAAGGATCTTTGGTAGATTTACCAAACTATGAACACTGACTGCTTGTTCTTTGATCTTTGAGACTACTTCCTGCTGTCTTTCCACCCGGCCAAAATCACTTAGACGATCGTGGCGAAATCGAACATAGCCTAACAATTTATCACCATGTAATATTTGTTTACCTGGATGCAGTGTCATCCCAATTCCATAGGACATTTCGTATGGAATATCGACCTCGACTCCGTTAGGGGCAACGATGTCAACTATTTTTGAAAACCCTTCAAAATCGACAACGGCATAGTAATTAATATCAACATCAAAATTTTCCTTAATCGTTTTCCTTACTAATTCAGGCCCGCCAAATGCAAAAGCGGCATTTATTTTTTGCATACCATGACCAGGAATATCCACATACGTATCCCTCATAATCGAAGCGATTTTCATACTATGAGTGTTTTGGTTATAATGAGCGATCATTAACGTATCAGAACGTGCATGCTCCTCACCCCGTGAATCACTTCCAAATAATAAAATATTAATCTCTCCAAATTGAGGCTCAGTGCCTTGGAAGTCATGAAACATTTTTTGATCGCTCTTATACTTACCATTATTCGCTTCAGACAATCCACTTTTATATTGATAAATACAATAAATGGATACCGTTATAAATAATAAAAGAACTGTCAAAAGGAGGTTTCTAAGCCATTTTCGTTTCTTGTTTATTCTTACTCTTTTTTCCATTTGGAATATCACCTGTCAGAATCGTTTTTATGTTTAGTTTCATGCTTTTGTTGATAATAAATTTAAAACAAGTTTTACTGCGATTGCATCGTCTAAATACCCAATTGGAAAAATGTAATCAGGGATAACATCTACCGAAATAATAAAATAAATGAGCGCACTGCCAATGATGGCAAGCTCAGCAGGAGTACCATTTCTTAAGCGAAACCGCTCAAACATTTCCTTCAACTGACTAATAAACGGACCTATGCTGCCAACTTTCATAAGCTTTTTCTCAAAGCCATTTAGAATAGTCTCTTCTCCCTCTTCGGTGTATGAATATAGTTGATATTTTGTCAATTGCTGTTCAACACTCTCAATAGTGAACGTTTTATTATATAATTCAGAGGATTCGAGGATACTTTGAATGCTGTCTATAGACGAATGAATATCTGAATACTGATGTTCCTGTCTTTGGTCAATGGAGTAACCAGCTGCTACAAATAAATCAGCGATAGGGACACCAAGACAGTCGGCAAATTTTTGTAAATGGTCAGGATTTGCTCTTCGTTTACCATTAATAATCCGTGAAATGGTTGCTGTATCAATATTAGTGAACTCACCAAGTTTTCTCATTGATAATGACCGTTCCTTCAGTAATTCTTTTAACCGCAAACCAAGTTTACTAGTTTTTGGTTGATCATCTGACATACTCTTCCCTCCCATATCGGACTTCGAAATTTATCTAGTTTTACATATGAGAATACGATTCTACTTAAACATTTTTATAGAGTAATAAAGTAAGTGTTCTTGTGGAATATACCTAAGTGTTGACATTTTGTCAATGTTTATTTGGTAAATATTAAAAGAATGCTCTAATAGCAATTATTAAAATAATGATCCCGCTAATGATTGTTCCGAATTCACCTAGTGTAAAAGAGCCAATACGAACGGAAGCTAATTTATGCCCTAACTTAACTCCTGCCCAAACACTGATAATACTACCAATGGCAGCGGTTAGTGAAATAGCAAGTGGTGAAAACCCAAGTAAACCGGCACCTAAGCCATTGGTAAGGGCATTCGCTGATAAGGCTACCCCAAGAATCACAGCTTCCCCCCAGCCAATTTCTCCAGAGTTATCGACATCAGCAGCTTCAGGATTCTTAAGAACCCCTTTCATGCTTGGAGATGGGTTGCTATGCTCATGGCTTACGGCTAAAACCTTTTTACGTGGTGTAGCTAATAAAATAATTCTTATACCGATAATAATTAGAAAGAACGCTCCAATAATCACTGGGAACATACCTGGCAAAATCTTGGAAAGCCAAACTCCAAAGGAAATTCCCGCTATACTCATAAGAAAACAAATAAACCCAATCAATAAGTTGGCCCCTAAGCCAATCCGTATTTTGCGAATTCCATAAGAAATACTTACTCCTAAATTATCGACACTGGATGAAACAGCAAAAGCCAAGATGATTAGCCAAGACAATGTAGATCACTCCTAATTTTTTTTACATTATATTGATCAAATTGACTAAAAGTGCTTATTTATTTCTAAAGTGTTGATAAAAAGTCAACAACCCCTGCTAGTTTAACTAGTAAACTAAGCGGGAGTATATTAATAATGTTGTTGTAATTCGTCTGTGACTTTTTGTAAAGTATGAGGCTGTTCTCGTGCTAGGGCTAATTCTCCTTTCACCAGAGCCAGTTCCTCCATCACAGTATCATGAGTCTCGTTGATAACCTTTTCATCTATTTCCCCAGCGATTCTTGACACATATCCCAACACAAGCAAGGAAATGCCTTGAAATATTGTCCGCTTCCATATTCAATGGCAGCGGATTTTAGTATTTTAGGAAAAAATTATGGCGGTACAAATTATAGGATTCATGCGACAATATACAAAAGCAAATTATTTCCTGGCGTGAGGAGGCAAAAAAAAGGCCTCAAAGAGATGGCCGTCTCTTTAAGGCAGTTTTTCCAACAATCTATGATTATGATAAAGTTCCTAGGAAAAAAACGTGGAAAAAAATTGGGTAGACCTAAATTAGATAAAGAAAAGCTTGCTGTTGCGCTACGGATGTATGATAGTAAAGAGTATTCCATAAAAGAGATAGTAGCAGTAACAGGAATATCTCAAGGTTCTCTATATAGGGCAGTCAATCGAAGAAAGCTTGAAGAAATAAAAAAATAAGGAGCATTTTTTTCCTTGTCCGTTTACTTTTATTACGATTACTTTGCGGTCTACAGCAAGCACCCTGTCATCAAGCCTAATAAAAAGCAGCGTCACTTTTTAAAAGAGTAACGCCACCTGTTTAGACTTTTGTAAAAGAAATAAAGCCATAAGTGAAAGGATTTAAATTATTTCTATATTTTTTTCACTTCTAAATATTGAATATGATGATCATCACAAATAGTTAACATCTTCGATCAGTAATTTAGCGTCTAAGATAAAATATTCCTCATTTAATTTACGAATGTCAGGTACTTCATCCTCATCAAATTCATCTCTAATTTCTCCAACAATTTTGATAGGTATTAATACATATCGTTAGCATCCTCTGGTGTCACTTCTTTTAAAATTAACCTTTCTGTTTCTATGATTGGAAATTTATTCATCATAAAGTCTCCCTCTATAAATATTGGTTTTAGTAATCTTATAATATTTTCTATTCTATATCTCACTTACATTACATAGTAATCTATTACACAGCTCGACCAAACTACGCCCTTATGCAGCTAAACTGCCGCGATAGTTAAAGAAAAAAATCCTGCAAACAAAGGATTTTAATCAAACTTTATTATAAATAATCGAACTTTGTTTTAAATGATCAATCTTTTTTATAAAACTACATCAATTCCCTCACTCTTTTTAACACTACCTTCTCAACTCTTGTATTTCATTTTCCTGCTACTCTTTTTCTTTTCTCCAATTTTTCGGGTTTAAATAACTTTTGAATTTTGCAGCTACTTCTTTTCCGACTAAAAGTGCACCTACCCAGAACATTACTTCTGCAAAGACGATCGCACCTGTTATGACCCCCGCTTTTACCTTAGTGGGAAAAGGCGTAAAAGGAGCTATTACAGGAATGATCCAAGTGAGAAGGGAAATAATCAGAAAACCCATTCCTATTTTGTAAAACTTCGATTTCGATACTTCCTTACCTTCTTTATCCAATTAAATAACCTCCGTTATGATTATATTCATTTAATTTTTCCGGCAACCTTCAATATACCATTCTCTAAATATATTCTTTTTTTATACGTTTGAATGAACATTTCGTTTCATTATAAATCTAAATAAAAAATAGTTGATAGTGAAAGCATAATCCCTGAGATGAAAAGCTAATGGCCAAGCAGAATGATTTATTTGTAACAAAATGAACGATTTCCCTCCACAATCGGGCCGTATTACGGAATAAGTGTTACTCGTGTTTTGGGCCAGACTTAGAAAGAGCAACGCTAGTATTTGTATAAATAATAAATTTCCATTATTTTCAAAACTTGTATATAATATAGTATCATCGTAACTTATTAAAGATATTTAATAAGTTTATTATTTTAGGTGGTGAATATTGTGAATGAGTTATTCGTTACTCCAAAATCTATGAAGAAGGTTATCCTTCATGGTATTCGTACAACTCTTTTAGAACTTGGAAGTGCAACAAAAGTTGAACTCAGTCATAAATTAGGAATTAGTTTCCCGACAATAAGTAAATTCCTAGCGCAGATGGAGAAGGATGGGGAACTTATTTTAGTCGGCCTCGATGATTCTAGTGGTGGAAGAAGAGCAAAACGATATGCATACAATCCTGAACATATGTTAGGTTTGGCACTATTTTTAGAGAGAACAGAGACAAATTATACAATTTTTAATTGTTTGGGTGAAGTGAAGGAACAGGGAAAAACGTCAAGTGTATTAATAGATAATGATCTAACATTATTAACCAAGTATATTGAAGACATTATAGCTAAATATTCAAAGATCAGTTCTATGGCAATTGGTGTCCCTGGTTCGGTTGATAATGGTCGGATTTTTTATATACCAGGCTACGAGCATTTTCAAAATTTTAATTTAAAAGAATACTATGAGGACCGTTTTTCTATACCTGTGGTAGTAGAGAACGATATGAATGCTGCAGTTCTTGGATATCACAATAATACAGGAAATACTGACAATCAATCTCTTATCTATTTGTATTCCGGTCAAAATGGTCCAGGTGCAGGAATTATGATAAATGGAGACGTGGTACGAGGAAGTACTTTTTTCTCGGGTGAGGTTTCATTCGTCCCTCAGTATGATGACCGAAATTTTCTGCAAGCTTTGAATAATGGAAGTGGACCTAAGAAAGCAACTATCCGTGAAGAATATGAGATTGATGCGATCAGTCGCTTAGTAGCTACGTTTGTAGCAATCATTAACCCTCATACGATTATTTTTTGCGATGATGAAGTGAACAAACTAGTAATAGATCAAATTGTAATAGAGAGCTCAAAATATATCCCAGTAGAACATCTTCCAGAGATAACAATGAGTGATTGGAAACAAGACTATCTATATGGATTACAAAATCTTGGACTTGATCTCATGATCACTGGAACAAGCAGGTAAAACGAATCAGAAGTACAATGGAGCACCGCAAAAAAATTAAAGGCGGGTTATATATATGGCTACATTCTTTTTAGTAATCATCTATTTAGCTTTCATCAGCTTAGGTTTACCTGATTCATTGTTGGGAGTGGCCTGGCCTGTGATGCAATTGGAATATGGAGCACGGCTTGAGACTGCTGGCTTGCTTTTTATGACGATAGCAGGCGGTACAATTATTTCCAGTTTAGCAAGCGGAACTGTACTTAAACGGTTCGGAACTGGGAATGTTACATTTGTCAGTTGCTTAATGACTGCTGGGGCTCTGCTAGGTTTCACTTTTGCTCCATCGCTTATTTGGTTAATTATTTGTGCCATACCACTTGGATTAGGTGCAGGATCTGTTGATGCAGGATTAAACAATTATGTTGCTACACATTACAAAGCACACCACATGAGTTGGCTACATTGTTTCTGGGGAGTTGGGGCTACACTTGGTCCCATCATTATGGCTCAGTTTATTTCAGAGCAAAATTCTTGGAGACATGGATATTTTGCTATTGCTGGAATTCAGTTCGCATTAGTTGTAATCCTTTTCTTCACTCTGCCTTTATGGAATAGGGTCGCAAGAAGCAGCAAGGTCACCTTAAGTGAAGAGCCGGAAGATTCAAAAAGTGTATTTTATGATGAAGATGCTAAAAATATAAAACCATTGAAGATTAGAGGAGTTAAGCTAGCTCTGATATCTTTCTTGTTTTATTGCGGTGTTGAAGCAACAATGGGCCTATGGGGAAGTAGCTTTCTGGTGAATGTTAAGGAGTTACACGTAGCGGTAGCTGCACAATGGGTTTCTCTATATTACGCTGGAATAACAATCGGCAGATTTATTACAGGCTTTATTACTTTAAAGGTCAGTAACCATGCTCTCATTCGGGTAGGGCAAATAACAGCATTAGTTGGTGCGGTACTTCTATTCTTACCATTGCCATCTAGTTTCTCACTTGTAGGCTTTATCATGATTGGATTAGGATTAGCACCGATATTTCCGTGCATGTTACATGAAACACCAGCACGTTTTGGGAAGGAGCATTCTCAGACAATTATGGGCTATCAAATGGCTGTTGCCTATACAGGCAGTACGTTCATGCCTCCTCTTCTCGGTTTCATTGCATCTCATTCAACAATAGGAATCTTCCCGTTTTTTATTGTTGTTTTTATTGCAGGAATGATATTGGGTTCAGAAAAATTAAATGTCTTATTGAAAAAGAAGGATTTTTTTAAGGGGAAAAATACGAATTCAAAAGTACTTTAGTGATATAGAGTTTGCATTGATAACAACGTTGCTTATTTTTATATAAATGAAAATAAAGATTAGTAGTTGTTTAGTACGAAAACTGATAAAGAGAAAATGAACGAATAAGGTGAAGATGATGAAAATTGAACATGTAGCTATTTGGGTAAATGATCTGGAATCAATGTGTGCGTTCTACACGCAGTACTTCAAAGGCCAAGCCAATCGTTTATACCGTAATACGGAAAAGCAATTTGAATCCTATTTTATAACTTTTGAAACTGGAGCACGTCTAGAAGTTATGCGGCAGAAAGGAATACAAGATAAAATGACTACCCAAATAACCGGATATGCTCATATCGCTTTTTCTGTGGGCAGCAAAGAGAATGTCGATCAATTAACAGAAATGTTAAAAGCAGCAGGATACCCTGTGTTGAATGGCCCACGTATCACTGGGGATGGTTATTATGAAAGCGTAGTAAGTGACCCTGAAGGAAATCAGATAGAGATAACAATCTAACAGAAAAGCAGACCGCATGATAAAATTGATTGTGACTGTAGTTACAATGGTTTAAGAAAGCTGATTTCGTTTCTTAAAAACCTTCCCTTTTTTTTTGAAAAAGTAATGAAACTTTCTTTTATAAACAAGTTTATTGTCACTGTTCTTCTGACACTTAATTTGTTTTATCCAAAAATAAACAACAGCAACAAAATGATATACTTTTTATATTGTGATTCCTATGAAGGATACCAAAGAACTTGTTAAGAAAGGAAAATCTAATGTACATTGAATTTATTGCCACAACCATAGAAGATGCCCTTTTAATTGAAAAATCAGGTGCAGACCGAATCGAGCTCGTTTGTGCTTTAGCTGAGGGCGGTTTAACTCCCAGTTACGCCCTGATAGAAGCTGTCGTCAGTTCCGTAAACATTCCAGTAAACGTAATGGTAAGGCCTCATAGCCAGTCATTTCGTTACTCTCAAAATGATATAGATATTATGAAAAATGATATAAGCATTATTCGTTCATTGGGCGCAAACGGCGTCGTATTGGGTGTATTAAACGAAAAAAATGAAATCAACCAATTATCCCTCAAAGAGCTATTAACAGTATGTGAAGGTTTGGAGATTACATTCCACCGGGCTATCGATGATACGCCTGATCCAGTCCGAGCTGCTGAAATACTGGCACAGTATCCGGAAATAACAACGATATTAACCTCTGGTGGTCATGGGAATCTCTCCAGTCGTATGCAAACCATCCACCAAATGAAAAGAGTCTGCAGCGACATCTCGATTTTAGTGGGCAGCGGCTTAAATAAAGATAATATCCTTTCTATCCATTCCGAACTAAATACTGGATACTATCATTTTGGTACAGCTGTTAGAAAAAATAGCAGTTTCATTGAAGGGGTTCAATTAGAAAAAGCGAAAGAAATTGTAAACTTGCTAAAGATTTAATGAAATGGTCCCGTTTTTTATATTTTAACATTAGGAAAGGGACCATTTTTGGTCCCTTCAGTTTGTCGACAAAAGCGGTTATATCTAATTGTTAAAACAAAGTGGATTGGAACGGAAGGTGTGAGACTCCTGCGGGAAAAGCGCGTCCAAGGGAGACCCCGCAGGCGCAAAGGCGCCGAGGAGGCTCCCGGACCGCCCGCGGAAAGCGAGTGCCCTACGTTCCTATCAAGGCTCAAATTGTACAAGCCATAAAAAGACTGTATACAAACTCGATTTTCATCGAGTTTGTATACAGTCTGAAGGGACCATTTTTTGGTCCCTTTTATGATTGATTCATTAAATTTTTGATTCCAAATCATTGAACAGTTATATACTCAATTAACCAATTATTGTATGATAAAGTAAACATTACGAAAGTGAGCTGAAATTTGATGATGTATTCACCACTATTTGAAAATGATGTACCTGTAGTTATTCTCCCTTAACGGTAGAAAACTACAACTCCGTTAAGGACAGCAGTATTTGTCTAGAGAAAACGGAGGGCACAAAATGAAAAACACCTTATTAGGTTCTTTATATTTATCACTCGCTGCTAGTATTTGGGGCGGGATGTATGTTGTGGTAAAGGTTGTGGTAGACTCTGTTCCACCACTTGAATTAGTATGGTTCCGCTATCTTATTGCTATAGCTGCATTGCTAATTATTGGCATTGTCACAAAACAATCATGGCGGATTGAAAAACGAGACTGGCTGTTAATTTTCATGATTGGGCTTATTGGAAATACAATTTCCATTGTAACCCAAGAAATTGGTACGATGCTCTCTACTGCACAAATGGGTGCTATTATTACTTCAACAACACCTGCATTCATGGTGCTATTTGCGCGAATCATTTTAAAAGAAAAAATTACCTTTAAAAAAGCACTTTCAATTATTCTAGCTACAATTGGTGTCTGTATAATAGTAGGAAATGCGCATATCAATTCATCTAATCAACTTGGTGCGGTATCGTTACTTATTGCAGCACTAACATGGTCGCTTATGTCTGTTCTTATTAAGCGTGTCCCGGGGCAATATTCACAAATTGTGGTAACAACCTATGCTATTCTTGTTTCAATTGCCATACTAACGCCTTTTACAATTACTAGATTAGATAAACTCGACTTCCAAGCCATGATGCATCCAACTATTTGGGGCGGTCTTTTATACTTGGGAGTCATTTCGACAGCATGTGCCTTTTTACTATGGAATCGCGGATTGCAAATACTTAATGCTTCAAGTGGCGGATTATTTTTCTTTTTCCAACCTATAGTCGGCACCTTTTTAGGGTGGTTATTACTAGGTGAGCAAATTGGCTTGCCTTTTTGGATAGGTACTATATTAATCTTTATTGGTGTTATATTTGTCATTCGAGAAGAATGAGCACTAGGAAAAAGCTGATTGGTGTTATTGCCGATCAGCTTTTTATATAACTTTTGGATTTTAGTTTATAAATTTTAAAACACCTTATTATTAACATCTTTATGAATAGATTAATTAGTTACTTAGTAAGTAATTCATCCCATTCTTGAAGTGAAAGTTTATTGATCATATGCTTATATGCATCAGGAACTTCTATTGAACACATAAGTTCCAAACTATTACCATCGGGGTCATTAAAATAGACGGATGCGTTTCCTTGATGCGGGCGTACAAAAGGCTCAATAGATGCCCTTTTTCCAAAAGGCACAACTTTAATATGCAGGGATTGAAGCCACGTTAAAGCATTTTTCATATTTTCATAGGATACTCGAAAAGCGATATGCCGGAGTGAAGGGTGATAGGGAGTTTGATATTCTTCCCCCTCCCACAGACCTATCCAGCTTTTGTTTTCTTCGATCCAAAAGAAGGCAGTATCTTCATCCTTCCATGCCAATTTCAAGCCTATTTTCTTATAAAATTCCATTGAAATGGCTAGGTTTTTGACAGGTAAATGGGCTTCATATAAACCTTCTATCAAATTTTTTCTCCTACCTTTCGCAAATCTTCTGCTATCGACTGCTTCGTTCTTTTCAATGTTGTATGTTCTATCATTTTTTTCATTGGCTCATCTCCTGCTCCCCTTATTTTTTCGTCCATATAGCTTTTGTATAGGCAATCTTCAATCCGGCTCTTTCCATATTATTTTGACTAACACTGCCAAACCTGGCTTGCCCTACGGCTAATTTACAATGAAGGGAGTTTGCTTGTGTTAAGCGTTTCTTTATTAAAGCCGTTTGAACTCCATGATTTCTTAAATGCGGGACGGTAGCTGCAGCTGCAAGTGTTGCACTTTCATCTTTTGTAAACAGTACACCGATTCCAGCAGGTTCATTTCCAACACTTGCAAGATAAAATGTCCAATGTTCGTTGTCGTATAATATTTCATTATTGGCAGCAATTCCACTTTTTAAGAACGCTGGCATTTGAAACCCCTGCGTGTAAATATCTGCAAATATACTGAATTCATCTCTTTTCAGCCTGCGGATAGATATCTTGGAGTCGATTGGCTCTATTTCTTGAGAAAGAGGTGCATATAAAGTCGTATGGAAGTCCGACTGATTAAAACCCGCTTTAGCTAGATATGCCATCAAATCAGGAGAAGCATGTGCCGGAGTCAGCTCGAAGCGCACAGGAATCTCTCTTTTTTCGTAAAACTCCACGATTCTTTCGACAACCATTTCATCACCATCTTGTAAACCTTTTACCGTATTGAATGAAGGGCCTGGAATCTTTTTCACAGAAAATGCTGTGGCATTTCCAAACCATTGTATTTCAACATCCATTGGATTACCGCTTATTCCTTTAATAGCCGTGAGCCGGGAATATAAGGCATCCACTTCTGTTTGTTCTAAAGTATCAGCTAAACCATTATTCACCCTCGACACTCCTTACAATTTCCTTCCCTACTAATCATTCAAGAAACCGATTGATTTTTCCTTCCAGCATTTCTTTAAACGGTGCTGATTATTTCTCTTATCCTTAAAAATAAAACCCGAACAAGGACACTTTTCATTTGTGTCCTTATTCGGGTCATTGTTCAGCATTCACCTTTTTTGGCTATTAAAATTTTCAGGATATAATCCTTCCGCCACTGTCTGTAAGGCTTGCGGTGCACGAATTCCTTCCGCTCCCGCCGAAAGAGGAAGCACGATTATTTCCTTGTTTTGAATGGCAGGTACATCTGCAAGCTCGCTTTTATTTAATAAGAATTTTTCTTTTTGTTCGATTGGGATATCACCATAATCAATGATGACTATAACATCTGGATTGCGATCCACCACTTCTTCCCAACTAACCTCAGGCCATCCTCCTTCAATATCATTAAAAATATTTTGACCTCCAGCCAATGTAATGATTCCGGTCATGTAATTATTTTTAGCTGCCGTTTTAGGGACTTCTTCCCCGCTATCATACACGAAGACGTTTTTTGGTGTTTCAACTGAACCAATTTTTGAAGTTGTTTCCTTGATCTCCAGTTTCATTTCATTGATGACTTCTGCTGCTTTTTCTTCTACATGAAAGATACGCCCAATATTCTCAATATCCTTATAGACATCTTTCATGGTTGGTGTTGATGTATTGGAGGACTCTTGAATATATGTATTAATACCAGCTTCTTTAAGCTCCTGAACAGTTCCTAATGTTTGTTCTGTAAAGGCACTTTTCCAGCCAGCATAAGCAAAATCGGGCTCTGCTTCAAAGAAAACTTCTTTTGAAGGGTATTCCTTAGCAAGTACAGGAATCGACTCATAGGCATCTTTAAATTTGGGTAAAATTTTGTCATCTAAATATGCTGTTCCTACCATTGAATCCTGTAGACCCAATGCTAGCATAATTTCCGTCGCATGCTGATTTAGGGTAACCGCCCGTTTTGGTGCCTCTTTATATGTAAATTCATGGTCCAGGTTTGTGATGACTACATCTTCTTGTCCACTTTTGCTCTGTTTGTCATTCTTTGAAGCATCTTCAGAACTATTACAAGCGGCCAACATCATCATTACTAGTAAACTAATACTTAACCATATCTTTCGGTAACTAGTCATTTATTTCTCCTCAAATTTATTTTCTCTTATAGATGGGCTAAAAAAGTGATGTGTGTCTTTTTCGTGATTGGATGAATGCTGATTTCTGTTTCAACACCAAACACCGTTCTTATTAGTTCTGCCGTTAATACCGTTTCTGGCGTTCCAAAGGCAACCACTCTCCCATTTTGGATGACGTACAAATAATCACAATACATGGCTGCTAAATTTATATCATGCAAAGCGGTAAAGACAGTAATATCCAGCTTTTTAACAAGGTCTAACAATTGCAGTTGGTGACGGATGTCTAAATGATTCGTTGGTTCGTCCAAGATAATGATATTCGCTTCCTGTGCAAGGGCACGGGCAACGAGAATACGTTGTTTCTCGCCACCGGATAGGCTCATGAAACTTCTGTCCTCAAACCCCTTCATTTCAACACGTTCTAGCGCATGATTGACGATGAGGCGGTCTTTCTCCGTGTCTCCTTGAAAAAGCCGCTTATGAGGATGCCGCCCCATCCAAATCATTTCTAGTACGGTAAAGTCAAATGTCAGGGATGTTTCTTGACTAACAACCGCCATTTCCCGAGCGGTTTGTTTCGGTGAAAGCCTGTATAGGTTTTGACCGTCCAGGTGAACTGATCCAGTGTGTGGCTCTGCAATTCGAGAAGCCGCTTTTAATAGAGTCGATTTCCCGCTCCCATTCGGGCCGATTAGCCCTACAAACTGTCCAGAACTTATTTGCAGGGAAATATCCTCTATAATAGTAGTTTCCAGAATGGAATAAGACACTTCTTCAATAGATAATTTCACTTGCCTCCACCCCCAAAGGAATACGAACTTCGACGCAAAAGCCAAATAAAGAATGGACCGCCGCAAAGTGCAGTGACAACCCCAATCGGAAGTTCTTGAGGTGCAAGAACCAACCTAGCACATACGTCTGACCAAATAACCAGAATCATCCCTATCAAAATACTGCATGATAGTACACGTTTATGGTCTGTACCCACTACTAGCCGGGCTAAATGGGGAACGACTAAACCAATAAACCCGATAGAGCCACTTACAGCCACAATTGTTCCTGTAAGAAGGGAAGTAATTATGATTAGCACTTTACGAAAGGATTCCATATTAACGCCAAGTGTCACTGCGACTTCTTCTCCCATTAATAAGATATTAAGAGAGCGAGAGTGTACTAATAGATAGATGGAAACAACGGCCACCACGACAGTTGGAATCGGTATATAATCCCATTTGGCTCCGGCTAAGCTTCCCATCATCCAAAACATCGCTTCACGAATACCAGAATCCTTTGGAGCAAGGGTGACAATGAAATTAGTTATGGCGGACATAATCATCGAAATAGCCACACCCGCAAGCAATAGTCTTGTCGTTTGAATTCTCCCACCTACTTGAGCTAATAAATAAACGGACAGCATCGCGACCATTGCACCCAAGAAAGCACCAAACGAGAGTGCATATTGACCGAAAATAGGCAGTGCTCCAAATAGAATAACGAGGGTTGCTGCAACCGATGAACCAGAAGAAATGCCCAGGATATACGGATCTGCTAGTGAATTGCGAACCAAAGCCTGAATAACCACACCCACTACGGATAATCCCGCTCCTACCACTGCTCCGAGTAAGACCCGGGGTAAACGGATATCCCAAATAATTCTCTCTTGGGATCGGCTCCAATTCACGTCTATATAATCACCAATAAACGGAAGGTGACCTATAGCAATTTTCCAAACCGTTATCGCCGACATCTTAACTGGGCCGAGGGTTACAGCAAATGTAATCGATAATAAAAGGATGCAAACCAAGAAAAGTAACAAAAATCGAAACCGGCGTTTGGCTTTCCTCTCAAACTGTGGTTCTTGTGGTACATCCACATTCTCTTTCAACGACCTACTTAGCAATAACTCTCTCAATAATGAAATCCTCCTCAAAAAAAAACTCACAAAAAAACCCCAATCCGTTTTACAAGGAATGGAGTTACGAGCATAAGTATAAAGACATACAAACTGTGTTTGCAGTCAGTCTTTTCCCTCTCGAACACCTCTCCTCTCAGCGAAGGATGATTGGCGATACACACTAGGTAGGTCTCCTGGCTTCCAGATCATCATTTTCTTTCGTCTTCCCTGATTCATCATCAAGTGACATCTTGAAAGAAAACTTCTTGGTTACAGTGGCGCGACCACTCGGGATTTACACCCGATTCCCTGTTACCCTTTGTTCACACAAAGGCACCCAGCGGCATATTTATGAACTTCGCAAAATTTCCAAATAAATATAACGTTAGTATAGTATACTTCCCATCTTTTCACAATTGGAAAAGTAGAAAGACGGAAAGCTCCTACACTCTAGTTTAAAAGATCATGACCGGTTAAAGGGCCCTGCTATAATGGATAAACGTTTCTTTTTGACCATTGAGGTCACTTTGTTCTACATTAATAGAAATTCGTTTAAATCCGTTTCTCTCTAAAACTTTTTGAGAGGCAATATTGTTACTTGTTGTTTTCGCTTCTATCTGGTTTACACTTGATTCTGACGCTTTGTTTAGCAATAGCTTTAATGCTTTATTCGCTATTCCCCTTTGCGTATACTTCTCGCCAATTCTATAACCCACATGTGCGACACCATTGGTATTATCAATATCAACAAGGTTAATTCTTCCGACAATTGAGCCTGATTCATTCTTAATGAGATAAAAATATGAGATATTTTCTGCTTGTTCTTTTAATAATTCCCTATGTCTATTTTTAAACGTTTCGAAGATATAATAATCATCTCCACGACTTGGGACCGTTTGTTCAAAAAATGTTCTGTTATTGCATTCAAATTTAAATAGCTCTTCCGCATCTTGTTCTTTTAGCTTATCAATAAATATTTCCATAAATAGATTCCTCCTCTTTTTCCAAAACGCTGATCACATTCTACAATTCATTACCTTCCATATCACATTCAAGAAACCAACGGATTTATCCTTCCTGAAACGATATAACATAATAAAAGGCGAAGGGACCCTAGGACTAAACTGTACCCTGTAGAGTAGACACTTTAAAAAAAGTGGCTGCCCTACAGGGTCTTTTTTTGTACAATGAAATGACTACAGGCAGAGGAGAACG
>NZ_JBNNTG010000004.1:0-278584 GCF_050278525.1 Peribacillus sp. NPDC096540 | reverse complement strand
TAGCCATAAAAAAACACCCCGTAAATGTTAGTTTGGTGTCTAACATTTACGGGGCAGTTCAAGTTTGCCTACAGTTTTTTTATGGCTTGTACAATATGAACGTTGATTGGAACGTAGGGCACTCGCTTTCCGCGGGCGTTCCGGGAGCCTCATCGGCGCCATTGCGCCTACGGGGTCTCCCTTGGACGCGCTTTTCCCGCAGGAGTCTCGTACCTTCCGTTCCAATCAACTTTGTTTTAACATTAGATAGAACTCCTTTTGCCTACAGTCCTTTTTGTTTTAATAATAGAAGTAGTAAAACTTTAGGTGATAAGGATGCTTGCTAAACATGATTCTATTCAGCAAGATCAACTTGAAATAATTACTTTAGATCAATTGGTGCCATCGAACCATTTGGTTCGTAAAATGGAGGCAGCCATTGATTTCTCTTTCATTTATGACTTGGTGAAAGATATGTATTCAGAGGTAGGACGCCCAAGTATTGATCCAGTTATTTTAGTTAAACTGACATTCATTCAATAAAAAATCAAAAAGGTTTCGGAATGAGACCATTCCGAAACCTTTTTGCCTACAAACTGAGCTGACATCATTTTTGATGTCAGCTTTTAATATTGAGTGATTAAACGTGTTCTTTAACCCTTTTTTCTTTCTTAAAATGCAATATAATCGTAGTGCCGAAAATCATCAAAATAAAGGCAAAAAAGATAGTAGGCGGAATTTCGATCCCTACAACAGCAATAAGCATTTTTATAGCAATGAACCCTATTAAAACATATGCGGCAGTTTCTAATTCTGGAATCTTGTCAATCAGCTTTAAAAATAACCCAGCCACGCCTCGCATCATCAAGACACCAATCATCCCACCGGTTAAAAGGACCCAGACTTTTTCACTTACCCCAAAGGCGGCCAATACGCTATCGACGGAAAATGCAATATCCATCAATTCTACAGCAGCAACCGTTCCCCATAAGGTTCCAAACATACGGATCAGCAAGCTGTTTTTACTCATTCCCTGAATATCTTCATCGTTTCCAGCTTGTTTTTTTCTTTTATCTCTAAAGTATTTGAACGAGAGCCAACCAAGGTAGGCTGCTCCAATGACCTTCACCCACCAAAGTTTAATGAGGAAAACACCTATTCCAATTGCTATAAACCTGAAAGCGTAAGCGCCTAACAAACCATAAAAAAGAGCTTTTCTCCGTTGTCTTTCCGGCAGGTGCCTGACCATTACCGCCAAAACCAAAGCGTTATCCGCTGACAGTAATCCTTCCATTAATACGAGCGTTCCAATCAATCCCCAGCTAACCGGGTCGGTTAAAACCTCACCCCACATATTCCAGTCAAAAAATTGAGCATATGTATCAATGACGTTATTTAACAACTCTGACATGATAAAGACTCCTCTGCTACTTTAACTATAAAAGTAGAGAACCAAAATTGAAAAAGATCATCTTACTTAAATAGCTTTAATAAATCTAATCTTGTACTTTGTTTAACACAAAATAAATACGTTGCATAACAACGTATCATTTAATCCTTATATAAAAATTATCATACTCTCACATGTGTTTAAAATCAATGGAACCAAGCTACTAAGAGAGTCTTTGTTTACTTGTCCACTCTGGGGGTGTATTTTTATCCCAATATATTTTTCCTATATCATAATGGGTTGCATATGAATCATGATAGGTATGATAATGAAAATCAAACCAATATCCTTCTAATGGAGGATTCTCCTGCCTGACATGGAACCGTATGATATCCTTACCGCTGATTGAATCATATATATGAAAAATTTTCTCCGCTCTACCCGCACTTGGCTGCTCAGTAATCGTTAATTGCTGTAATTTTTCATCAGGAAATTGTGCAGTTATTTCTGTAATAGCGTCTTCCATTTTTGGTAATATTGCCATTTTGAATTCATCACCAATTTTAGGATTGATTTTCTCACCAAATTTCATAAATGCGTTTTCCTCAGCTTTATCCAAAATGCCTGATAAGAACTCTTCCCGATTAAATGCCTCTTCTATTTCAGTAGGTTTTTGAGAAGAAAGATAGGCTAAATGTTCTTCTTCTACTAACCCTTTTTTAGTATCCTTTAACGAATCGGCTTCAGCCAGCCACGCTAGATCTGTAGGGGTGACAAGCCCAAACGTCAAAACGGATACTAAAATGACCAGACTTTTCCTGAACCAAACCGTCGCTTTCAAATCACACACCCCCTTCTTCTTATAATTATCTTTATATTTAGTATACTTTTATTTTTTAGTAATTACGAATATATAGTTACCCAGGTTTCAAAAATCTTTAAAAAGGATAAATACCTATATAATCTTCATGAACCCAAACTTTTTTTACCAAATATCCACTATTCTATTTGTAAATGAAAGATTTTTACGATATTTGGAGAACTTAATTAGATTCAAGTCTTTTTAAGGAGGGGTCTTATATGGCTTTGACTACAACTGCCATGGTGGCTTTATGCCTTGCAATATTAGCATTTTTCGTATATTTATCATTTGCTGATTAAGAATAAATAAATACCTACGAAAAATCTCCTTGTCATTCATCAGTAATGACAAGGTTTTCTTTTAAAAAAGGCGTACGACTTGGCAGATAAAAGGACTGAATACTGGAGGAATTACTTTGGATAACAACAATGGAAACACTAGAGATAATAATTACAAAAGGGAAACATCCACAGGGAAGGCCGGAATGGTCGTAACCGCTCACCCAGTAGCGACTTCAATTGGAGAAAAAATATTACGTGAAGGAGGAAATGCAGTCGATGCGGCGGTAGCCATCCAATTTGCCCTGAATATTGTAGAACCTATGATGACTGGTATCGGCGGCAGTGGTTTTCTTATGGTATATAACGAAAAGAATAAGGAAACTAAAATATTCGACGGGCATGTAAGAGCACCTAAAGCCGCGCATCCCAACATGTTTCTTGATGAAAAAGGGGAAGTCATCCCATTTAAAGAACGTTCGATTAAAGCTACAGCAGTTGGTATTCCAGGGATACTTAAGGCTATGGACGAAGCTCTCGCCGAATACGGAAGTATGACATTGGCAGACCTTATTGAGCCCTCTATTGAATTCGCTGAAAAAGGAGTTCCTGTAAATTGGGTATTTTGTGATGCCCTTGAAAATTTCGAGTATCGGTTAGGTGAGGAAGCCCGTAAATTCTTCATTCCAAACGGTAAACCATACCAAACTGGTGACCTCCTAATAAAAGAAAAATTGGCTAATACCTATCGAATATTACAGCGTGAAGGAATATCCGCTTTTTATGAAGGTGAAATTGGTGAAGGAATCATTTCCTGTATTCAGGAACTTGGAGGTTTTATGGAACTTTCTGATTTACAGGACTATAAAGCAACCATTGATGAACCAATGCTCGGTACTTATAAGGATTACCAAATTGCTTCATCGATGGCCCCAAGTGCTGGAGGATTCACGGTCATTCAAATTCTAAAAATATTGGAGAGCTTCCACTTAGAACAATATAACGTCCATTCATGGGAAAAATATTACTTAATTGCCGAAGCAATGCGTCTAGCATTTACCGACAAAAAGGCTTTTCTTGCTGATCCCGAATATGCCGCATTACCATTAAATGGTCTATTGCATGATGAATATATAGCTAAACGACGCTCATTCATTAATTTTAAAGCAAGAAATAATGCAAATGACTTCGGAAACCCTTGGATATATGATTCTGTGAAACAACGAGATGTCATCCCACAACCAAATGACGAAGAACGCAGTGAAACGACACACTTTACAGTCCGTGACAGATGGGGAAACATCACAGCATGTACATCTACTGTCGAACATCCATTTGGTTCTGGTATCATGGTTTCCGACTATGGCTTCATGCTGAATAACGAACTGACGGATTTTGATTCCATTCCCGGCGGTATGAATGAAGTACAACCAAATAAACGTCCTGTCAGCTGTAAAAGCCCAACCATCATCTTTAAAGACGGTGAGCCTATTTTGACGCTGGGTTCTCCAGGAGGACCTACCATCATCAGTTCAGTCGTTCAAACGATTATCAATGTGCTTGATTTAAAAATGGACTTAAAATCGGCCATTGAAGAGCCTAGAATTTTCACTCCTATGGGCCCTCATATTGAATGGGAACCAGGTATTGATATGAATAGCAAAGGTCATTTAGAAGGAATGGGCTTTGTCTTTAATGAAGTCCCCCAATCTATAGGGAATGTCCAGGCAATTCAAATCAACCCTACTGACGGCTCAAGCTATGGTGCTGCAGATTCAAGCCGTGAGGGCTGTGCGATAGGCCTAAATGAGTCAGATTACAAATCTTAATCACATACAGAAATGTAGCCAAAATGAAATTTGGATGTTTTTCTCTTTAATACTTCAAATCCAAATTCCTCAAAGCGGGAGCTGCGAAAATGGTCTTTCAACACGACTCTCTTTCGCGCAACCCGCTTGGCTTCTTTCATTATTTCCATTGTTAAGTTGTGACCTTCCGCAAAATGAGCCAATCCCCTAATCCCATTTGATTCTTGTATCGTTTCCTCAAACATTGGATCGAAATATACGACATCGAAATGATTATCCGGTAATGTTTTCAATAACTCATAATGATCAGTATGAATGACATTAATTCTTCTCATCGCTTGAATCATCTTTTCATCTGCATTCTCCCATGTTTTCAAACCATGGTCTACGAGTAAGGCTAGATATTGATTTTCTTCCAACGCACTAACCTGTCCATTTTCTCCAGTAGCAAAACTTGAGACAATCGCATCTGAGCCCAAGCCCATTGTACAATCAAGTACAGTACTTCCTTCCTTTATATCTCCAGCAACAAGAAAAGGATCACTTTCTCCTTGTAATATTCTTTTTATTCTGATCATGGCAAGGTTCGGATGAAAAAAGAATGGCTCTTTTTCTTCAAACCGATATAGCTCCATTCTCTTTTTTCCAAAAACAAGGCAATCTTCTTCACCATTTTCTGATTGAATGGCCCTAACCGAGCGTTTTCTTCGGGCAATAAAAGGAATATGTAATTTTCCTGCTAACTTTTTGGCCATCATTATTGACTCATTATCGGCTCTTCCTGCTGTTGTAATAAACATCCGTCCTACCCCTTTAAACTTTAAAAAATTTGAAAAAGAATGCCCTGTTTCCAGGACATTCTACTTTATCACTTATTTTACTTGACTAAATGCTGCTAGCAAGTTATCCATAATAGCTTCCATCGGCTGGCCTTCAATTTCATGACGTGGAATGAAATGTATGACTTCTTTTCCTTTTAAAAGAGCCATGGATGGCGAAGAAGGTTCAATTCCATCAAAATACTCACGCATTTTGGCTGTTGCTTCTTTATCTTGACCAGCAAATACGGTTACAAGATGCTTTGGTTTATCCTCCGCTTGAAGAACAGCTTGAGTAGCAGCTGGACGAGCTAACCCGGCAGCACAGCCACAGACTGAATTCACTACAACCAATGTCGTACCCTCTACTGATTCCATAAAGTTTTCAACAGCTTCAGCGGTTTCCAACTCATCAAAACCTGCTTGAACTAATTCAGCACGCATTGGCTTCACCATTTGTTTCATATATTCATCATATGCCATAGACATAAAAAAACCCCCTTGGTTACAATTCTACAATTAGTATAATCATACTATAATCTTAAGTCCATATGCAAAAATGACGCTTACAACTTTTGTTAAAGTTTTTATAACCGTGTTTGCACACATAATGGTCAACTAACTTATATTAAACAATATAAAAATAGTCTTCACAAAGAAACACGGTAAAAGAATTGATTCATTCTTCTACCGTGTTTTTATTTCATAAAATCTAAATTAAACTTTCATTACGCCGCCTGAACTAGCATTCGTTACAAGTTTAGAGTAACGGGCTAAATAGCCTGTTTTAACTTTTGACTCGAAACCTTTCCAGTTGGCTTTGCGTTTTTCAAATTCTTCATCGGAAATTTCTAATTCGATTTTGCGATTATTCAAATCTAACTCGATGATATCACCATCTTCTACAAATGCGATTGGACCACCTTCAGCTGCTTCTGGGGAGATATGACCAATACTGATGCCTCGAGATGCACCTGAAAAACGTCCATCTGTAATTAATCCCACTTTAGCACCAAGACCTCGGCCAACGATTTGGGAAGTAGGAGCCAGCATTTCCGGCATGCCCGGACCCCCTTTTGGACCTTCGTAGCGGATGACAACAACATTACCTTCTTTTACTTTGCCGGTAATAATTCCAGAAAGTGCATCTTCTTGAGAATCGAAGCAGATCGCTGGCCCTCTGTGGTAGCCACCAACAGATTCATCAACAGCACCCACTTTAATAATTGAACCTTGAGGAGCAAGGTTACCAAACAATACAGCAAGGCCGCCACGTTCAGAATGCGGGTTATCCAACGGATGAATAACATCCTTGTCCAATATTTCACAACCCTCAACATTTTCGCGTAGCGTTTTACCTGAAACAGAAAGACAATCACCGTTAAAGGCACCTGGTTTTTTAAGTAACTCATGAATAATTGCGCTCACACCACCAGCATTGTGTACATCTTCAATATGATAATCAGATGCTGGGGCAATCTTCGCAAGATGTGGTACGCGGTTTGCTATTTCATTGATGCGTTCCATAGGATATTCAAAACCTGCTTCATGTGCCAATGCAAGTGTATGAAGTACTGTGTTAGTCGAACCACCCATCGCCATATCCAAAGCAAATGCGTTATCAATTGCATCAATCGTTACGATATCACGAGGTTTAATATCTTGTTTGATAATTTCCATCAATTGTTTGGCAGATTTTTTAACGAAATCCTTACGTTCTTCGGCTACAGCCAAAATCGTACCATTACCTGGAAGCGCAAGACCTAAACCTTCGGCCAAACAGTTCATGGAATTTGCTGTAAACATTCCTGAACAAGAACCGCATGTCGGACATGCAACTTGCTCGATTTCTTGCAAATCTTCTTCATTTATATTACCTGCTTGGTATGCTCCTACCCCTTCAAAAACAGATGTTAAAGAAAGAGATTTGCCGTTTTTGTCTTTACCTGCCTTCATAGGCCCGCCACTTACAAATATTGTAGGAATATTAACACGAAGAGCTGCCATCATCATCCCCGGGGTAATCTTGTCACAGTTTGGAATGCAAACCATACCGTCGAACCAATGTGCAGATACAACCGTTTCTACAGAATCAGCAATAATCTCACGGCTTGGTAAAGAATAGCGCATACCAATATGGCCCATGGCAATTCCATCGTCTACCCCAATTGTATTAAATTCAAAAGGAACACCGCCCGCTTCACGAATCGCTTCCTTCACTATTTTACCGAATTCCTGAAGGTGAACATGACCAGGAACAATATCAATGTATGAATTACAAACCGCGATAAATGGTTTTCCGAAATCTTCTTCTTTAACACCTGCTGCACGCAAAAGACTTCTGTGTGGAGCACGGTCGACTCCTTTTGTAATCATGTCACTTCTCATATTTGATGTAGACATTAGTTGTAACCCCCAATTTTCACTTATCTAATAATTTTATATAATTAAATTTTTTTGTATACTCTAAAAATTCTAACATATTTACATACAAATGCAACTATTCAACTCTTAAATATCCATAAAAAAGTTTTACTAAAATAATAGAAAAGATATTTCTCTCTTATAAGCAATGGTTTCATGCAGAAAACATACTATTTCACATGGTTTAGACTGTTCACAAATCCTAGACACCTGATTGGTCAGTAAAATTGTACTCACTCAATCGACAAGCATAATTTTCACTGAAATTATCCATGTCCAAAGTTAGTATGGTATCACTGGCTGTCCCTAAGGCATTTAAAAATCATTTCAGCAGAAGCTATGAATCCAGTTACCCTTTAGAGGAGTAATATTTGCCCTAAAGGGCGACATTTTTAGAGCATAAAAATAACAAAAGGCATCCGGGATTAAGTCCATCCGGATGCCTTTTGCCTACAAAATAGAAACATACAATTTGTATGATTTGTTGATAAAACGATTTTTAATCAAAAGTCACTTGTCATTTGTTTGCCTTGATTCTGTCATTTGCTTCCAAACTGAGCCCTTTGCTTCTTCTCCGTTTTCTATTCGGTCAATAGCCATTTTAACCTGTAGAGCCACTTCGAACTCTGGGTCCTGTTCAGCTTGTTTTAAATAGGGTAGGACTGTTTCATTTCCCACTTCATATAAGAACATCGCAGCCCTCCACCTTACTAGTTTATTTTTATCTGATAAGGATTGCGACATTTCTCCCATTGCTTCTTCAAAACCTAGATCTGATAAACAGTCACCCGCTGTTCGTCTTACTGCCACACTTGAATCTTTCAATGCTTTGTACAAGCTCGGAAGTACTTTTGTATCTTCGATCATACCTAAGTAAACAACAGCAAGTCGACGTATAGAGACTTTACTATCAGACAAGGCTATATCCAATACTGGAATCTCTTCAACCGTTGGATCTTCCATTTGTTCTAACGCTTGATAACGCTTTTCCCAATTTTCATCATTCAACATATCTGCGGTTAGTTTTATTTTGGGACGTTTCACGAATGCTTCTTTTTTATCAACGTTTTTTTGAGTAGCAGCTACTAGCTGGTTAATTCGTTCTTCCGGATAAGCGGCAACCAGCTCATCCGCTACTTCTTTCACGATATCATCCATATCCCCATAACGGATACCATAATCCTTCCATTTTCGGAGCAAGACTACATTATCATCTTCTTTTTGAGCAGCAGCAATACCTTTAATAAAATATTCTGGTAAAGCAAAGCGTTTTTCATGATGGCTATCACTTGCCTTTATTTGCATCGGAATTCCTTTGAATTGTTGAATAGCAACTGATACTTCACCATAATGTTCATTTATTACCGTTTGTTGATCTTGTTCTTCAGTTTTCTCACCAAATACTTGACGAATTTGGACCAAGATATCTTTCCAATCATATTTCGCGTTACGCTCGACGGCTAAAAAGTCGGCAACATGATATACGCCTTTTACACCTTCAATCGTAAATAAATCTTTAATAAGCTGAGGTGCTTGATCGGCTTGATTTTTTTTATAATTATTACTTTTACCCGCTAAGAGCTCTTCTGTTAGATTAATTTTCATTGTATTTGGACTTGGTGTAGGTTCTATTGATTTTATTTTCAATACTTTTCTCTCCTTTTACAAGACGTACCCATGTACTAGATTTTATCACAACGACCACAGATTCTCATGCAATTGAGATAGACAAAAAAAGACTGGACCAAGCACAATTCCCCTGGACCAGTCTCACACTTATTCCTCTTCTAATTTTTCCGCTAAATATGTCCATCTTTCCATCATATATTCTAATTTATCGGTTAGTTCTTTTTCTTCTTCAAGAAGCAGACGAACTTTTTCAAAATCGCTCCCCGCTGCTGACATTTCTGTCGTGATCTCTTTCAGACGCTGCTCGACCTGTTCCATATTACCTTCGATTTCTTCCCATTCCTTACTTTCCGCATAGGTTAGTTTTTTCTTTTTCTTTTCTGTGCGGTTTAGCTGAGGCTCAGGCTTTTTTTCAAGAACGGTCTCTTCTGTTTTTTCCTCTAAGAACTCTGAATAGCTGCCATAATAAAAATCAATTTCACCTTTATTTTTGAAGACTAGGAGCTGATGACAGGTTTTATCAAGAAAATAACGATCATGTGATACGGTAATAACTACACCTGAAAACGTTTCTAAATAGTCCTCGAGAACTGTCAAAGTTTGCGTGTCCAAGTCATTCGTCGGTTCATCCAATAGCAGGACATTAGGTGCTCCCATTAAGATGTTAAGCAAATACAAACGTCTTTTTTCTCCTCCGGACAGCTTGCGTATTGGGGTCCCATGAGAACCCATTGGGAATAAAAATCTCTCAAGCATCTGTGCAGCAGAAATAACACTGCCATCTTTAAGAGCGATTGAATCAGCTGTTTCCCGGATATATTCTATCATGCGAAGATTCTCATCCATATCAACGCTTTCTTGCGTATAATAACCAATTTTCACCGTTTGTCCTATTTCAAGATTTCCTTCATCTATCGGTTCTCGCCCAGCCAAAATGTTCAATAATGTAGATTTTCCGCTCCCATTATTACCTACGATTCCAATGCGGTCACCTGGCTTGAATAGGAAGGAAAAATGTTTGAAGATAGACTGTTCACCAAAAGATTTAGAGATATCTTGCATCTCCAGGACTTTTTTTCCAAGGCGGGCACCACTTAATTCCATTTCAAGGCTTTCAGTTTTTTGCTTATCTTTCACACCCGTTTCCAATGTTTCAAAACGTTGAATCCGAGCCTTTTGTTTAGTGGTTCGTGCCTTTGCACCTTTACGAATCCAGGCCAATTCTTTTTTAAATAGACTTTCCTTTTTCGTTCGTTCCGTTGATTCGTTTTCTTCCCGAATAGCTCTTGATTCTAAATAGTCAGCATAGTTTCCTTTATATTCGAAAAGCTTTGACTGTGCGATTTCCCAAATTTTATTGGAAACGCGATCAAGAAAATAACGATCATGGGTTACAAATAAAACGGACTTCTGATATTTAGCTAAATATTCTTCGAGCCAGGTAATGCTTTCAAAATCAAGATGATTCGTAGGTTCATCCAAAATGAGCAAATCAGGAGTTTCAATCAAAGTCTTTGCCAGTGAGGCACGTTTTTTTTGGCCACCTGACAGTTCACCCAATTTCCTTGAATGATCTGGAAGACCGAGCTTTGTCAATATCGTTCGTGCGTTCGCACTTGTATCCCAAGCACTAAGGGCATCCATTTCCTGCTGTTGCTTTAACAAACGGTCTTGAATTGTACTATTCTGTGGATCTAATTGAAGCTGAATGAGTGTTTTTTCATATTCCTTAATTAACGAAAATACTGGAGTTGAACTTTCATACATATACTCCATAATCGTTAATTTTTCATCAAAATAAGGATCTTGAGATAAATAAGAAATCGTGTAATCATTCGGATGATCCTTCGTTCCCAAATCACTATCTTCTAAGCCTGAAATAATATTCAAAAGTGTGGATTTTCCAGTTCCGTTTATACCAACGATCCCAATCTTTTCGCCTTCGGTAATGGAAAAAGAAACATCTTTAAATAATAGCTTTTCCCCTTGGGTTTTCATTACATGTTCCATGCTAAAAACTTTCATAATCGTACATCCCATTCCTTATAAAATTCCTCTAAAAAGCTAACCATATATTCATGCCTATCACTTGCAATCTTCTTAGCTGTACTGGTGTTAAGCATATCTTGTAACCGTAATAATTTTTCATAGAAGTGATGAACGGAAGAGCTTTTACCCGTCCGATATTCCTGTTTTGTCATCTTTTCACGTACAATAAGTGACGGGTCATACATTGGTTGACCCTTTTTTCCACCAAATGCAAATGTCCTGGCAATCCCAATGGCACCAATCGCATCCAAGCGGTCCGCATCCTGAACAATTTCAGCCTCAATAGAAGGAAGTTGTTCGTGTCCAGAACTATAAGAAATTGTGTCGATAATCTGTTTAATATCCTTAACAGTATCTACATCTAAGTTAATTTCCCTAAACCAGTCATCCAGCTTTCTCCAACCTGCATCGGCATTCTGATTTAATTTATCATCTGGAATATCATGAAGGAGAGCCGCCAATTCAATGATAAATTCATTTCCCTTTTTTTCTTCTCTTGCAATATGTAAAGCCAGTTTTCGAACACGATCGATATGGAACCAATCATGACCACTGGCATCAGAGTTCAATTGGTTATATACATACTTTTCCGTAAGCTCAATCATAGTTTGTTTCATCTCACCACTCCAAGTCCATTCTATTTTACCATGGTTCTTGTTAATGTGCCTTAATCTTCATTGAACCAACTGATTCCAATCGTTTGTTCACCGGTATGCACCCCTATCGCACTGCCGAGTGGAGATACATGCGTCTTTACATTAGGAAATTCTTCAGAAATCATTGCTTTCCACTTCTCGGTCTGCTCCGACATCGCCCCGTATAATATAGTGCATTCTTTCACTTTTCCTGTTTCAACTGAATTTCGAAAATCGCTGAAAATTTGTTTTTCCGCTTTTTTTATGTTTCGAGGTTTCGATTTAGTATGAAGCAACCCATCTTCAATTGAAATGATGGGTTTAAAACTTAATAGACTTCCGAGAAAATATTGGGCATTTGTTAACCTGCCACTGCGGTGCAGCTGATCCAAAGAACCTATTAACACATAGGTTTCATGGCTATCTGCATATTTTCTTGTTTTAACGAAGGCCTCATCAATTGAGTAACCATTTTCAATATAATGCATGAGCCGTTTCAGTACCAAGAGCATCGGAAAAGAAATAAGTAAAGAATCAAAAACATCTACAGGTATCATAACCATCTGTGCGGCCTGCTGACTAGCGGAAACAGTACCGCTCAATTTACTGGAAAGATGAACTGATATGATTCTATCATAGCGTATTTCAAGCATCTTATATAACTCATAAAATCTACCCACAGACGGCTGTGAAGTAGTCGGGTTTAACTTTTCTTCATTCATCCTGCGATATAATTCCTCAGATAAAAGGTCGACACCATCTTCATATTCCTTGCCATCAATGATGACAATCATCGGAACTACATATACATGTTCATTTAGTGATAATTCTTCGTCTAATAATCCTGTACTGTCCGTTACCCATGCAATTCGTTCCATAGTTTACCTCCTGAGTAAAATAGTTGTTCTTTATTATATTCAACTTTCTCCTCATCTTTCCCCTTTAGAAAACGAATGTATTTGTGGTATTTTTCAAACTCCATGTAACATTACATAAAAAGAGCTCACCGGAAAAACTTCATCCGATGAACTCATTTTCATTCTTTATAATAATTTTTTTAAATCATCTTCTATTTCCAACGGTTTTATACGAGGAGCATATCGACTGACAATATTTCCTTCGCGGTCTATCAGGAATTTGGTAAAATTCCATTTTATCGATTTTGAACCCATCACTCCAGGCGCATTTTCAGAAATATACCTGAATAATGGATGTGCATCCTTCCCATTAACATTCACTTTTGCAAACATCGGGAATGTTACGCCATGATTCAGTTTACAGTAAGAATCGATTTCCAGTTCATCGCCTGGCTCCTGATTCAGAAACTGATTACATGGAAAACCAAGGATGACTAAACCATCTTCTTTATATTGTACATATAAGCTTTGCAAATCATCATACTGTGGCGAAAAACCGCATTTGCTTGCGGTATTTACAATAATCATTACTTTCCCTTTGTATTCCTCAAGCGAAATGGACTCGCCATTGATTTTTTTCACTTCAAATTCATAAATGGACATGTATGATCTCTCCCTAAAGTATGATGCTGTCATTTTACCGTATTTAAAGATCACTTTTCCAACTTTAATATACTTTATTTTTAATTTCCCTCTGTCCCCTTGGCTACTTTTAGAGATTGGATCAAATACTCTACCATATCTTCTAAATCTTCCATTTGCTCTTCTTTTACAAGCCTTCCAAATGAAACTTTAAACGTAGAAAAATTTACTGGCTGCTCTTTTTTACTGATCGTTTCGGTCGTCGTCACAGTAATGATTCTTTGCTTCCCCCAAATTTTCTCCAGCTCGATAAAGATATCTTCTACTTCTCCTGCCCCAAGTTTTTCTTGAAATGAAATGAATATATCAACCGTACATCCAGCATATGTATCATTACTATTGAATTCGAGTAACTCCGAACTTAAATTCTCGAGTGAAGCATGTAACTCAATGCCACCAACAACAGAAATAGGTGCGATAGGTTCCTTCAATTCCATTTCAATCTTATATGTTCTTGACATTGTTGAGAGATTAACAATATCATCACGGCTAATGACCAATATATCTCCAACAAAGTCACGATCATAAACTGCCCCTTCTAAAACTACCTTCATATTCTCAAATGCTGTGGGATCAAACAATCTCCATACACCTCTCCAACCTCTTAAGTTTTTCAAAAAGAACTATGTATATGTCTCCTCCCCATTTTACCATTCTCGAGAATTCGTTAGAGGATTTACAAGAAATTATTAAAATAGCTTTTCTATTCGGAAATTTTCTATATAATTAAAATATTATGATTTTTGAAGAAGGAGGCTAATTATGCCAATCAGAATACCTGGAAAACTGCCAGCTAAGGAAATTTTAGAACAGGAAAATATCTTTGTAATGGATGAGGAAAGGGCAACTAGGCAGGAAATTCGCCCATTAAATATATTGATTTTAAACCTTATGCCTGAGAAAGTAAAAACAGAGGCTCAGCTGCTACGCTTTCTTGGCAATACTCCTATTCAGGTAAACATATCATTTCTACGCTTAAGCACACATGAATCGAAAAACACAAGTAAATTTCATTTAGATCAATTTTATAAATCATTTGATGAAGTCCGTTCTAAAAAATATGATGGCTTGATTATCACAGGAGCTCCAGTTGAAAGATTGGAATTCAAAGATGTTAATTATTGGGAAGAATTACAAGATATTATGAACTGGTCAGCCGAAAACGTCACATCTACACTACATATCTGTTGGGGAGCACAAGCAGCGTTTTACCATCATTATGGAATAGGCAAATACGAACTACCTGAGAAATGCTTTGGCATTTATATGCATGAAGTACTCGAACCAAATGAAAATCTAGTCCGTGGTTTCGATGATAATTTTATGGCGCCTCATTCGCGCCATACTGACATTGATTATCAAAAATTAGTTAATCATCCAGAATTGAAGATTTTAGCTCAGTCCGATCAAGCCGGAGTATTAATGGCCGCCTCTGTTGATGGAAAAAGAATAATGGTTACAGGTCATTTCGAGTATGATGCCGAAACACTCGGTGAAGAGTATAAACGTGATAGGGAACGCGGAATTGATACGCAGCTTCCTGAAAACTACTATCCTGACAACGATCCAACTAAGGTACCGCTTCACCGCTGGAAAAGTCACTGTAGCCTCATGTTCTCCAACTGGCTGAATTATTATGTCTACCAATTGACCCCTTATGAGTGGGATTGAAAGGGAAAGGGAAAGAAAAAAAGAAACTCTCTCATTAATTGAAGTACTTTTTTTCGGGGAAACCTGCTGAATCTAGTATGGATGAAAAAACCTGAGTTCTTGACTCAGGTTTTTTCATGTTTAAGTTTTTCTGGAATTCTAGCTTTAAAAATTTTTGTATTTGCTTTATGGTGTTTTTTTATCAAGACTCTTTATTACCAAAATACACCTCTTCAAAAGGTTGGACTACGACAAATCCCTGTCCTTCAAATTTCATCTGAACCGATTCCCCACTTCCTCTTCCAAAAAACGACTTTAATGACACATCGGTTACAAACTCAGGTTGTAGGTCTCCAGACCAAGCGACAGTTGCATTTGGATCCGTATAGACTGGGTTCTCCCTATCTACCATTAATGTGAGAGGCTCATAATGTGAGGTGAATGCGACCATCCCTTTCCCTTCAAGTCTGACATTGAACAATCCACCCGCAAGCAAGCCGGCAATACGCCGCATCATTTTAATATCCCATTTTATGCTCGGCTCAAAGGCGAGTAAATCGTTACCGTTTACACTAATTGATTCCCCATTCAAATGTAAGATGGAAATCTTCTTCCCTTGATCTGCCACATACAACTTTCCACTTCCGGTCGCTTTCATCAAAGATGCACCCTCACCTGTAAAGGCCTTTTTAAAGAGTTTGCCAAATCCGTGTTCTAATATTCCTTCTCTTTCGAATTTAATATTGCCCCGATAAGAAATCATTGTCCCCATTTTCGCCCAGATTTGTTGTTCAAGATTTATTTCCAAAATTCTTTCCGTTTCAAGTTCAAACAAACCTTGCCCCTTATCCTGCTGTTTCGTTTTTTCGACGAATTGATTGATTTGATACTTTTCCATCACTGATTACCCTCTTTTTGAAGGAGAAACAACCACATAAAAGATACGGCTTGCTTTAAATCCTTTGAAAAGTGACCTAGTTTTGTAAAGTCTACCCCTCTCTTGGCGACGCCGGTATCAGCGACTGCATTCCATCCGCTTTCCACTGCTATTTTCTCAAACTCCCATGGCTGCATTGTGTTCATGATCACTTTGTCGCCTAATAAACGTTGGAAACTAAACTTTTTACGTGGTTCCGCAGTCGGACCAAGTATTCCAAAACAGGCATAGCCGCCAGGCTTTATTATACGGTGAATTTCCTTCACAACCGTTAATGGTTCACCTGTGTATTCAAGAGAATTAATTACCAATGCCGCATCCATTTCTTCGTCCTTAAATGGGAGACTATAAAAATCACCTTGAATAAATGAAAGTTCAGGCTGATGTACGGTCTTTTCCATTGCAAATTCAATCATGACGTTAGAAAGATCAATTCCAATTACTTCATAACCCGCTTCAGCAAGTTTAAGAGATCCAACTCCATCTCCACAGCCTATATCAGCTACCTTACTTCCCCTAGGCACATATTGAGAAAAAAACGGGATTATATTTTTTCGACTTCCCGTTTCCCACATTTCTTGCGAATTCTCTACCCACTTAGAAGCAAAGTCATCCCATTTCTTTTCCGATTCTTTATGCCAAGTATGTAAATCCATCCGGCATTCCCCCCATTCTAAATCTTTGTTTCACATGAGCACATAGAATTGTTAAAGAACTAACAAGGATATACTAACCTCGTTTCTGTTAACTTTTTGTTTACATCAAGCCCGTCTCTAACTATGACTTCTGAGGCTTATTTATAGCTATTCTGTTCTTACTCTAAAAATCCCTTTTTTAACCTCTCCTATTATCCACTTCTTGAACGCCATTTGTTTTATAACTTATTAGATTGTCTATTCCCTTTTAAAACAAAAAAGACTGTATGTAAAAGAGGTTCTATCTAAATTTTATAACAAAGTTGATTGGAGCGGAAGGTGCGAGACTCCTGCGGGAAAAGCGCGTCTAGGGGAGACCCCGCAGGCGCAAGCCGAGGAGGCTCCCGGACCGCCCGCGGAAAGCGAGTGCCCTACGTTCCAATCAACGTTCAAATTGTACAAGCCATAAAAAAACTGTAGGCAAACTCGATTTTCATCGAGTTTGTCTACAGTCTGAAAACTGCCAATGGCAGCTTATTTTGAGTTTTCTTCGTTTCTTTTTTGTATATTTCTTAAATCCTCGACACGGCTAGGAGATTCCTCAAAGAATTCAACAAGATCTCCAATCCGATCGATAGCATTCCAACTAAGGTGATGTTCGATACCCTCAACATCATGATAGATATTTTCTTCCTTGACACCAATCAATCTTAGCATCTGTTCTAATAGTTCATGTCGGTATACAAGCCTTTTACCCACTTTTTTCCCATTTGCAGTCAAAACGAGACCACGGTACTTTTCATATATTAAATATTTTTCATGATCTAGTTTTTGAACCATTTTTGTAACTGAAGAGGGATGTACTGAAAGATTTTCTGCAATATCGGAAACCCTAGCATATCCTTTTTCTTCAATAAGTAAATAAATTTGTTCTATGTAATCCTCCATGCTCGGTGTAGGCATTCGGAATCCTCCCATTCAAACGCATATCTAAAAATTTTACTATATAAACGACCCCGAAACAAGAAGTTATCGTCTCAGGACGTCTTTTAAAGAAGTTTATTATTAAGTTTGCTTGACGGCTTGTTCTGTTGGAAATGTAAAACTAATCTTCTTGTCAGAATCGGACCAAGATAAAATTGCGTCAAAGGTCTTTTCTCCTTTTTTAAAGCCACTTATTAAATCCGTTTCGCCGCTTGCCAACAGCTTTTTTATATTTGCTTGACTAATCTTTTTATTCAGGATTTTTTTGGAGATAGTGAAGTTACACTTGGTTTTCTGATAACTCACACATCCATAAAAATCACCTTTATCGACAATCTTAGAACCGCATAACTTGCAACTGCCTACAGATGCAGTATTTCTTTTTTTAGAACCGCTCCGTTGAATTGATTCAGTATCCAGCCCTTGAAAATCCCAGTTTTCCGATGATTCCACGGCATCACTGATAATTTTAGCCGACATCTTTTTAACAGCTTCCATAAATTCACCAGCGGAAGCCTTTCCTTCCCCGATTTCCCTTAAGCGCTGTTCCCATTTAGCCGTCATTTCAGGTGAAGCCAGGATTTTTTCTCCGATGGCAGTAATCAGTACTTTCCCTTTATCTGTCGCATACACCTGATTTTTTTTAACATCAATATATTTACGGTCTTTCAGCATAGTTATAATGCCAGCACGAGTAGCTTCAGTGCCAAGTCCTTCTGTTTTCATCAAAACCTTTTCTAACTCTTCATTATCCAGATGTTTTCCGGCAGTTTTCATCAATGTAATCAACTGACCTTCTGTATAGCGCTTAGGAGGCTGGGTTTTTCCCTCTTTCACTTTTACACTAGCTACCTGTCCAGAATCCCCTTTTTTGACGGGCGGCAAAATGATATCGTCATCATCCTTATCATTTTGGAAAATTACCTTGCGCCATCCCTCTTGGATTTGCTGCTTGCCCTTAGAAATGAACTCAGCCCGCTTATCTACAAGCGTTTTAATTGTTGTATAATCGAAAATTGCCTTCTCATAATGAGCCGCAATCAGGCGGCGTACCACCAAGTCATAGATATTGCGTTCTTCAGCGGAAAGGCGCTTTGGGTCTGTGACCTGCTCAGTTGGGATAATTGCATAGTGATCAGTTACTTTTTTTTCATTTACAAACCGTTTATTATTTATGATGCTTGATTGAGGCAACGGAAACAGGGATTCATACTCTGAAAACCTGCTTAATTTTTGCAAAATATCGGGAAATGTCTCAGCTTCCCCCTCGGTAACATAATTGGAGTCAGAACGCGGGTAAGAAACAATCCCTTTTTGATATAAACTTTGAACAATATCCAGCGTCTTTTTCGGTGAATATTTATAAATCTTATTCACGGTCGCCTGTAATGAAGATAGATTAAATAATAAAGGTGGCTGAAATTCTTTTCTTTCTGTATCCATTTCTGCAATTTCAGCTTCTTTACCTTTACAAAAGGCGGCTATTTTTTCAGCCAGTTCTTTTGTTTTAATCCTCGGATCGTTGTTCTGCTGCCACTTTCCTTGATATTTATTTCCATCCATCTTGAAGTCAGCAAATACTTCCCAAAACGGTTCAGATTTGAACTGTTCAATTTCCATTTCCCTTTTTACTATCAAAGCGAGGGTAGGCGTCTGAACCCTGCCGGCTGAAAATACATCCGACACCCCTCTTTGTTTCAATAAAATGCTATAAGCTCTAGAAGCATTCATACCAACAACCCAGTCTGCACAAGCTCTCGTATATGCTTCATAATAAAGTGGCCTTGTTTTTTCTTCGCTAATCAGATTTTGGAATCCTTCATAAATGGCTTTGGGAGTCAAAGAGGAAATCCATAAACGTTTCATCGGTTTTTTGACGCTGCATAGATTGACGATATTGCGTACAATCAATTCTCCTTCACGACCGGCATCGCCAGCATGAATGATTTCATCAACATCCGACTTCCTAAGCAAAGTTTTCACAACATTGAATTGCTTTGCCTTTTGTCGAGTCACTTCATATTGGAATTTCTCAGGAATCATCGGCAATGTATCAATCGACCATTTTTTCCATTTTGAATGATACGTTTCCGGTGAAACTAGTTGACATAAATGCCCAACTGCCCATGTTACATAAGCACCATTCGGAAATAGTTCATTCGGCAAAATTTCTATATAGCCTTGCTGTTTCTTCGTTTTAAATTGAGCTGCTAACGTTGAACCCTGATCTGGTTTCTCCGCAATGATTAGCTTCATATTTTCGTCACCTAATCCGTTTTAAAAAATAACTTTCTTTATTATTATACCTTAAATATATATATCGGCTAGATTTGAGTTAGTTTTTACAGAACTGCTCCTATAACGGGATAGAATAATTACTTAACGCCAGTGGAGAATGGGATTTTCATAAGTCTCGGCCAAATATAGGCAGATTAATATGCAAAAAAAAAGCTTCGCTAATGGATGGTTAGCATAGATTAGGGGGAATCGGAGTATATACAAAAGAACAAGTGCGATGTTAAATATGCCCTTCCTAGCTTTACACTGTTTAGATGAAGAAATTAAATTTTTTGATATTATTAATACAAAAGCTAAAGGAATTGGATCTTCATTAAGCAGATATTTGAAGAGAAACAACGATAATCTTAGTTGGATTGCGACCCAACTTATTATTAATCCTGATAGCCCTTTTTACAGCATCGGGACTCTTATTGGTAAGAGAAATAAAGAAAAGCATATCACACTACAAAACATCCATAATTTTTTAAAATTATTGACGAGAAAGTCAGATTTAGCTGAATTACCCAAAGAAAAAATTTTATATATTTCACTCTATTACTTTAATGAAATAAAAAATATATTGCCTAACCAATGGAGCGACTATAAAAAATATAGACTAACTCATATAGTTTGTTTAAATGCTCTATCCATCGCTGGAAATCAAATTATTTCAGAGAACTATAATTTTTCATCTAATCAATTGAACAATACTGAAATTTCTAAGAGTTTAACCAATATTCAAAACATTGATTGGTCAAGTGAAGGAAGTTTAAAATATTTGAAAGGAGTAAGTGGCTCTAATCTTTTGGCAGCAGATTTAATTACCTCATTTAAAAATTAACTGATAAAAGGTTGGTTTATATGGAATTACCATGAATGAACGATATGCCAGCCTGAAGTCAGTCCAAACAAATGCCCGTTATGGGGTTACCCGTAAGGTTAATCAGCTCACAAAAAGGAGAGCAAACCCTATAAAAGGTTTACCCCCAGTTTTTATTTGAAATTAAATTTATTAGACTCTAACATTGAAACTACGTTTTTAATTGTTAACTCACGTAACTTAACTTTTTTATTTCGATAATCAATTCCATAGAGTGAGCAACAGCAAATAAACCATTAGCCTTGATCTCTAAACTGTTTTATAAGGGTATACCAAAAATGAATATAAAGACAAAAAGAAAAGAAAAGTGGTTATTTAACCACAATACATTGTAAATTAACTAAAAAAATTATTCGGTTACTACTTATGAATTATTGTGAAAATTCTTCAAATTTACCATATCCTATATGTCACTTTTCGATAAAGATAAGATGTTAAAGTTCCCCTTCATGATTCTTAAATGTTTTCCCATCATGGTAGTATAGTTAAGAGCCTAAATGAACATTGTCGTTTTCTTTCAATTTGACGAACAAGTTGCATAAACTATAAAAGTTAATTAAAATTAAAAGAAGCTGATGAAATCAGCTTCTTTTTGCAAATGTTTTATAATATTTTTACACTAATCGGATAGAGATAAGGCTCATTAGGTTCACTGATTTTTTCCCAATCAGTAATTTTGATTACAGGAAGCTTCTTCCCGTTATACGTCGTAATTTCTATTACACCATTTGCTTTGATCCATGTATCCTTGTCTAGGGAAGAAGCCTCTGGGAACTCTGAAAGAAATCCAATAATACTTGCATCTGCGACACAGTGAGTAATTAAAAATCTTGAAATCACCAGCTGATTTTGAGCAAATCCATCTTCTTTATAAACAAAGCCCTTTAATTCGATTTTTCTTCCTTTAAACTTATTAATATCTTTACTCATTTCTTCATAATAGGCTGCATAAACATAGTCATTCATCTCAATATTTTGGTTTTGTTCTAACTGTTGTATCAGTTGATTATATTCTTCCTCTGAGATTTCTTCCTGCTGGTTTTCTAGAAGAGCTGGGTCTACAGGGTTGTCATCTATAGAGGGATTAGCCTGACCATTTATGTTACTCTCTTCCATTTCTTCTGGAGGGTTACTGTTTTCTTTATTTTTGTCTTCTTTAGGTGCTTGTTTTTGGTTTGACAGTGCCAGCATTGCCCCTTTCTTATTGGCAATAGAAGCATCGAGTACTTTGGCTGGAAGCAGAAACCCAGTTAGTAATGGAAACACAATAATAAAATACGAAATTAGTTTTTTTGTGTTAAAAGAAGAATCTCCATGATCATGGTTATGGTCGCAGTCATGGTCGTGCTGATCACAATGATGATAGCTGCTTTTCTTTACTTTCCATGTCCTTGTAATTTGAATAAAAAACAAAATCAAAAATATTACAGAAGCTACTTGGCTTAAACTTTCATATTTTGGGTTAATGAACTTTGTAATTTCACCGGTGAAATGAAGCTTAAATATGAGGGCCGAAAAAGCTAGTAAAATTAAACCTCTAGTAGCTTGCTGAAATTGGATTTGCATGATTTTCCCCTCCTTATAAAAAGCTCTGCATCAGCATTAAAGTGATAAACACCATAGAAACAACCAATGCTAGCAAAACCATAACAAATTTAAATCGAAAAACGCTCAGCATCATAAGTGTGTTCTTGAAATCCATCATGGGTCCGAAAATTAAGAAGCCAAGGATTGATGAAACTGGAAAAATGCTGCTAAAGGAAGCTCCTATAAACGCGTCTGCTTCAGAACATAGAGATAAAACGTAAGCCAATCCCATCATTACAAATAAAGAAGAAGCCGGACCGTTTCCAGCCTCCAACAAGGATTTTGCTGGCATATAGGTTTGTACAAAAGCAGCTAAAAAAGCTCCCATAACCAGGTATTTCCCCATATCAAAAAACTCATCAATTGAATGTGTGAGCATCGACCAAAAACGCTTGGAAAGTGATTGATTTTTACTGTGATTATGGGTTGAAATGATGGAAGGCTTAAATTGATTGCCTTTAAAAATCCAACTGACAGCAAAGGCAACCATTATAGCCACCAGAAAACCTAACCCCATACGCAATCCAGCAATTTTAAAATCGTTTCCAAATGCCATATATGTAGAAGCAATAACAATCGGGTTGATAAGAGGGCCTGTTAACATAAAACCCATCGCAGCATGAATAGGTACTCCTTTTACAACTAAACGTCGAACAATGGGGACGATTCCACATTCACAGGCAGGAAACAGCGCTCCTACAATACAGCTCATGATTACAGCCATAACCGTATTCTTTGGTATCCACCTTTGAATATGTTCCTCAGTAACAAAGATTTGGATCACTCCAGCGATGAGGACCCCAATTAAAACAAAGGGCAGGGCTTCTATTAAAATACTTAGAAAAATAGTATTTAAATTTAACAATGACGGTGGAATAACAAAGGTATCTTTTATACTAGAACTGAAAGAAAACAGGAAAAGAGCTAGCGCTATTATGATAATACCGGTTATATCTATCATATAACTCCGAATAATCCGAATCATAGGTACCTCCCTTAAAATATAATGTAGTGCTTCTTCCATAAAATATATTAGAAAGTTGTAGAGTATGAATGAAAGATTTACTTAATAATATATAGCAAACTTTAACAATTAAATTCACATGACTAATAGTAAAGAAAGCCCCGCCACAAAAAGATGGAAGGGTTATGAAAGTTTTAGATTCTAGCTATGTTTAATATTTTTTCTCTATACTATGTTTGATTTTATTCATTTAATGCTATCTGAATGGTTTCTAGATTTTTTCTCATGATGCTAAAATAATCATCATCTTGTTTTCTATTCTCCTCTGTTATCGCTTCTAGATTATGAAGAGTAAGAGACTTCGTTCGATTTCATTTTGAATCATCTCTGCAACTTTTGGAGTTAGATTCTGCTCGAAAATCACATAATGGACGCCATGTTCTGTTGATTCCTGAACGATTTCTTGTAATTCTTTCTGAGAAGGCTCCTGTGAAGGAGATAAACCTCTTTCCCAATATCCATATGCTGCATGAGATACTAATTCGTTTTGGAGTTGTCGACGGTTGATTTAAAATCTTGATTTAGTTTTTCTAAATGGCTTTTTAATTGAAGAAAATTAGATTCAAACTCGAAGCATGTTCTGGCATTATATCACTTAACGAATTTTTAATATTGTTAGCAAGGTCAATGGCAAAAACAGGATCTAACCATACATGGGGATCCAAATCTCCGTGGTCATGGCCATCGTCTTCATGCACATGATCTTCAGTTGCCCCTTCCCCGCCTTCGTGATCATCAGAATGTGTTTCCTCGCTTTCGTGTTCAAGTTCGTCAGAGTATGTTTATTCGCCCTCATGTTCATGTTCATGTTCGTCAGAATGAGTTGAGTCTATGAGCTCAATTCCTTCTGCTGCTTTTAAAATACTTACGTTTTCCTTTTTCAAGTTTTCAGCTGCTTTTTCTGCAAAACCTTCAATCCCCACTCCAGCATAGAAGGTTTCTATTTTTAAATCGGAATTATTACGTTTTAAATCTTAAAACAATTTTAGAGTAATGTAAAGGATTATTAGGAGGATAGTAAAAATTAACATGTACTAAAACAGGAGACCGTAATTTCATTACGTCAAAAAACAAGAGAAACAACCCGGACGGATTAGTACTGATGAAATATAGTCCACGCCTAAAAAGATCCACATTAAAACGTAAAACAGGCTTCCAATATTGTAAATGAGCAGATTTTTCACATAGTTGGTGATTCTACTTTATGGCAGCTCATATCTTAATATAGAAGTTTTTTAAGTTCACGTCTTATTAATATTTATTTTCGAGATCTTTTAATTGAGAGTAAACTTCCCTACTGTCTAAATTTTCTCCAATAACAACGAAATGATTTTTAAAAGCAATATCTTGTGGATAATAAGAAGGTACCCCGTATGTATATTGGAATAGATTAACTTTCCCTTTTTCTTCCTCGAATCGAACAAAGCCTTTTATTCGGTGAATTGTATCAGGAAGTTTCATTAACCAATTTTCAAAATCTGTTTTTTTAATTTCATTCGTAAAGGTATATGTTAATGATTGGATATGCAAACGTTGATGAACATTCAACTTCTCAAATTCACAAATGGAATTACGATTGGAATAAGGAATACCTGATAATGATATGTTCGAAAAATTAGTTATATGAAGAGTTGCACCTGGATTTATTGATTTTAAATCAGCTTTAATTTGCTGTAATTCTTTTTTACTTAACCGAATGGTTTTATTGATGATCAAGGTATCTCCATGTTTTACTTGTTCTTCATATAAGCGATTCAGTTGAGGACTATTTCTGCTCCTTTGTAACCATCTGTCTGCATCAACCGTTGTTATGATTGAGCGTATGGATATACGGTCAGCAATGACAGGAGACAGACAAGCATCCAGGATTTCAATAGGATGGGCCACACCAGATGCCTCTATGTATATTACATCAGGTTGATGCATATGGAATAATGTTAATAAAGAGATTTCCAATTCATCTTTAGCCGTGCAACAGATGCATCCATTCAACAATTCCTGTAGAGGAACCTTGTCACCAATTATGTCTGAATCAACGGATTTCTCGCCCAATTCATTCATTAAAACTGCCACTTTTCTTCCGCTACCTTTTTCATCCATTAATAGATTCTGCAACAAAGTAGTTTTTCCACTTCCGAGAAATCCACTTATGATAACTACCTCTACTTGTGCCATTTTAACTACTCCTTAATAAACATGTTACTTTAAAATTATGTTAGTAATAATATGTCTTTATTTGATGCAATCTTTTGTTTTCCTTTTTACCAGGTTTTCATGTTTGCTCATTTTAAATAAACTTATTTCCGCAAAATTGAATACTTATCATATAATCTTACCTATTCATAAAAAGATTTATCTTATACATTCCAAGTAAATGGGTCTGGAAGCCCTGCCCAGTTGCTTTCTAACTCACTTACCGTTAACAAGCACGCATCCAATTCTTTTGTGAGTTTACTTGTGTTGATATCCATCCCAATGAAGACTAGCTTAGTATGACGATCTCCATACTCAATATCCCATTCCTTAAGGATTTGTGGTTCATTTTTAAATATCTCCTCTTGTTGTAGTTCCGATAGAGATGCAACCCAATAAGACAATGGCTCAAGTGTCACTGATGGCCCTGCTTGTGAAAATAGCAAAGCTACATTATTTCTGGTCGCACACCATGCAATCCCTTTAGCTCGTACGATTTCTTTAGGCATTGAATGTATCCAATTTGAAAATTTCTCTGAATTAAAAGGCAATCTTCTTGCATAAACAAACGATGATATTCCATATTCTTCGGTCTCGGGTGTATGTGCAGCATGCCCTTCATTTAATTCTTGAAGCCAACCTGCTGAGGCGCTTGCTTTATCAAAATCAAACAGTCTTGTATCCAAAATGTGTTTTGTATCTACCTGGCTATTTTCTGTACGGATCAGCTTAGCATCAGGTTGTAATTTACGTAATACATTCTCTAATTGATTTAAGTTTTCATCCTCTATCAAATCACATTTATTAAGAATGAGTACATCGCAAAATTCAATTTGATCTATCAATAAATCAGCAATATTTCTATCATCACTCTCACCTACTGCTTCCTTTCTATCCAGTAAGGAATCCCCTGAATGAAAATCATGCCAGAATCGATTCGCATCTACAACCGTAACCATAGTATCCAATCGGCAATATTCAGTTAAATCGATACCCATATTCTCATCTATATATGAAAATGTTTGTGCCACGGGAATAGGCTCGCTAATCCCCGTTGATTCTATGAGAATATAGTCAATATCTCCTGCTCTAGCCAACTTTTCTACCTCTTGAAGCAAGTCTTCACGTAATGTACAGCAAATGCAGCCGTTGGACAATTCAACAAGCCTCTCTTCTACCCGTGAAACATGGCCACCTTGTTTGACCAGTTCGCTATCAATATTTATTTCACTCATGTCATTTACTATCACTGCTACTTTTAATCCTAGGCTATTTTTTAAAATATGATTCAGTAAAGTTGTCTTTCCAGCCCCTAGATAACCACTTAATACGGTCACCGGAATTTTTTTCATTTTATTTCCCTCACCATCTAATAAATAGTAATCATTACCATTTATATTATAAAGAATTTACGATTAAACTTGCAGCTTGACGTGCACCAGAAATATTACGTGCTATAGGACCCATTTCAAGTTCTGCTAATGCACCTGTCACATATAAGTTTTCTCCCCATTGTAAATTTTTTGAAACAATAGGATAACCGCATTCTGCACACCTTAAATGATATTTTTCTATAATAGGTTGTATTAGAGATTTACCAGGTAAAGAAGATTCAAAACCAGTAGCTAATATTACCATTCCAAAGGTTCCGATTTTATTATTTTTATCGTCGGATAAGTGCACCCATTTATCTTCTGCTTTTATCGCCATCACTTCATGATCGGATACATGGATTGTTCCTTTTCTTATTCTATTTTTTAAGGTTGCATATAAATCTTGCGGAAGTGACCCTCTATGTCTGGCGTTTTTGATTTGTTCTCTTCGCATTCGGTAGTCCGTTATTTTTCGATAACCCATCTGATTCTTTGGTCCAAGCCACGCTGGGTCACTATCAAAGGTATGGATTCGAAAGGGGTGCCTTTTTATTATTGTAACTTCAGCAGGAAAATGGTTTGACATTTTTACAGCTAGATGTGCTGCTGTAATACCACCACCTATGATAGCAATAGGTACAATAATTGAGGTGAAATCCAATGCTTTATCATCGAAAATATGTAATACCTTATCTGGGTTTCTTTTCTTCAAATCTCTTGCCCATTCAGGCCACATAAGTTGATCACCTATCCCCAAAGCTAAGACAAGATTTTTTCCATATACCTTCTGCCCATTAGTTAAGGAAACAGACCAACGATCATCTGTCTTTTCAAGGGTTAATGCTTCTCCTTGTATCCAGGCTTTTTTTATTGCTACTTCTTCCATAAGCAGATTACAGTGTTCATTGAAAGCATCAAGTGAAGGACGTTTATAATATCCGTACAGAGCTGTAGGCCAATCATTTTTGTTTCTTTTCACGTAGCTTTTTAAACTATCTGGTTTAACATCGATGTGGTGTACAACCGGTGACCGTAGGTACGGCATAGATATGATATCAGCTCGTTTTTTCCACTTTTCCAAAGGCCTAGCATTTTTATCAATAATAGCTAACTCATTAATGGTTACCTTGCCAGTCTTTAATAAAAATGTGGCTAATGTGGTTCCCTGTATGCCGCCTCCAATAATAATCCACTTAAACATAACTACCTCCTTATGTATAATCAATATCATAATTACTTACTGTAAGAAAGACGCAATCCTTGTATGAAAATTCTCTCCATTTGTTATTTCTCATCAATATACCTAGTTTATAGCATGCATCGAATCTTAATTGTGAGGGTAAATGGGGCCATACATAATGCTATTGAACTAGTCACCAGATTAGTCTTTTTCCCTTATCTCAAAAGGAAATTAATGAAGTATCATTGGAAAATAACTCAATACTTAAATTAGAATGGTTCAGTTATCTTTTGCACAGATGGCTTTAAGGTTAAGATAAGAAGATAAATGCTCGCTGGGTAGTTTTATCGGATTGCTTAAATTTATCGGTATAATCAATCCATTTAATTCGATTACACCGTTCATCTATAGATTTATCTATTTCCATTTGTGCCTCATCCATTATTTCCTTTATTGTAGAGATATGGAGAGAGAAGTGGTCTGCTGCAGCTTTAAATGGAGATTTCTCAATCATTAACTGAAGAAATTGTTTTTCATCCACAGAAACTTCCTCTAATTGATATTCCATACTCTCAATATACTGGTAAACTTCTCTGTGTATATCAGGTAATTTCTTGATAACACTTCGAAGTAAAAATTCCATTAAGATAGGATTAATCCGCTCCATATATTCACCCCTTAATATTTCCATAAAAACACCAACTACCAGATTTTAACATCTGGTAGTTGGTGGATTGAATATTTTACCAACTAGCTTTTTTCACACCCGGTATTTGACCTTTGTGAGCATACTCTCTAAAAGCAATCCTAGACATTTTGAACTTTCTTAGATATCCCCTTGGCCTTCCAGTTACTTCACATCTGTTCTTAAGCCGTGTAGGTGAAGAATCTCTAGGAAGTTTTCCTAGTGCTTCAAAATCACCTTTTTCTTTTAACTCTGCACGAATGGCTGCATATTTCATCACCATCTCCTGCCTTTTTTGTTCTTTAACAACTTTTGATTTTTTCGCCATAATAATTCTCCTTTTTCAAATCGAAATGATTACGTTTTATTATAAATGCTTTTGTTTATTTAATTTATTCTCTTAATGCTTTATTTGGTTTCTCTGTGTAACGTACGTTTTTTTAATCGTGGACAATATTTCATTAGTTCAATTCTATCCGGGTTATTTCGTTTATTCTTTGTAGTAATATAATTGCGATCTCCAGTTTCCGTACATGCTAACGTAATATTAATTCTCATCTTTTTTCCTCCTACATTGTTTTAAATTTACTCATATTTGTTAAAAAGAAGGTAGTGGGTCTTTAAATTCCGACCAATCTTGATTCATTTCTGCTTCCGTAAGTAAGCATTCGTCCAAAGTTTCTTCAATTTCTTTTTGATTCATATTAATTCCAATCATAACCAATTCGATTATTCGGTCACCAAATGTTTCGTCCCAATTATCCAAGAGTTCTGGTTCATCTTTTAAAATTTGCATTCGCTCTTCTTCGGGATAACTCACTATCCAATTTCCTGCTGCCTGAATAGTTAGAGAAGGTCCAGCTTGCGAGAGAAGTCCGGAAATGTCGTTTCGTGTAGCTAACCAAAGAAATCCTTTAGAGCGTACCACCTCTACTGGCCAATTATGTATCCAATTCATTAGCCTTTCTGGGTGGAATGGCTTATTGCGGCGATATACAAATGATGCTATACCATACTCTTCTGTTTCTGGAACATGCTCTTCATTTAATTCTTTAAGCCACCCTGCCCCCTGACTGGAAGTCTCAAAATCAAAAAGTCCTGTGTTTAGAACTTGAGTAAGTGGTACACGTGAATATTCACTCTCAATAATACGGGCCTCTGGATTGAATTTTTGTAAAACTGATTTTAGTTCTTGAACATTTGTTGACGATACTAAATCGACTTTGTTCAGTACAATCACATTAGCAAATTCAATTTGATCAATTAATAAATCGGCTATTTCCCTCTCATCATTTTCATCAACTGCCTGCTTACGATCCAATAGAGTTTCTCCGGATGCGTAATCATGCCAAAAACGATTAGCATCTAAAACTGTGACCATAGTATCCAGCTTACATAATCTAGACAAATCTATTCCCAAATTTTCATCAACATAGGTGAAGGTCTGAGCTACTGGTATTGGTTCACTTATTCCACTTGATTCTATAACGATATAATCAATATCTCCTAGCTGTGCAAGCTTTTCCACTTCAATCAGTAAATCTTCTCTAAGCGTACAGCATATACAGCCATTTTGCATTTCTACCAGTTTCTCGTTAGTTTTAGAAAATCCCCCTTTTTTCACCAAGGTAGCATCAATATTTACTTCACTCATATCATTGACAATAACAGCTACTTTAAGATTATCCCGATTAGTTAAAATGTGATTTAGCAGTGTGGTCTTTCCTGAACCAAGATAACCACTTAGTACTGTAACTGGAATTCTTTTCGAACCCACATTTTCACTCCTTTCAAAAAGCACCCTAATCATTAATTGAATATAATCACGCATACAAATCGAAACTATTACGATTTAATATGTAATAATACACAGCTATACTTTATTATTAAGGTTTGCTTTTTCTCTCCCGCTATGGTTAATAGCTACACTATTATAAATCGGAACGATTACTATTTACAAGTTTTTTTTATAAATAAATTTTTGCATCTCTTTCTTTAGTGTTCTAAATCCTTATTAATTCTACTTAATTTCGCATTTTTCTGACCAAAGTTTTTGCCATTGTACTAACTACATCATTGGTTCCCTATTTATGATAGTAAGTGAGAAACTTAATTATACAACGATAAAAGAATGGAAAACAAAATAACGCTTAAAATACTTGTTATCATCTGTTTTCCAGCTAATAAGAATGCCTCTTTAAAAGAAAGTTCTTTCATTATTTTTACTAAGGTTACTAAACAGGCAGTAAATGTACTACAGAGGAAAACCGCAATAAATAGTTCTCCTACTGCTATTTGTTCTGCCATAATTCCGGAACCTTCATTCAATAATAATATTCCGTCCTTACGGAATAAACTTGCAACAAATGCAGGGGCTATATCAGTAGATAAGCCAATAACAACCAATAAGGGTGCGATAAACTCCTTTAAAATTTCCATCCATCCCAGAAAATCAAATAATGAAGCAACCAGGCAAATAATTAAAAAAATTGGCATAGCTTGGACAAGAAATTGACTTAAAACAGGCTTTAGTCTATAGGATAAAGTTTGTCCGGAAGGCCATTGCAAGAAAGTCTCTCTTTTTTTAAACATTGGAACCAATGTTTTTTTATTCCAAATTTTCCCGTGAATAAGTGATATTAATATCAAGATGAATATATACGGGATAATAAGAAAGATATGTCCTGAAGCACCAAAGACAGATAGAGACGCTCCTAGCTGATAGCTACAGGCAGAGCCAAAGGAAATAACTGATATGCAGTTCTTCCTAGTACAAATGTTGCAACTTCGACTAGATTGTATTGCAACAACATTGCATCCAAAACCGTTAATGATAGGAACAAGATCTTGTCCGGTTAAACCAACTTTTCTCATAAGTGGATCAAGTGCATCTGTAATTTGATCCTTTAATCCACTTTCTTCTGTAATCGCAATAGCTAACCCGAATAAAATCACTACCGGAAAAGCCCAAATGAAGGAGTAGATTCCCAATGATAGTAGTCCAAAATCTCCAAAGAGAACAGTTTTTAAGGTTTCAGGAGCCCCTCCACTCCATCTAATAAGAGAATTAACAATAGTTGATTCTACAATGCCCTCTACTCTTTTTGAAAACTGGTAGGCTAAAAAGATTGGGAGTGAATAGATAACTAGTAAAGTTATAAGAGCCACATATGGCCCTAAGATTCGCACTTGGAACAGTGATTTTAAGTCCTTTATTTTTTTTATACGTAAATTATTAATTGCCACACTTTCTGCAAAAGTAACTGATCTTGCTAACTCACGTATTTTATCCCCAACTCTTGAATCAACTCTTCGTGTGTCCATTATAAATAAAGGGAATTTGTTTTTTTCTTTAAAATCATTTAATTCATTTAGTGATTCTTGATCCATTTTATCTTCAAAGCTAACTATGACAGCAATCGGCTTATCTTCAAAAGGGAAAACTTCTGTTAAGACTTCAATCTCCTCTTTAAAGTGGGTGCCTCTAACTATAAACCAATATTGATCTGCAGATTTTATCATTTTTCTTGTATATTGACTTGAGACTAATTCACTTCCTATACGGATTCCAGGTGTATCCATATACCGGGTCTGATTTTCATTCACTTCTAGTATTGTAGAGGTAGATCCTTTAACATTAGATCCCTGAGTAGGGAATTTTTTTGGTAATAATCCTTTGAGTAGCGTAGTTTTTCCTGATGATTCTAAACCCAATAATACAATTTTCATATTAATCTCCTAACAGGCGCACCCTTTCTCACAACAAGATAAGTCATCAAGGTACATGGCAGACTTCTTATACATTTCAAAAACCTCTTGATTGCGAGGAAGATTATGATGGAAAAAGATATCCTCAGCAATAATGGCAAACCTTTGGCGGAATTTATAAATAAAACAAAAAATTGTATTACTTTGTCTTACATTCGGTCCAATCAAATATACTGAAGGGGCTTGCGTGGACTCATCCTTTTCAGTTAAGATTGGTAGTCCTTCTTCGTTCCATTCAAATAACTCCTTGAATTGCTTCGCACCGCTCCCAAAACCAGTACAGATAATTGGTTCCCATTTAGTTTCTACAACATCTCCATTCTCGAATTGAATGAGAAACATGTCTTTTTCATCGTCCTTTTCGACGGAGATTGCTCTACTCATTGGATGTTCAAAGATTCCATTAAGCGCATTTGTTGATTCAAGCCTTTCTCTTGTAAATGGTGATAAGGTCCTACTAGGATCTACCTCAATATCAAACCACTGTTTCGCAGAGTAATATACATCCACTTTTCTCCCTTCTTTATTTAAGTGATAGGCCGCATCCGCTGCGCTCTCACCACCACCAATAATGATTCTATCCCCTTCAATTTCTTTCCATGAGGTAACATCGCCGTAATGTATACCATATTTAAAAGGACGTTTTGGAAATTGGAATTCGCCACAAGCAATAATAACTGAATCTGAGAAAAAACCATCACCCTTCTCGCTTATTTGTACCCAATACTTTTCTTCCCTTTTTTCTACTTTATGTACTTGTGTATTTTCACTAACTGGCAACTTGTAGTGTTCAGCAATCATACATAAATATTCGCCATATTCCTCCCCTGATAAGTGTTCTTTTCCAAAAGTATATGCAGGTGACGTATCAGGTAAAATCGCGTTTAAATCTAAATAACTAAAACCATGAGCAGTAAAAGATGGTGTGATAAACCTTGTTTCTTCAGGCCATTGAAAGAATGTTGAACCAACTTGATCCCTCTCTAAAATAATAAAATCATCTATTCCATTCTGCTTTAATAGAACACCCATACCAATCCCTGCTGGGCCTCCTCCTATAATCGTAATCATGTATATTCCTCCTTTTATAAAAAGCTTATTACTACTGCTAAATGAATCTCGTTTATTATGAATCCTATTTTCCATTTTTCCTTGTTCTTTTTCACAACATAAATCGAAACAATTACGATTTATAATATAAAGTTTAGAGACAATCTCTAGACATAACCTACTATTACAGTTCGAAGTTGAACTTGTTTATGTTATGTGAGTGATTAGGACACTATTTTTAATTAACTATTGTATATCTATAATTCAATACCCTTGATGTAACGTGATTTACTACCTATTTCTCTAAACAATCGTAACAGTACCCATAAAACTCAAACCTTTGTAATTTAAATCGATTATTAAAGGAAACCTTTGAGAAATCTATAGGACAGTAATCTTTATCCAGAGATTCACTTTTCCCACAATTCAAGCATTTTATCATACTCCTCGTATTTTCAGACACTAATTGATATTTACATTCTCTTTCCCACATACCTTTCTTCTCTATAAATCCTTTTTTTTCCAACAAAAACAATGTTCTGTAAACCGTATCTAAACTGATACCAGGGATTTTTAATTTAGCCTCTTTATGAAGAATTCTGGCAGAAATAAATTCACTGTTTCTGTTACTTATCAATTTAATTAATAGTTTTCTTTTATTCGTCATCTTATAACCCGTTCTAGTTAAAACAGAATTTATTTCATATTGTAAGTTCATCATTATAAACTCCTTTCCTTATTGAATAATCTCTTTTTAAGAAATTAAAGTTAAATAATCCTCCCCAAACATATGTCTTAAATAATCTTTAATTTTTATATTCGCTTAAAATCGTAATCATTTCGATTTAAATTAAATCATATTTTCATTAGAAAATCAAAGAAGTATATTTCTTTATTTTTTTCATAAACTCTTTAATTAGTACGTAAAAAATAGTTAATTTCGATGTACACGATACTGCTGACAAATACAATAGATATTGAAATGATTTAAAATATTGGAATGTGAATAAATAAAATTATTTATTTTTCTATAGAGAAGGAGCGCATTTTATCACTGTAAGATGATTATTGGCACTTCTTCTCTCAGAAAGATTTACGGTTTCCCTAAGTTAACAAAAAAACATTTTAGTACATATCAATGACCTTTTCTTTTTAAAAAGTAAATCTTTTGAAAAACAAATCCCAGTAATAAGATGACCACAAGAAGCAACGTAATAGTTGCTCCTGGAGGAGTTCCCAAATAATAAGATGTACTTAAACCGGTGATGATGCCGAAAAAAGCAGTAATTATCGCGGTTATAATTACCCATTTGAAACCTTTTGCTATCCTTATTGAAAAGGCAGCGGGTAAGACCAGCAGGGCTGATACTAACAGTACACCAATTGTAGGGATAATGACCGCTATTACTAGTCCAGTTAAAATACTGAATGAGAGTGACAGAATATGTGTATTAATCCCACTAGCAAATGCAGTATCTTCATCAAATGTTAACAAAAATAGCGGCCTTTTTAATATCCAAAAATACAGGAGAACTATTAGGGTTATAATCAGCATGGTATATACTTGCCGATCACTGATAGTTACAATGGAACCAAATAAATATTGCTCCACATTAGTTGTCATGCCACCAGCACTAATACTCATTAAAAAGAGGGCAAGAGATAAACCAGCAGCCATTAATATGGCAATGGAAACCTCAGAATAAGAATGGTAAGCTCTGCGCATATACTCTACTGCGACGGCACCAATAATAACAACAAGAAAGCTTGAAAGCGTTAAATCAGTATGAATGAAATAACCGACAGCTACTCCAGCTAGGGAAATGTGTGAGAGGGTATCAGCCATTAACGCTTGTCTCCTTAATACGAGAAAGACTCCCAATATTGGGGCAATGATGGCAATTAATCCTCCTGCCCAAAATGCCCTTCGCATGAATTCAAGGTCAAACATTTCCATGTATCTCGTTCTCCCTTCTCAAGATGAATGATTTTATCAAGAAAAGGTTTTACATCTTCTTGATCATGGGTTACCATCAAGACCGTACAGTTGTGCTCCTTAACTCGATGGCTCATAAATTCATAAAAATTTTTTCTACTTTCAAAATCCATCCCGGTTGTTGGTTCATCAAGTACAAGAAAGTCTGGTTCAGCTGCTAAAGCACGTGCTATACAGATTTTTTGTTTTTGACCACCAGATAATGCTCCGATTTTATGGTTCCTAAATTCCCACATCCCAACCATTTCCAAAGCATTTTGAACAACCTTCTCGTCAAGAGCAGTCAATCTAGCAAACCATTTTCCTTTATGAAATCTCCCGGAACGGACCAACTCTATAACAGTACTTGGAAAACCAACATTAAATGAAGCTATTTGTTGAGGTACATATCCAATTTTTAACGGTAGTCCTTTTTCATTAATTTTACTTATTTTTATCTCTCCGCTCCAAGGCTTTAATAAGCCTAGCAACAATCGCAGCAGAGTCGACTTAGAGGCACCGTTAGGTCCTGTAACCCCAATGAATTCACTACTATTTATTTGAAAGGAAATATCGTCTAGTGCTGGAGTATGGCCATACCCAAATTTAATTGCTTTTACTTCTACAAGATTCAATCATGTCACTCCTTTCCAGTTTTACAAAAAAATAAAAAGCGTAACTATGTCATTTATCACGCTTTTATTTCATAAACTATTTACTTAATGCACCCTTTAGTTTATCTAAATTATCTTGCATTACTTGGATATAATCAGCGCCTTTTTTCTGATTTTCTTCACTTAATCCTTCCAAGGTATTAAGTACTTGAGTTTCAGCCCCTATTTCATCTGCTAGAGTTTTTGCTACTTTTGGGGATGCTACTTCTTCAAAGAAAATAGTTTTTATATTATGGGCTAATGCAAATTTCTTCAATTCTGCAAGCTTAGCAGGACTTGGTTCGTTTTCAGTAGACAAGCCGGCAATTGCTACTTGTTTAAGACCATATTCATTCGCTAAGTATCCAAAAGCTGCATGTTGAGTAATAATTTCTTTACTTGGAACATCTGCAAGTGTAGATCTAAATTCTTTATCTAGATCCTTTAGTTCTTCTATATAAGCCACACTATTTTTTTCAAACTCTTCCTTATGATTTGGATCAACCTTTATTAATGCATCCTTAATATTCTCAACTTCTTTTTGTGCAAGTGCAGGGCTTAACCAAACGTGTGGATCCTTTTCATGACTATGTGCTTGCTCTTCTTCCTCTGCATGTTCATGCTCTTCACCTTCCATTAAAGTGATTCCTTCGCTCGCTTTAACAAAAGTAGACTTTTTAGAACCTAAACTCTCTTCGATATCTGGTACCCATGTCTCCATATACTCACTGTCATAGACGAATAAGTCTGCATTTTGTACATTACCTACATCCTTTGGTGAAGGTTCCCAATCATGAGGCTCTATGGAAGAAGGAATTAATAATTCTACCTCAGCAAGATCGCCAACAATATTTTTTGTAAACTCATACATTGGATAAAAAGTAGTGACTATTTGAATCTTATCAGTATCCTTCTTTATTTGATTTTCCGTCCTCTCATTACCATCCCCTTGTTGACATCCGACAAGCATAAGTGGGATTGCAAATACAGGAGCTACCATTCTGTTAAACTTTTTCATGAAATTACCCTCCGATATATATTCACTCTTTTTTAGCATTTGTAGTATATCGTAATTATTACGATTTGTAAATTGGAATAATTACGATTTGAACACACATTCCGCCAGTACTGGTAATTGAATTCTTTTTCTATCTTTTTAATTCAGATACATGCTACTAACCTTAACAAAAAACAAATACATCCCTTGATAGCCAATACTAAGAATCCATTTTGAAAAAAAATAATCAAAACGGATTCTTTTCTTATGATTAAGTTGTGAATTTTTTAAAAAAAGTGTATTCAACAATCATAATCGCAAAAGGATAACCAATGCCCAGGTTTCAAGGTTTAATAATGACTGGCTGTCTAAGGAATCCTTTCATGCCTTTTACAGATAAGTTCATTCCTATTGAAGTATAAGAGATTCAAAAGCATTCCTTTAGAAAACTTCTCACGAAGCTTATCAGGCAATTGATTGGTTATAGTATGGGTGTTGGTTTGGAATAAAGTTTGTTTTAAAAATTTCCGTAAACGCTGATTTAGCTGCAAACAAAAATACTCGTTTTGATTAGAGTTTGATCAAAACGAGCTTTTTCTATAGATGAGTTATTTTTTATAAAAAAGATTGATCATTTTGATTTTAATTCACAATATGCCAACTTACATTCTTTCTTAATTTAAGCGTATCTCATACATAATTAATTAGCCATTAAAAAGAAAAAGAATCCTATAAAAAGATTATCCTCTATAAGAGTAAAATATTAAATTCAACAAACCCTTCCAATAGTCATATATGAAACTTTTGAAAGACTCCTTTATATTTACCCAACAAATATTTTTCGTCGATCATATGCAAAAATGATCATCGTCACACCTAGGATAGCACAAATCATATACATAAATGAGTATGAGGAAAAATCAGCTATCGGACCCATAATGACACCACCTAGCGAAACACCTAAATCAGCCATAGCAATAAATAAACCAAGTAACACATTTCGATTTACCTTAGGCAATACAAAGGTTAAATACGTTGTTAACGTTGGATAGATAATTGCCTGAGCTATCCCCATTAAAATCGCACCTGCATATAAAAAGAACGCCCCACCCGTTATAGAAACGCTTACACATTGCGCCGCTATTGCTAAAAGAAGCATAGCCCCCATGATAAAAGATGAATGCCACTTACCGTCAGAAGGAATCCTTTTCCTTAAAGCAAAACGAGCAAAGACAACGGTACCAGCCTGAAGCATGAGATAAATTCCAGCATTGCCGTTTTTTAATTGCATAGCGTACAGTGGTATAAAGGTTGTAATCGCTCCAAATACAATGGAGGTAACTAGCATCAATACGCTGCATTTAAACAAAAACGGATTTTGTACCAACTGACTAAATGCCTTAAACATACTTACTCCCTGCTCATTATTAACTGAAACAGGTTGATCCTTTCCTTTTTCCATTTTGGCACTATAGCCAAACACCCCTGTAGTGATGGCAATTGCTATCATCACTACTGTAAAATAATCCATACCTCCTTGCCAAATTCCTAATGCCAGTATGGGTCCAATAATACCTGGTATATAAGAGAATAAAGAATAAAGTGAGATGCCCTGAGAGCGATCCTTCTCTGGTAGTGCATCAATAATGCCTATCTGCAATGCCATGGAAAAAAAAGCTGTCGACACCCCTTGTAACATACGGGCAACTAGATAGCCGCCTAACCCAGTAATCGTATATAATATTAAAGCAAAACCATTGACTATAAGAATAATGCGCAACACTTTTATCGGTCCATGCTTTTGAATGATTTGACCTGCCCACGGACGAAAGAACATGGTTGTAAACAAATACGCCCCTATAATCAAGCCGATAGTTGTATTGCTGGCTCCTAATGATTCCCCTTGTAAGGGGATAATAACATTTAGAATGGCATTGGCACTAAAATAAAGAAGAACCAACAGATATAAACGCAGAAACGGCCAAGACATAGCTCCACTCACAATTTTTTCTCCTCCTAGTTCGAAAATAATCTAAAAAGTTATTAATTTGTCCAATAATTTTCTAGCATAATCTGACTGAACGTTTTTTAAATGTTCGATTTTAATTACTTCTTCAATTTGACCATTTCTAAAAATAATGACCCTGTCGCAAATATAGGCGGCGGCCTGAATATCATGAGTAATAAATACATAGCTCATATTATAGAGGTTTTTTAATTCCTTAAGTAATTCAAGCACTTGTATTTGAACAGATACATCTAAAGAACTGATTGCTTCATCTAATAAAATACATTTTGGTTCTGTGGAAATGGCCCTTGCAATACATACCCTTTGTACCTCTCCCCCTGATAATTCATGAGGATATCTTTTTCTATAGGACGGATTTAACCCAACTTGATTTAATAGATTATCAATCCTGTTTTGAATTTCTTTTTTGACCTTGCTCTTATTTTTTAATGGCTCCATAATGGCTTCCTCAACTGTAAAAAATGGGTTAATGGAAGATTTATAGTCTTGAAAAACAGCGCTAATGTTACCCGATCTCACTTTTCTATCCCCTACATTTTCACCCTGAAATAAAACTGTTCCACGATCAGGCTTTTCAATTCCTATTAGTAAACGACCTAATGTGGATTTTCCGCTTCCACTTTCTCCGATAATACCGAGACATTCGCCACTCCCACATTCAAAACTAATATTGTTCAAAATCTTTTGTCTTTTATTTGAAAAGAGTCCACCACTTTTATAAGACTTCTCCACACTATCAACTTTCAGCAATTTTAAGCTCTCCCCATTATTTTCTTAAAATGATTACTCAATGCTAGTCTAGTAGATACTAAATATTTGGTATATTCATGTTCCGGTTCTGAAAATATAGTTTTTGATTTTTCTCTTTCAATAATATCTCCATCCTTCATGACCAGAACTTCATCAGCAATTGCCCTTACAACTCCCAAGTCATGAGAAACAAAGATCATCGAGCAGCCCATTCTTTCCCGTAGTTTTATAAATTGTTCAACGACTTCAAATTGTGAAATAGTATCTAAAGCTGTTGTTGGTTCATCAGCAATAATAATGTCAGGTTCTAATACTAATGCTAACGCAATCATTATTCGCTGCAACATTCCACCCGATAGCTGGTGTGGATACTTATTCATAATCTCTATCGGATTTTTCAGCATGACACTTTCCATAGCATTTTTCATTTTTTCTTCCATTTCTTTATTACTCCAACCGAAATGTTCAACAAGCGTTTCCTTTAAATGAACACCAATTACACAGGAAGGGTCAAATGCACTCATCCCATTTTGTAGAATCATGCAAAGGTTTCTTCCCCTTTTCTTTCTCATCTCTTTTTCGGAAAGATCGTTTAAGTTTTCGCCTTTAAATAAAATGTCTCCTGATTGGTGAAGCCAGGATTTATTTAATCGCATTATTGACCTACAAGTCATAGACTTACCGCTTCCGCTTTCTCCTACAATTGCCAGACAGCTTCCTTGCTTTAAATGGAATGAACTATTATAGATAATCACTTTACCGGTGTTACTATCCCATATTCTCAGATTTTTAACTTCTAATATATTCATAGATTATTTTGCCACCTCTTTTGAAGCTTAATTTTAGAGATTGTTAAATCTTCTTGAAGCTTATTTTTAGAGGTAATTAATTTAGGGTCTAAGGAAACTTGAAGTGCATCAGAGAAAAAATTAAATGCCGATACTACCATAATAATGGCTAGACCAGGAGCTAACATTAATTCTGGTCTTGTAAACATTACTTCCCTTGCCTCACTTAACATCATTCCCCATTCAGCATTTGGGGCTTGAATTCCTAACCCTAGGAATGAAAACCCTGATATTTGCAAAATCATCGAACCAAGTGAGCTGCTCGAAATAACTGCGATATCAGAAAATGTAACAGGAACAATGTGCTTATAAATAATTTTTATGTCACTTATACCAGATGCTTTGGCAAATTTCACATATTCTAGTTCAGCATACTGCATAGCAGACGTTCTGATTATTCGAGCAAACCATGCCCATTTAATTAAGATAAACGCAATCAATATATTTTCAAGACCCACACCTAAAATTCCAACAACAGCTAATGCCATAACATATCCTGGAAAAGATAGCATCGTGTCACAAATTCTCATAATAGAGGCATCTACTTTTCCTCTAAAGTAGCCCGCTAGAAATCCTAAAACAGACCCAATCAAAACAGATATGAATAATGCAACTAACACCCATAAAACACTAGGACGAATGCCATAAATGATTCTGGATAATATACATCTTCCTAGGTGATCATTACCTAATAGGTATTCCCACGATGAAGAGGCATATCGAAGGCTCATATTTACTTCTTCAGGGTCATGTGGAGCAAATATAGGGGCGAATACACCAACAACGATTGTTACAACGATAACTATGAGAGAAATTGTACCTAACTTATCTTTTATTAAATTTTTAAATATTCTCATTTAGATATCATTCCTTAATTTAGGATTCATCGCAGCGTTTATAATGTCGGAAATGGTATTAAATAATACAAAGGCCACTGCTAATATAAGAACATACGCTTGGATAATCGGGAAATCCCTGCCTAGAATAGCTCGAACACTTAAACTTCCTAATCCTGGCCAAGCAAATACATTTTCTATAACTACTGTACTTCCCAATATAATAGGTATAGCCATGCAAAATATCGAAATGGCCACTTGCAATGAATTTCTTAAGATGTGCATGGTGACTTTCCTCTCTGTTAAGCCACAAGCCCTTCCATACAGTACATAGTCTTCATTTAAATTACTCAACATCGAACTTCTAACGACCCTAAAATAAATGCCTGCATAGCTTATCGCAATGACAATAACCGGCAGAATATAACTTTTATACGACTCCATTCCGCTTGTTGGTAATAAATCCATTTTAACGGAAAAACACCAAATCATAAGAGCCGCCAACCAGTATGACGGCATTGCCGTTAGGAAAAATGAAAATCCTCTTACTGACTTATCCATTATTTTTCCTTCTTTCATTGCACAGATCACACCTAAAAGTATCGATAGAACAATAATGACAACAGATGAAACCAACGTTAGCTTGAACGTATTTAGAAAAGCTGGACCAATTAACGACCAAACCGGTTTTCCTGTCACGTAGGAAATCCCAAAGTCCAACTGTAAGCAAGCAATAACCCAATCGAAGTATCGTATAATAAATGGTTTATCCATCCCCAACTCAACTTTCGTTTGAGCAATTAATTCATCTGTTATTGTTGGAACACCTTGCGCTTGCAATACCACTTCAACTGGATCTAAGGGAGAAAGATTAATTAAAATAAACGTTAAAAATGAAATGACCAAAAGTAAAGGGATTGATATGAATAGTCTCTTAATGATGTAACTTCCCATAGAAAATCTCCTTTTAATAGAAATTTTAAAAACCACACTTACTTCTGCAATATAATACTTAAAAGGTTACTCTTCACATAAATAAAAAGGGGAATCTTCCCCTTTTTATTTATATTTCTATTCAAAGTTCATCAGTTCAAATGGTAACTCAAATTGCGTTTGCTTAAATGATATGCCTTTTAAATTTTTTGGGGCAACTACAGTGACACTGCCATTTGAAATGGGAATAAAGACTGCTTCATCATGTACAATCGTCAAAATATCCGCATATAACGATTTTCGTGTTTTCTCATCAGGTGACACCATTACTTCATCAATCTTCTTGTAGAGTTCATCTGAGTTTGCAATACCGCTTGTAGTATGTAAATAAGATGCCTCAGAAGTAAAAGCAGAGATTGTACTTTGTGGATCATACGCAAGTCCCCATGTTTGATTGAATAATAGATCATAGTCACCCGTCGATCTTCTATTAGCAATTGAAGTTGACTCTTCACCGATAATTTCTAGCTGAATACCGATCTCTTTTACTGAAGCTTGGATAAACTCAGCCTGGGTTTTTTGGGAGGAAGAATTGCTATCATAATAAAGTTTCATTGCTAATTTTTTGCTGTCTTTTGTTCTAACATCAGAACCATCTTTTGCTGCCCATCCTGATTCTTCTAAAATCTCTTTCGCTTCTTCTAAATCATAGCCTCTTTTCTTCAAATCAACATCTGCATAATTGACGTTAGGTGAGAATAATGTATTGGCTACTGTTTCCGTACCATTTAAAATATCCTTACTAATGGTTTCTCTATCAATCGAGTGCCAAATGGCTTCACGAACAGCTGTTTCACTTACTGGATTATCAGATTTACTGCTATTTGCTACAATCATTTTCGTATTCATTGGTTCACTTCTAACCAACTGATAATCACCTGAATCAACTAATTGATTCATTGCTTCTACATCAAGACTGTCTGCACCGCGGTCATCAGTAAAAACAAAGTTTACTTCTCCTTTTTGTAAAGCTAAAAATGTCGTTTCCCCTGCTGGAAGAACTTTAGAAGTAATCTTCTTAATTTCAGGTGAGCCACCCCAGTAGTTTTCATTCGCTTTAAAAGTGGCGTACTCATCAGTTTTATGTTTAGTGAGAATATATGGTCCTGTACCATTAAATCCATTTACGCCATCTTTAGTCCCCCCGTTTTTAAAATCTCTGGGTGATAAAAATACGTAAGGTCTGGTCATAGACAATTCAACCAAAGTTGGGTAGTATGCTTCTGATAGCACAAGTTCAACTGTATAAGCATCTACTATATTTACACTTTCTATTTTTGTAGATAATTTAATCCAAGCATGCTTTTCTGCGTTGTTTTGCACAGCCTCAATATTTTTCTTTACTGCCTCTGCGTTAAATGGTTCTCCATCATGGAATTTCACATCTTTTCTTAAATGAAAAGTGTATACTTTTCCATCTTCTGAAATTTTCCAGGATTCAGCAAGCAAAGGTTTAATCCCATCTTCTGTATTTTCAACCAATGATTCATAGACCATCCCTTGAGCTGGCATTGAACCTGTATACAGATGCGGGTTTATATCATTAATATCTTTGGAGGATGCATAAACTAACTCTTTTGAGCTATTCGTTGAATCAGCACCTTCCTTTTTCTTACTATTAGATTTTTCTGCAGAGCAGGCAACTAGAATAGATAAAACCAAAAATATTAGAGATGCTAACTTAAATTTTTTAACTAACAATATATTTCTCTCCCTTTAGCCTTACTAATTTGAATTAATTCACCTTTTACTGGTCAAATATGATCTAAATTGAAAAAATCCCCTTTTATAAATCGAAATGATTACTATTTGTACAGTATATTACTCTATTAACTTAAGACAAGTACTATTCCTACTTCTTTGCGCTTATACTTTTTCCTATTTCACTGCATATCATATTCAAATCTTCATCAAAGCTTTGAACAACAAATGCATTAGATAGCAATTCACCTTCATGGGATTGAGCCACTTTTTCAATTTTATTCTCATATGTTTTAATGAATTTATCTATTGTTGGGCAATTTAAACTTAAATATTTTGCAATTCCTTGTATTATTTTTATACGATAATAGTCTTCTTTAGGCATCCTAGGGATATCCAAATATCCTTCCCTATTGACGAACATTTTTCTAATTGGAACAGCAGAAAAATCAAAATATTTCCCATCCTCATCTGGTTCTGAAAAAGGATCGATCAACAGTGCGGTATAGCGTATATATAATAAATATTCTTGATGGATAGCTCCTAAATGATTAAAATTCTCTATATCATGACGTGATAAACTTTCCAATCTCACGGGATAATTATCATCTGTCATAAATTTAAGTAGATTTAAATTTTTTATATTTAATTTCCCTAAGATATTCATGATTTCTTTCCATTGAGCCAGCATATCCCTAATTAAATATTGTGTAATGGGCCCCTCAGGATAAAGTTTATAAACATATTTCTTGCTTTCTAAGTCTCCAAATATGGCACATAGTGTGAAATCATTCATAAACAACGGTGGGTGAACATATAAAGAAATATTTCTCGTTTCTGCTTCTATTGGAGATTCCATAGTTTCAAGAGTAATCCCTAATTGTTCATATAACTTACATAGTCCCTCGACATTTTTAGATGGATAATGTGTAGAGCCTATATGAATTTTTTTCTTGACTGCCGTTGTTAATACATTATTAGAAGGTTTATCGTGCATCCATCGTGTATCACCATAATATGTAGAAAAACTGATAATTTCCGCATCTGAATTAAGCTGGTTCATATAATTATTTATTAAGCTATTGGAACCGAAAGTCGGAGAAATTAAAACAATACACCTTACTGGTTTTAAGATCTCATTATTAATTTGTTTTAGTACTTCTATATAAGCATCCGTTGTTACAGCAAGAATAATAGTATCCCATTCACCCTTAATTCTTCTATAATCCCTAAAAACTTGATCAATGAAGCATTCACCTTGCATAGTTCGATGCTTTTCATTTTGAACGCTTACACGAACTAAATGATTACTTTCCTTAAGTGCCTCAAAAAAATTTTCTGAACGAACAGATTCCCTCCCAACAATTCCTACGTAGCAATTCATCTGGTTTTTTAGATTCATAGCCAGTTGGATAGATGTAGGGCCAGTGCCTAATAGTAGGACTCGCTTAAAATCATTCATAAAGGCCTCCTTTTCTTACAAATTAGTAAGCTATGCTTTTTTATACAATGCGATATCAAACACATGATCTGGACGCAATATTTCTTCAACCATATTCCACTTTTGCCTATCAACCTCTCTTGATGGAAAATTAAATAAGGACTTCAATTGATTACCATATCTCATAGCAACAACTACATTTTCATTCGTTAATGTATGTAATTGATCCAATATGTAATATTTATTTTCAACAGTTGAACTAAAAATGATATGAGTCACGTTTTTCGTAAAATCAAGATTTTCCACTAATATTTTTTCTAGTCTAATATTTAATCCATTTCCTAATTTCTCTACTACGTTTCGTCCAAGTTGAATAGCTTCATCATCAATATCTATGCCAACAACCTCTGCTCCTGTTCGCTTAGCGATTAATAATGGCGTCATTGGAAATGAACCTGATCCTACTAACAATACTTTTGACTCCGAAGTAATTTGAAAACTGCCAAATTCTTTTTCAATACATGATTCTATATTTTTAAAATAGTCTGCCTTTTCACTATTTCCATCCAGTAGCTTGATTGCACGAAATTTCTCCATAATAGCTACACAAAGTGCCGATTTTCTTCTTAGGTTCATCACAAGTTGATTCAAATCACTAGATTCTTGTAGTTCTAGTTGTTTCCAAGCTTCTTTATTCCTCTCGTTTGTTATGAATTTTGAATAGTCATCTATTAAACTCTCTAACTCTGAACAATTATTGATTGTATGATCATAACTTCCTGTTAAACCATCAAATTTTTGTGAAAACTCACTTAAATATTCTTGAAAAGTTATTAATGCATTCATTAATTTTCCCCCAGTACAATGTTATTACTAACCATCTATAAAAGCTTTGCCTTGTGCTACTATTTGGACCGACCCTTCAATCAAAAGGCTTGTTAATTCTTCTCCATGACAAGTAGCAAATACTTTAATATCGCCACCGGGTTGCCTTATATTTGTAACAATCTCCCCTTTATTCTTCCAAGCTAAATAGGCTCCTAAGGAGGCTGTACCAGAACCACACCCCCTTTCCCAAATCAAACTATCTAAATGTGGGACATAAATGAGTGGAGCCATTTCCTCAGATTTCGATTTATACAATAAAACGCCGATCAAGTTAGCACCTAAAGTTACGCCAAGCAACTTTGCTAAAGATTGCGCTTTTTCCCTTACTGTTTTACTAAATTCCTCCACTTCTATCACAATGTGTATAAATTCATGGTATCTCACTATAATCATATTCAAATCGTTGCCATCATACTTTATTGTTCTCTGTTCTATCTTTTTAGGAATAGGCATAGTAACCAGACAGTGATATTCTTCTAAATTTCTTTTCATTTGACATGTTATTAATTTATCTGTGCCTGAAGCTTCTAATATTATCTCCGCCAAATCATTATGCTTTAGACCTTTTTCAGATGCTATAAAAGCTGCCAGTGCCATACAAGCATTACCACAAAACTCACCTCCAGCCATTTGTAACTTTGCGGCAGCTTTATTATTTATCGGCTTTTCTATGAATCCAACTTGTTCTGCATGCACGCTGTCGTATGACATGATTTTCGAAGCAATGTACTTATACTGTTCAACTAGATAATTAGTTTTAACAAGAATTGTCATATTTTGTGTTGGATTAAATTTTATAAAATCTATTTCCTGGATCATCTCAACTACCCTCTACACTTATATTTTTTGGTTTTCCTTTCTTCATAAAGTATTAATCACCACAAATAGTAATGATTACGATTATCAATTACAAAATGAATTATAGCATAATGTTGGAAAGTGTCAACAAATATTGGGTCTGTTTTTTTACACTGTTGCCGCTTGAACAATGTCATAATTTTCATTTTTTTCTCTTTCCATGTTTATCCCTTAGGATTATATTCACCATTACATATCGGTGCAGCACGATGATTTAAAAGAAATGGGAAACCAGGTGGCAGATAAGGAGTTAGTCGGGGTATTCTTAGATACTGTTGGTAATATAAAATCCTATTTGCAAATCTGAACAAAAGTAACAAAATGAGCCAATCCAGGAGTTTATCATAAGGGTTGAATAGAAAATTATGGCCTTTCCGCTGCGCAAAACTGGGATTTCATTACACAGCACCTTATGGTCGTCAATATATGGGGATTTCTAACAGAAGGAAAAGATGAATGGGCATTACAGAAATTAGTAGGAATGTACTTTAAAGATATTGATTTTTATCTTCTTATTTGATATTGTGAGTTTTATCAAATTATAAATAGTAACAATTACGATTTATAAAGACAAATACATGATATACGATTTCATGTTTAAATTATGGGAATCTATCGACTATTTTCTTTTTTAATAAGATCTATTATCATATTGAATGATTAATCGAAATGTGATGGATATAAGAGACTAAATGATAGGACACTTCATTTTTGTTTTCTCCCTCCCTAACATATCGATTGTTTAATTTTTATATAAAATATTAAGCAGGATTAGTAACAAATTGAACCTGGGGGCCGCACTATGTTAAGATCCATTTACACCATAGCTTTACTAACATGTATTTTATTATGTACTTTAGGCTGCACAGTTAAGGATAGCTCTAAAGAAGAAGATAATATACACGATCAAAGTGTAGGTACGAAAAATTCAGCTTCTAACTCAAAGGAAAATGAACCTAATATTAACACGGTTCAACAAGAGGCTATTAAAGTCTCCGCAAACCCTGAAAGCATTCCTGTATTAGTAAATAAGTTAAATCCACTTCCAGATAAATACAGACCTGACGACCTTTTTTATCCAAATGTACCGTTTATTTTCAAGGAAAAAATCGAAAAACGAATGATGCGCAAAGAGGCCGGGCAAGCCTTGGAAAAATTATTTCTTAAGGCTGAAGAAGACGATATTAAATTAGCAGGCGTATCTGCATTTCGTTCACAGGAAACGCAAGAAGCTATTTTTAATAATTATGTAGAAAGGGATGGACTTGAAAAGGCTAAAACTTATAGTGCATATCCAGGAACCAGTGAACACCAAACAGGCTTGGCTATTGATGTAAGTGGCATTAATGGCACTTGTGCTGCTGAAGAATGTTTTGGTCAAACTAAAGAGGCTGATTGGTTAGCTAAAAATGCAAGTGAGTTTGGATTTATCATTCGTTACCCAGAAGGTAAGCAAGAAATTACAGGCTATAAATATGAGGCTTGGCATATTCGTTATGTAGGTATAGAGATAGCAAAAGACATTCAAGCTCTAGGGGTGACACTCGAAGAATACTATAATGTTCAGCCCGTTTCTAAGTAATATTAAGCCAACGACATCTAAAATGCGATGTATCATATTTTAGATGTCGTTGGCTTAACTTTTATATACTGATTACCAAGGTTAATCCCTTCTGCTATGCCTTCGAGCAAACTGTTATTATGAGATACTTAAAGGCATCACAGAACCAATAGTTTTTTTGCATAAGGATATTTAACATAATTTTCAATTAAATCTTGATTTGTTTTTTTCGTTTCTATTTCATTCAATTCATCTTCACTTTTATAAATACTTGGGAATACTCAAATACAATTTCATCCATTACTGAATAAAAAATTAATTGTATTTTTATCCTCCATTACTCTTTTTCGAACCATTCCTATTTCACTTGAAGGTGATTCATGGAAAGTTACAATAAAATTGTGTCCGACAAATATATCTAATCTTCAGGTGCAAGGGAGTATTGGTTTAAAGTGTGCAGAACAAAAAAATTTTAACCATCATAATAATCAAGTTTTGGACGCTGTAGGAAATGTAAGCAGTCTTCAATTGCAAGTGGATGGAAATCAAAATGAGTCTTTAAAAGCATGCTACTTCATCATTAGATGTATCGAAATCTACCCAAAATCATTTAATTTCTGAATCATCTAATCGTTTTAATGGTATATCAGTTATTAGTTTTAATCGTTTGTTACCACAAAAGTACTTATCATATTTATCGCTTCCGCATTTATTAGTAAATTCAAAAAAAAAAGGCCACCAAATGGCAACCCCGCATCTCAACTAACGCACCTATTTGAACAAAAATACCTCAAGGAATATAGTCCTTCAACTTATAAATACTTTTTTTTGCATCGTGTCTAACTTTTCTTCAATACGGTTTAATTGTTCTTTTCTGTTTTTTGAAGAACGCCAATATAATAATAGGATTGCTATAAAAAATATTGGTACTCCCTAAGCAAATAATTGAAAAATAATATCCCCGACATTTACTTCTGCATTCATGGTTTTTCTCCTCCAAATATGATTTACCGACGTGAATTTTTGATGGTTCTAAGATAGTTATTTTATCGAATATTTCCATGAAGTTTTCGATAAAAAGTCTAAATCTCTTTTCTACATATTAATTGTACAAAAAAACTCGGGTGAAATTCGTACAAGCTATATGTACCAACGGAATTGTAATTACATCCAAATAACTCACGGATACAAATTATTAAACTCCTAGGCCACAGTTTATATAATAGCAACCGTTTTATATCCAAATTGTTGCTTTTTTTCATTGCTATAAACGATTCCAAAATCCCTTTAAATCTAATGGTACAAATACTTTATCCCCATGTATTTCCTTATGTATGATGAGATGTGAAAAGTTTGGTTCTAAACTTAACCCTTCTATTTTATGCCTAGCTGGATTTATTTCTAAAAAATTTTTAAAGTCTTCGGGTAACCGCATAACACTTGCTCCTTTTTTATTTTTTATAGAATACATTCTTAATATATCCATCAAGAATGTTTTTATTGTTATTTTTAACAAATGAATCCTTCCCTAGAAGATATATTGTGACATAAAGCTTCAGAATTTCAGAAACCATTTTTTGGAAATTATGACACTAACAGTGTTTGACGTTGTATTTCGAAATTAATTCGATTAACAGCTCTTCTTGCACAGTTGTAAACACCGATGTTGATCTAAACCAGTCTGATTTGAGAAGACGGTTAACAGATACAGTGTAGTGGAAAATAAACGATTTTCTGATGATGACAATGGCCATGCCACCCATTTAGCTGGGATTATTGAGTCGGAACTTCTTTTGCCATCATGTTAATGGGTTGTAATGTAGAAGAAGATAATAATCCACCTCCAGAAGTTCCTGATACAAGGGAACCAATTGAAGATCCTCAATGTGCAACTGAACCGGATAATATAGATGAAGATAATGAAAAAATTAATGATGATGAAGATGATGTGGTTCCTGATTTGAAGATCCAATTGAAGACCATAAAGATGTACGACCCAGATAATATAAATGACTTATGATAAATGTCGTCCACTTAGAGGGAAGCCCGTTATCGGCTTGGATGAGAGATAGAAAACATACGTCAACGTCCATACCGCCCAAAATCCGGACGGAGAAATTCGCGGACAAATTAAGCCTTGTTAGCGTGAAAAGAAATATGAGGATGAAAAAATTATTCAATCAATTTGCAGTCAGACCTGGCTGCATTATTCTTAGATGCATGGTGAAACCTCCAGTAGTGCATAATAATTTTTAGATCAATTGGAAGGGGTAATCACCATGAAAAAGCAAATAAAGCAAAATGAAAAGGGTGCTGAAGAAAGGCAAAATGAGCTGCAAACAATTAATGATATTTCTAGAAGCGAATCCGGGCAGCCGCTCCCTCAGCCTAAAGATTACGATGAAATAGAGTACTAAGATAAAAGTAAATCTTCCGGAAAAATGAGTTTAAACCAATTCCTTCAGTAGCAAGGATACATTTATGAAAAAGTAGATTTACAACATTAAGGTATTTTTATTATTATAAGCCGATTTATCTCTATATTTTCCAGAGAAATCTGGCTTTTTTTTATTAATCACTGAAGTATTTTAACACCCTTCAATATTTCCCCATTAAACTATGTCTCCACTCCTCTGGATTGGGCAACATTCATAAACACATACTGGATAATACATTTTCATTAATTTCGATACTTATTCATATCTATAAAATGTAAGTTTTATTTTTTGAAAGAGGAGATGATTTTTTGTATCAGGATGATTATTATTACCGATTTAACAACTGGGAGCCTATTTTATATATGTTACATCAAAGTTTATATGCTGAAGAAATGGTATGTGCTATGAGTAGTGAGCTTTTCCATATACCAGCAACCAAAGATTTAAAAGGGAATCTTGAGATGCATAGCCATCTAGTCCCTGCTTCATAACACCGTGTAACCGCAGTGGGGTCATCTCAAAGGGTAAAAAATGGTGAGCAACAGCAATCCATTATAGAAACAATGGTAACTTGTATAATGAATGCTGAAACCCGAGATAAAAAAGTACGTGAAGGATTAATACGATGGAGAAAAAATGCTAGTCCTGAATATATTTCGTTTATTAAAGTGATTATCAAATGACAAGAACAAGCAGAATACTATTTATATCAAGCAAAAGACGCTTTACGATCTATGGGGGTTTCTTTTCCCTCTTGAAGGCAAATGGAGATGGTCCTAGCAACCAACTTCTTTATGTATAGAATTTTTTTCATCGAGTCGCCTTTATTATCTCTTAACACCTAACAGCTTGTTATGTAGTTTTGATAAGGTAAGCAATACAATAATAGAGCCTATTAATGTTAACGACATATCCCATTGTGCATCCCAAAAATCACCTTGTGTTCCTAAAAATTCTTTTGAAGCTTTTCCGCCTTTTGAAATTATAGAAGCTAACCATTCTATAATTTCATATAAGGCTCCAAAAGCAAGTGCAAAACTTAAAGTAACAGCATATAACCACGGACCTTTTGTTAGCGGGGTTTTACGTATTAATATTTCTCTAATTACAATCGTAAATAAACCTTTTAAAAAATGCCCAAACCGATCATAATGGTTCCGGTTTAAATCAAAATGATCTTTTATCCAATTAAATAGAGGAACTTTTGCGTAAGTATAGTGACCACCGATGAACATAGTAATCGAAAGAATAGCAATAATGATATAGGATAATGTGGTGAGGCGAAATTTATTGTATGTAGCAATTACAATGATCAGAACCACAACGGCAGGAAGTACTTCCATTGTCCATATCAAGTATCCTTCTGGCTGAATAACTGACCAAATAAAAACTGCAGTAACTAGCAATAGTATACTTTTATCTCTTCTCAATTTTTTCACTCCATTAGATTTATGATATTTTCAATTGTAAAAGACAGAAATTTCTACAGAGTACTTGATGGATTAGGTTATTAGATTATGCAATCGAAAGAATAAATATAGGGAGAACTAAGGGATTAATATCTGTTAGAGGTACGTTTCATCTGTATTCATCTCATTATGTGTATAGATAAAATGCTTAATCATTTCATTTAAATCATTAGCTGCTTTTGTAGGGATCTGATGCTTTGCATGATCAATAAATTTTAATTCCTTATACGGCAATTTGTCATGCAATAACTTAGCATAATGATAAAATGGTTTATCTTTTTTACCATAGACCAATAAAATTGGAAGATTGATTTTTTCTAGCTGATGGGTACAGTTATAATGCAAACTATAATGGTAATACTGCTCGATATTTCTGGCATCTCCTTTTAGGGCTTCATTAAACATCATGTTGAACAACTTTTGCGTATTTGAATTGCTCCATGAAATGGATAGCGCAAGAATTGGAACTGCTCCTTTATTTGCAAGTGATATTCCTAAAGAAATCTTTTGCTTTAAATATTTATCCCTCACTTCAGATATTCCACCTATTACAATGCCTCCTAGAGCCCAATCGGCAGAATTCAGCAAATATTCCAATACAATAGAGCCTCCGGTTGAATATCCGCATATGAATGCTTTTTTAATTTTTAAATGATCCAACAGATGTTTGATATCTTCTACAATCAGCGGATAGGTTACTGGCGGTTTTGAATCCTGACTCCTTCCGTGACCTCTAATATCAAAAGTAATAACTTGAAATTCTTGGGATAATTCCTCTATTTGGTTTTTGAAATTCATGCTTGTGAGTACAGGAGGATGAATAAAAACAATCGGAATCCCTTGTCCTTTAACATTAAAATACAAGCTAATACCGTCCACATCTAACATTGGCATGTATATGATCACCTCAAATAATCTGATATCGTTTCTAAAATCTTCAACTATTCTTTATTCAGAATGGTTGAAGTATGTATTGCTATACTAAATCCCATAAATCTAATAAATGATAAGTGCTTTTATCTTAATGACAAGCGACTTGATTTAGAGATATATGGGTTGAGGTATATAAAAATAAAATTCCCATAGAAGAATAATTGCGCAATTACCGTCTTTTGTTTTCTTATCATATATCCCTTTAAATTTTTTATATCTTATTTTTCCTTTATATCATTTTTTTATTACTAATTGTTTTGGTAACAAACACCTTGAATTTTTTAAGTTTTTTTTTACCCCAAGATATTAAGGTTCAGGAAATGAACAAAAATTTAATAAAATAAGGTGATGTAGATGAAGACAAACATGGATAAAATTTTACCCGTTTTCGCTTCAGTTGGAGTAGGTATTGCTGCTTATCAAATGTTGAGTGGAAATGGCGGAAAAATGAAAAATATGATGGGAATGGGGACTGGCATACAAGGACAGAATCAACAACAGTCCGGAAAAATAATTTCCTAATTAAGGTAATTTCTTCCAATCAACAAATAATCCCCCTTCCATGTCAAAGATGGTTGGGTGACTTTTCGATTTAAGAAACGGGTTGCTATAGTTTAATAAGGGTTCTGGATAGATAGGTAATGTGGACATTTACTTACTTCTAAAGGAACTTGAGAAAGGAAAGCATATGATTCATATTCTACCGTCCTGGAAAGTTCTGATAATGTGAATTATCCTGTTTCTTAAACGATATTAAATGAAAAAAGCGCAGCATGATGATTTTGAAAAAGAAGTCGTCAAACATGACGGCTTCTTCTCACTTAATTGAAGTTCCTATTTGTTATAGAGAATTAATGCCTGAATAGTACCCGTAAGTAGTGTCGTGTCAACATTAACAGACATTGTTGGAAAAGGACTGACCACATCTGGAAAGTACATGCCGTTCTCAATTAAAAACTTGAATGCCGGTGCTCGATTATTTTTGATGGCCTCTTGTAGAGGTGGGTCCATTAATGTATCAATAACAAGCATAATTACTGGTTTAAGTTTTGAAACTTTTTTCTTGTGAAAGATGCCACTCTTAAATCATCCTTCTCCTATTTATTGAACCAGCCTAAAAATCTTCTCTAACTCATACTGAAGACTGTTTTATTTATTTTTCCATTGTAAAATTTTTTTATATCTTATTTTTGATAACTTATACAAAGAAACAACTGGATTCTGACTTGACCCAATTCCTTTATTCCAGAGAAATCTCTTTTCTCGATTTTTACATATTTCTTGCTTAGGAGGGAATTTTATTTGTATCTATAAAGTAAGGAGATAATTTTTATGAACTACAAAGTATTTAAGTCAATTAATCAGCTTTCTGGACGTTGTTCTCCAATTGATTTGCTGATGATATTGATATCAAATAAAATTCGTTATGTGTTTATTTTTGTTTTGATTTTCATGTGGTTTAGAAATGATTCTTACAAAAAAGTGTCTTGCAACGCGGTGATATCTGTGGGGGTAACTTTGTTTATTAACACTTTGATTAAATTGTTTTATTTTAAACCACGTCCGTTTGTGAAACGTCGGGTCGGCATACTCATTCCTTCAAAAATGGTTTCTTCATTTCCAAGTAAACATACTCTGCTTGTATTTGCTATATCTACTTCTATCTTTCTTTATGACCGTGTCCTTGGTTCAATCATGTGGGTATTATCTGTGCTGACGGGCTTCTCACGTATTTGGGTAGGACATCATTATCCATCTGATATTATTGGAAGTGCCTTTATTGCAACCATGACCAGCATCATATTAGATAAAATTGCCCGCTGAGTAAATTTTTTTGCCTGTCAATAGCAGCTATATTTAGTCGAAATCATGGTTTTTATACAGTAATCAGTCTTTTACCAAGATAAAATTTTTTTCGGATTTTACTGATTCCAATTTCTTCACATAAAAATGCCCACATTGAATTGGGCATTTTTATGTGAATAGAAATTCATTTGTTTGTTAAAGGATTTTTGTCAGGTACTAATTCCTTTGAAAACTCTGTTATAGCAGCAGTGTTTAGCATTCGGCCAGCTGTTCGCGTTCGAATATTATTCATTACATTTTGAACAGGACGCAGCATATTTCTGTTTCGATTTCTTCCTAATCCAATAGCAGCTGCACTAACTCCTAGACCTAATAAAGAAGCCCACATCATACCTCTATTATTTCTTTTTCTGCCAAACATCGTTAACATGTTTTGCTTTCTCCCTGTATTCAAAAGCGCTGGTATCCAGTTATTCATTTTCAGGCACTTCCTCTATATAAAATTTGGAAAGCAAAATTTTTCCCTTCCATCATCTAATATTTGCTTTTAGGGGTTTGATGATGCTGGCAATGTTTTGATATGGACTTAAATTTCAGTAAACCAAATTCGATAAAGTATTTAAACTGATTAAGATAAAAGAATAGAAACATTTTACAGATAAATAAAAGAAGTCTAAGAAATAACATCTTGTATTGGGGAGGAATTCTTTCATGAGTAAGAAAGGAAAGCATAAGGGTAAAAAGGGGAACCATAAAACATCAGGTTCTGCAAATGGGCAGAATGGCGATCATTAAAAAGTTAAGCTGAATACAAAAGGGAGCATTTTAGGCTCCCTTTTGTACGTTCAGTTTTTTAGTTCCTTAATAATCGTAAGCTGTTAAGAATGACGAGAATCGTGCTTCCTTCATGACCGATCACGCTATAAGCCAGATCAAGAAATTGAAGGAAGTTGGACGCAATTAGAATCATGATTATGGTAATAGAGAAACTGTCCTGGAATTATCAAGACCTAAATCTACACTATTAGTCATGTATATTATGTGTATTCCTTTGTTCTTTTTATTAAATTAAAGCCACCCTTTAGTGGCTGATTTTAGGAAAAAGTATAAGGCAGCAACGCCTCTGTTATTATTATACCTTAAATATATATATCAGCTAGATTTGAGTTAGTTTTTACAGAACTGCTCCTGTAACAGTATAAAATAATTACTTAACGCCAGAGGGGAAGGGATTTTTTTGCTTAAGATAAGTCTCGGCCAAATATAGGCAGATTAATATGCAAAAGCTCACGAAAGGTTCAGTTTTTCTTTTGACAATTCAGCTATATTAGAATTTCTCGTCAATCATTTTAAAAAATTATGGATGCTTTTTAGTGTGATAAGCTTTTTTTATGTCTCTTTCCAATAAGAGCCCCCAACTTGTGGAAAAATTTTATCGAGATATAAGATAGGTTGAGTTGCAATTCGAAAAGAGCAGCCCTCAACGGATCTGCTCTTTTTGCGCATCGCAAAGATAGAAATGGTTTCTCCATCTTCTTGTTGTTTCTGTTATCGTATTTTCAGTCTGATCAATATTAATGTCTCCGGGATCTTTTAGTTCCGATTCTAAAGAGGTATCAGAGAACAAATGATGAAGGAAATAGAATCACAGTTTAACAGCAGTATGAACTGTTTACCTAAGAGTGAAAGAAATATTGCGGCTTACTAAAAAATCGGATACAAAATATGTTAAACGGAAAAATTCCGTAAAAAGGAATCTACTGTACTTGTATTTATAGACCACTCTGTGCGTTAAAAGATAACGACGGAAACAATACCATATTATATCGGAAGATTATGAACAGGTATTAAAAACTTAACAGCGTGAAATTTTTAATAAATTCCTATCAGTCTACAAACAGCTCAATCGAGAAGTAATGCAAATATACATCTAGATAACTGGGCCTATATCTAAAAACCACAACCAGCTTCTAGGGTGGCTGGTTGTAGTCTTCAGTTTTTTTGTTATCGCAGCTAGAATTGACTCTTTATTTTAAAGAGTCTCTTATTTTACGTAAGAATTCTACTTGATGATCAATAATTTGCGAGTGAAGTAACTGGCTCTCTTTTAATAAACGAGTATAAGGTCTTCTAATGCGAATTCTTCTCATAAATAACACTCCTTTCATCTTTTCTTTATATTATTAATGTTTGTCCTTACCTGTAACGGCTAGTCCCTCTAAATGAAAAAAAAAGTTTCATTTCTTTAAATAGAACCATCATCAATCTAGCCAACGCAACACAGTGCTATTGAGATCCATGTTGAATAGGCCGTAATCAATGACAACCATTTCATTATCCTCTGAAAATGCGACATTATCTAACCGCAAATCGATTGGAATAATGCCGTATCTTAGGAATTTCAATTCTAACCCGATTAGTTTACTATATCCCGTGATTGCAAATGGCACTTTTGTGCCCATCTTCTTCATAATAACCCAGCCAGAACCAAACTCCTTAACCGGACATAGGTACTTTTGGACTTCCTCATTGCAGTTATTATAAATGTAGGCTTCATTTGCGTTGCCTAATAATCCTACTTCACATAATGCAATTTTTAAGATATAGCCATTATTGAGGTCATAGACAATTCTGTTATAACCATATCCAATCATTTTATACTTGAATTTTAGAGTTTTTTTAGCAGTAACCATTTTTTGTCTTGCCGTTTTTAAAAATTGGTATTCTCCCATTTGAGATATCCAGGATTCAATGGCTTTTATCTCTTCACGGGACAACATAGAACTTTTACTCGACTGTAATCCTTCATTACCATTGTTAATTGGGCACATCCCCTAAACGTCTCCTTTTTATTAAAAAATTTGTAACCATAGAAAAAAATTTCCAGGTAGACAGAGAAACAAATACTTAGAAGAGTCAATGAGTAAAAGATTGCGTTCTGGCTGTTTATATTGTAGCGTTCAGAATTTATTTATTTTGCAACTTGGGTTGATCGAATTCGTTTGTTTTTTTCACGATCCTACGCAATCCTCGCAAGCATAAGCACTGCTTCGATCAATGCAATAAGATTGCCAATACAATCTTTCCTACCTCCGCCAAATGGAAAGTAGGCATACACAAAATTATTTTCAAATCGTTCAGGCTTAATAGACTGTTGATCTTTGAAATACTCGGGCTTTCGATGAATTACACACTGCCTTACAAGGACCACTTTACGTCCAGCGACAAAGACTGGAGGGAAAAAGCGCATCGATTCCCAGATTATATTTTGAGTATAAGTTAGTTTTATGAAATCCCCAGGCGAAGGGAGGCGGTTACCGATTCGATTGCTTTTTTAGTCGGAACCTATAAAGTCAGTTGAAGGAGAGTTCTCATCCTTTTCACTGCTATTCTATGGCGGATTCAATCGTCCCCCGAGTACGCATAGCCTTCCTTGAAATCCATGCTGAACATGGTCATGCTTATGATGCCAAGAGCAATGCTCATCATCTCCTGCGTTTTGATTCGTTCTTCACCGTCTATCCAGGCGTCTATAGTTCGTGGTTATATTGACAATATCCTTCCATCTATACATGATATGTCTTTTATATAAAATGGCTTGTATTGTTATTGAGAATAACTAGAGTTATTGAGAAAAAAATTCAACACTAAAACTTATTTAAATAGATGTTTTAAACTTATTTAACAAAATATTTCCCTTATCCTTTTAAACAGCCTTTACTCTCAATGAGCAAAGGCTGTTATTTTACGAGTTTCTACTATATTTTATAATGATCTTTTTAAAGTTTTTTCATATTCCTTTACCAACTTATAAAAAGTAGTCTTTTTAACGCCTAATTCCGCCATGGCTTTAACGGCTGTCATCTCTCCTGCTTTCCATAAGTCAAAGACTTCTTTAAGCTCTACGTTTCTTAAGCTTTCGGCCGGCCGAAGGCATCAATTCCTTCACCTGCCGTTTTCGTATACGATCGTTCTTCTTCAGCCATCCAGAAAAGGATTTGTAAAACAAGATCTGTGATGAAGGTTCCTAAACTATCCTTAAATTGAGTGGTGTCCAACAAAGGCATATCCATCACCACGATATCTGCTTGAATATTTTTCGTGATGTCATCCCATTTCTGGAGGATCTCTTCTTTGCATCTCTTTTAAGAACCATCAGTTTTTATAATTGACATTGAACCCGATTGAATTTTTTTCCTTAAAAAAATATTTGTTAGTCTTCTTTTTAACAACCTGTCCAAACCAATTTATACTTTCCTCATAGAATGAATACAAGTAATTATATCGAAATGGAGGAACAAACCATTGAGTGACACAGATTTTTCACATGATTCTCCCAAGGGCCCAAAAGGAAGACTAATTACTGGCCATTCAAAGGAGTTTATTTCAGATACACTTGGCTTTCTTACCCACTTAGCAAAAGAATATGGAGATGTTGCTAAAATTCGTTTTGGACCTTTCCAAAATGTTTACTTCATTTCAAATCCAGATTTAATTAAGCAGGTACTTGTAACAAAACAAAAATCCTTATTGAAATCAAATGACTTCCATGCTTTAAAACCATTACTTGGAGAAGGCCTTCTTACAAGTGAAAAAGAAATTCACATGCGCCAAAGAAGGCTTATTCAACCTTCTTTCAAAAAGTCTCATATTAGCAATTATGCCCAGGATATGATTGATATAACAATGAACTATATTTCCAATTGGAAAAACAGGGAAGAACGGATTATTACGGAGGATATGATGAGCCTTGCTCTCGGTATTATCAGCAAGACCATGTTCAGTATGAACCTCAAAGAAGGATATGACGAGCTCGGGGAACCTATAGAAGCATCTATGAGAATTGCTGTTAAAAGGATGAGAACACTTCTTCAATTGCCACTATGGGTTCCGACTAAAAATAACCGTGAATTTAAAAATTCGATACAAAGACTTGATTCAGTGATTTATAGCTTTATTGAAAAACGTAGGGAAGATTCAGAGAGACATGAGGATATGCTTGGGATTCTTATGGATGCTCGAGATGATGAGGATGGCTTAGGTATGACAAACCAGCAGGTACGTGATGAGTTAATGACCATTTTCCTTGCCGGTCACGAAACAACTGCAAACGTGCTTTCCTGGACCTTATACTTGCTTTCACAACACCCTGAAGTGGAAACTAAACTTTTCAATGAAATAGATAGCGTAATCGGCAATCGTAACCCTACTCCTGGCGATTATATGAAATTAACGTACACACAAAATATTATCAATGAATCAATGCGCATATACCCTCCTGGCTATATAGTATCACGGAAAGCGGAGGAGGATGTGGTAATAGGAGGATATCATTTTAAAAAAGGCGATATGCTCTTGTTAAGTCAGTATGTGATGCACCACAAGCCAGAGTATTTTGATAATCCAGAGTCTTTTAATCCTGAGCGATTTGAAAACAACTTTGTGAAAACTCTACCTCAGTTCGCTTACTTTCCGTTTGGCGGAGGGGCAAGAGTTTGTATCGGTAATCATTTCGCAATGATGGAAGCTGTGCTTGTCCTAGCGTGCATTGCTCAACGATATCGGATAAGGCTTGCGCCGGACCATCATGAAGTAAAACCACTTCCATCTATTACACTCAGACCAAAGCGTGGGTTGCGCATGATTGTCGAAGATAGAAAAGAGTCCCTTCGTGAATCCAGAATTGATGAATAGTAATATGGATTTAAATGACTTGTGGTGGCCATTTGGCTTTGGAGTATTTGGGTGTGTTGGCCATTTTAGAAGACCCTATTCTTTCAGTTTTTTAGCAGATTTTTCGTAGGAGTCATAAATTCACGTTTTAGATTCACACTATTTATTTTACCTCTGAAACAAAGAGACAAAAGGCTGCAATGTTCTTATTCAAGAACACATTGCGGTCTTTTCATGTTTCTTGGCCTTGTGCCATACTACAATATTTATCTCCACTGTTCTATTTTTAGGGCTGGGGTAATGGTATAGCAAATCCTGTTTTAATAGGCTTCCTTGGCAGGACTATTTACCATCACTCGCTCGTTTTGAAACAAGGTTCATTCCGTATCTAGTAATTTACGTTGTTAGCTCTTCCTTACGAGAAAAAGAGCGAAAACATTAATCGTCTCTCTTCCTTTTATTTCTAAATTTCACTTTACTATTAGAGGTACATGCTCTGCAGTTGCCCAATTGTTTAGCGACCAAAAAATAGCTCAAAACCTAGATCTTTATTAAAAGTTCTCTGATACGATTGTTGTCGATTGCTTTTGCGGACTTGAGTGGAGGTGAGGCATTCGCTTCAGCAATAAAGCTTGGAATTTAGATATTTGCCCAATCAGACATTACGGTATTTGTCGTACAAGATGTTAAAGTTTGACGTTTTGTAAACAAATCAGAGTGATTTCACTGGTAGGAAGGCCTAGTCCATCTGTTTATTTTGCTCCTTCTTTTGTCAAAATCCGTTCAATCACTTCATTCACTCCTTGTCTCTCCTTTTCCTGTATTTTCAGTTCTTCCTTGTCATCTGAGATACACCCTTGAAGCAAGAGAATGCATCCTATGTTTACTGCCAGCCACTTCCACATAAAATACACGTCCCTATTATTTGTTATTATCACTGTTTTTCTTGACCCATAAATCAAGGCCTCTATGCACTTTTCATCTCAATGTAATGAAAGGGTACTTCTTTCTATTGGCTCCTTGACACATAGGGCAAGGTTCGCGAATTCCTTAAATCTCTCAATCGGAGAGAAATTCGCTTCCCGAATTGCTGTCATTTCGATGTGATTTCCAATACATCATTAGTACCGATAGCAATGATTTCCCCGTTTCGTACAACAACAGCCCCAAAAGGACGTCCTCCTTTTTCAGGTACATTCATATGTTCCAGTAAAATGGCCTGTTATAGTAATTCTTGAGGTTCCATGAAATTTTCCTTCCTTATTAATTTTAATGTCTTAAATTATGTTAGAACTTAATCTTAAGCTCACTCTAAACAATTTCTTAAAAAAAGATAAACTTATTAATAAAATTTTTTAATGTTTATAAAAAATACCCGCCACCTTTGTGACGGGTCAAAACAAACTAATTAAACATTAAAGCGATATCCAGCTCCCCAAACGGTTTCCAAGAATTTCGGATGTGCAGGATCTCTTTCGATTTTTTCACGTAATTTTCTGATATGGACTGTCACAGTTGAAACATCCGCAGCTGACTCCATCCCCTAAATTCTTTCATAAAGCTGCTCTTTGCTCAACACTTGGTTCGGGTGCATCACAAGAAACAGTAACAAATCGAATTCCTTTGTAGTAAACGAAATTTCCTCTCCATTAACATGAACTTTGCGCGCTGACTTATCTATCGAAATTCCATGAACGAAAACTGTATTTGTTTTGGCTTGCCTTCCTGCTAAACGTTCATAACGGGCTAAATGCGCTTTCACTCTAGCAACCAGTTCATTTGGACTAAAAGGCTTTGTAATATAATCGTCTGCCCCTAAACCAAGACCTCGAATTTTATCGATATCTTCATTTTTGGCCGACACAAGCAAAATAGGGATGTCTTTGACAGCACGTATTTGTTTGCATATCTCAAATCCATTTACTCCTGGAAGCATGATGTCCAGAATAATTAATTCATAATTCCCTTGAAGAGCCTGTTGAAGCCCAGCATCTCCTGTATGTTGAATAGTAACAGTAAAACCATTAATTTCTAAATAATCTCTCTCCAATTCTGCAATGCTAACATCGTCTTCAATAAGTAATATTTTTATCATTTTTCCTCACCTTTCCTTAGGGAAAAGAAGACACTTGTCCCTTTTCCTATCTCGCTAGTAGCCCAAATATCCCCTCCATGCTCGTGAATAATCTGATTTGCAATCGCAAGTCCTAAGCCACTTCCGCCTGTCAGAGAATTTCTAGATTGTTCTGCGCGGTAAAAGCGATCAAAAATGTAAGGTAAAGCAGAAGATTCTATTCCTTGCCCGTTATCTGTTACTTGTACAACTACATCGTATGGTCCTTCATGCAGAGAAATGGCAATGTTCTTTTTTTCTTTCTTCGTATACTTCACACAATTACTGATTAGGTTAGCCAATACTCGTTTTAATTTCTCTCTATCTGCAGTCACGTATATCAGTTTATCCTGAAGATGAAGTTCGATCTGGATCCCTTGTTGAAGTAAATCTAAATGAAGTTCTTCTACGTAGTCTCTCATATATCTATCCAGTTCGACAGTTTCAAAAGTGAATGGTTCTTTTTTTAAATCTAGCTTCGAAAATAAGAACAGCTCATCTATCAATGAATCCATATCTTTTGCTTTTAAGTATATACTTTTCCATTTTCTGCGGGGTGTTTGCTACACCGTCTTTTATACCCTCAACATATCCAATAATCGAAGTAATAGGCGTTTTCAAATCATGTGAAATATTTGATAGAAGTTCTTTTCGATTTTCCTCATACTGAAGCTGGATATTAACGGACTCTTTTAATTTTATTCTCATTTCATCAAACGTTCTATTTAACTGTCCGATTTCATCATTCGAAGTAGCTTTAATTTCAAAGTTTAAATCTCCTGATTTTATTCGTTTAGCACCTTCTTTAAGAACTGAGATGGGCTTGATGATACTTCGTGAAACTAAATAGTTTAAAAGCCCAATAATCATAATAAACAAAAATAGCAATAGACCAAATAAAATTGGAAACAACTCTCGAGCCAACTCGGCATAGGAACTCGCCTTTCTCAATACAAAAATACTTCCTTTGCTTTTATCCAAAAAATAAAAATCAAACTTCACATACGTGAAAAAAAAGTCTTCGATTTTAATCGTATCTCGCGTATTGATGTTTGTTTCTTCAAATCCAGGAAGCGACTTAACCAATACCTGCTTATCCAATGAGGGGGAAGCATACTCGATGTTCGTATCTTTTCTAACGACAATCTCGATATCCTTCTGTTCAATTTTCTTCAGCTGCTCTTCGTTTAGAAGCTGCGTAGGATTATTTTTAGCCAATAACTTTAAATCGAGAAACGCACTTTCTTCTATTGCAGTCAATGGCTTTTGCACATAAGATTTTTTGTAAAAATACTCTATAGACTTTATATCGCCCGTTATCGCAAAAATAATTAAAAACCCAGCCGCTAACAATAAAGTGATAGAAAAAAGTATCACCCCCACTTTTTCAGGGAATTAAAGAGGATGAATAGGATGAGTCAGGTAAATGCCACTTCTCTAAAATTTTCTAAAAAACGGGATATTATCAGTGAGCTTACCCTATCAGGATTACAATCTGCAAGATTGGGTCGATATAGAAGAAGACCTTCCAAAGACCATAAGATGGTAGAAGGTGCTTTAAAACTACATACTTCTCATCAATTTAACATCAAAGAAATTACGGATATGACGGGTGTTAGTAGATCAGTATTATATCGAGCTTAGGAAAACATTTAACCTTGGGGTTGGAATAGAGGGATTATCCTGTGGACATAAGAGCAACGGAACTACTTGCAACAGATAAAAGAAAGAATCTCTTGACAATCCCTTTTACTTTAAGCAATTGAGAATTAGCATACGACTATACCCTTACACAAGATGATATGGAAGAAATACGAAAACACTACGGTTTTTCTAATTTTTCTGCCCACTCAGATCGGGTTATTTATCAGTCATTACTAACATGCTGACACACGAAAAGGCGATCCTTCTTAATATAGAATCGCCCTCAATATATTTGGTTTTCAGGAATCCAATATATCACTTACAAATTATTGTACCTATTCATTTTTCACTAACAATTTTTATTAGGCTTAAGAAAAAAATTAAGCGATTATCGTCAACGAGTTTCTTCTATTTAAAACAACAACTTTTTATCACATGTTCCGTACTAAAGCTGGCGCCCTTGATAATTAAGGGTATTCCCTTAATTGGTTGTTATAGGAAGTTATATGATTGACTATCAAACTACTTAATTCGTCGTATTTTCACTCCCAAACTACTTCCCCAAAACAAATTAACACTATTTTTTGAGAAGTACGTTTTAGGATAACTGCTTAGAGTCCATATCATCCTTTTAAATACTAAAAAGTATTAGCGTGGATTTCACTTCAAATGTACCCAATTAGAGTTGAAGACAACTTACCTGTTAATATCGTAGTCCTCTCACTTTTTGCTTCTATCGCCTTTTACTAATTATGATAGTCGCTCCATATTAATTGTGAATTTATATCGATCTGCACGGTAGACGGATCTTACAACCTCAAGTGGTTTTTTTGTATCAAGCGTGCTTATTCGTTCAATTAGCAATACCGGGGCCCCTTCAGCTATCTCTAGCATTTCCGCCTCTTTTTTTTGAGCAATTGATGCTTCAATCACCTGTCTGCCATGCTGAATTTTTAAGCCGAACGTTTTTTCTACATAGCTATAAATGGAGGTTACGGCTATTTCTTTCGTTAGACCCAGGGCAAGATCTTTTGAAATATATAGCATTTCATATGCCATCGGCTGCTGATCAGCAAGCCTTACACGTTTCAGCTCGAAAATAGGAGTTCCTGCTTCAACCTCAAGCTTTGCAGCGAGATCATGATCTGCATTGACCTCTGTAAAACTGATAACACGTGTACTTGGTTTAAGTCCTCTTGAACGCATATCCTCTGAAAAGCTTGTTAATCCTTGCAGGGGTTGCTCGATTTTCTTGTGGGCAACGAATGTTCCTTTCCCGCGCTGCCTGTATAAATAACCTTCATTCACAAGATTAGAAATGGCTTGTCTCACCGTCATCCTGCTTATTTCATATTTTTCAGTGTATTCTTTTTCTGAAGGTATCATCTCGCCTGGCTCTAATTCAAGGTTTTGAATCGCTTCTTTAATCGCCTCTTCAAGTTGATAATAAATCGGAAGCGGAGAATTCTTTTGGATCATTTAGCGTACATCTTCCTTTCATCGTGATGTAATTTTGAAAAGGATCCTGATCGGGATCATCTCAAGCTAAAATAGCGTAAAATCATTCCTGATCCTACCAATGCTTTTTGAAAGTAAAAAACACACGATAAAAAATTTCAGCAGATTAGATTCACTTTTCTAAAGTATCTAGATTTCTTTTTGTGAATTTTAATACAGACTCTCTTGAACGTTCAATTTCATTTTTATTCTCATTATAGAACTTTGAAACATACGCATAGAAAATAATACTAACAGTTAGAAATTGTGCAAACAGGGAACTTGTTGCTGCGCTTCGAAATTTAGCCTCTGGTGCACGTACATGGTGTAAAGACATATCGACTTTTTTAGTTAATCCATTGTTCCCCAATCGCGATAAACCAATTGTTTTAATACCATATGCTTTAGCAATATCAACAAGTTGCAGAACTTCTTCAGTTTCGCCACTATTAGATATACAGAAAAAAACGGTATTCTTTGATGATGCAGCAAGCGCTGTGGCAGTAATATGAGGGTCTTGATTTGCACTTACAATCTTTCCTAACCGTAACCATTTCTGTGTAATATCTTCAGCAATGAGCCATGAAGCTCCTATTCCATAGACGTAAATTACATCTGCACTTTTCATGGTTTCAATTATATTGTCTAGAACGGCTTCATCCAAATAATGTGCGGTTTCTTGTATAGCTTGTACAGAGTTAGAAACTATTTTATCTTTAATGGACGCTATTGTTTCATTAGGTTCAATGTCATAGAAACCTTTTTTCTCTGGTTGCGAAATAAGAGATGATAAAGATACCTTTAGTTCTGAAAAGCTGTTAACTTTTATAGAACGACAAAATCTTGTTACAGCCGAACTGCTGGCATTGGCTTGAGCAGCTAATTCATGTATAGTCATTCTTATAATATCCTGTGGATTTTCTAAGATATATTGTGCAATTTTTCTTTCTGATTTAGGCAATTGATTTAATAAACTCTCAATTCTTAATAAAACATTTTCAACGTGCATATTATTTTCTCCCTTGATCTTTAATTAACCTATATGCTTCAATGCTATGTAATAACAACCTAATGTAGAAGATACGTCTTCTAAAACAAGTTTTACTTCCGGTTTTTCAAGTTTAATATGATTAATAAAAGAGCTTTGCACCAATGGTATATTAGTCAATATACTACCTTTAATAGCAATTGTAACATTCTCACTAAAATTCAACTTCTTGCAAACATCAAGGGTATTCTTAGAAAGGTGATATCCTGCCTCTCTAAGAATATTTTGCGAGAAATCATCGCCAGTTTCTGCATGTTGGACAATTAGTGGAACAAATGCAGCAATCTCGGCTTTCGTTGCGGTATAAATAAATTTCTTCAGTTCTAATACACTGTGATAGCCAAGTTTTGTAAGTATTAACTTAGTTAAATGGCTATAATTTAATCCCTCATCTTCTTCTTTCGTCATTTTTATAAAAGTCTGCATGGCAATCCAATAGCCGCTTCCTTCATCCCCAAGAATGTGTCCCCAGCCACCAGCCAATTTCTCAATACTATTATGAATTCCAATACTTACAGAACCTGTTCCTGAAATTGTCAAAATGCCATCTTTTCCTTTTAGTAAAGCAGCATGGGCAATAATTCCATCATTTACAATTGTAAATGGGGTATTAAATGCCTTGCTTAATGCACTTTTTATCCCCTGTGGATTTTCAACTCCTCCATACCCTGCTAATCCTAAGCAAATGTAGTGACAATTTCCATTATTAATAGGAGCTACGCATTGTTCAATTGCCTGAATAATGTTAGCAATGGCTTGTTTTTCATTTATAAGCAAATTTCCATATCCCGATTTGCCTTCACTTAATTTATTACCCTCTAAATCATAAGCAACTGCTTCGGTTTTAGAGCCACCACCGTCAACACCGATAATATAACTCATATCATTCTCCTATTCAGTAAAAAAGGAAGGAGTATCACTGTTCCTTCCCTTTATCTTCTTTGAAGATTCTAATTAATATTGAATTGGAATTTCCCCCATGGTTCCAAATAATCTAGCAGAAAAATTTCCTCTTCTGCTAATCGGCCAACTACATTTGTTTTCCCAGAGTTCTTCATTTCTTTCAATGCAATCTGCAATTCACCTTTATATTGTCCATAGAGCTCATTTTCAATTAAAATATCACCACGTCTAATATCAGGGGTGAATGTTGGTTTAAAATCTTCATTCTTATATTTTACGCGTGATTGTGTGGAGCGAATAAGATAATCAGATACGTCTCCACGGTAAAAATGAAATTCTTCCAATACTATTTTTTTCTCTAAATCTGTTATAGTGTCGTGAAGATTAACATTAAATGTTATCAATCCACTGTTTAACATACTAAGATGTTTTAATTCATCTTCAGATGCGTAGGCATTTGCAATAATTACATCATCAATTAATCCAGTTGCAAATAAGTGCTTCGCTTGTGTAGTAATGGGTAATTCCCGGTGCATTTCTAATGTACATAATCCTTCAGTTATAGGCCAAGGTCCGTACGTCGCTGCATGTGAGCTAATGAAAGCTGCCGTGTGAATATTATGCTTTTTGAATTGTTCACAGCATTTTATAAAATGTGGATAGCTCAATCCTGCATAGCGATGAGGATAGAAGTTATGTGATCCAACTAAATTTTCTTTTTTAGGTTTGTAATCCATGATGTTTTCTAAATATTTTGTTGCATTGCTCATGTTTATTTCAATTTTTAAATCATATGGATTATGTGTCATAATGGACTCTTCATTTCCTGTAAAACCCATGTCTAGCCTGATTCCATACGCACCTAACTCTGCAAAGAATGATAAATCATTATAAGATATACCTAGCGCCCCAAATACTCGAGGAGCAATATCGACCATCACTTCCATATTCAGTTGATTTGCAAACAAAATCGTTTCTTTAAATTCTTTTAAAATCTTCTCTTTATCGCCTTCAACTGAAAGCAAGCAAGTAAAAATTTTTCTGAATCCATATTTGTGTGCAAGCGCAATGTATTCTATGTCTTTATCAACGGTTGAATGTTCTGGGTAGATAGAAATACCAAGTTTCCCCATAGTTTAATCACCTCTATGTTTATTTTTTTACTGTTGTGGGGCTAGTTTTTTTATAATCCGAATCATATGTTCAATTAGTTTTTGTTCACTCATTGCCGTCATTAAGTGATCCTGAGCATGAATCATTAATAAAGTTTTTTCACTGGGAACTCCATTCAATTCAGCTTGAATTAACTTGGTTTGTGTCTTATGGGCCAAATTTAATTCTTCCTCAGCTTGTTTAATTAGGTCTACTGCTTTTTCAAAATTAAATTCTTCCGCTTCTGCCAATGCTTCAAATGCTAATCCTCTCGCATTTCCACTATGTGATATTATTTCAAAAATTTCCATTTCGTTATTGTTAATTTCAGATGACATATAATTACACTCCTATTTAAATATATTATGAAAGTAATATTCTCATTAAAAAGATTGGATTATAGTATTCCAGTTTGAATTACTGGAGAAAATTTACTAGATGTTAGGTAGTCCATTTTGATTGAAGAATTGTGGTAAGTATTCTTCATGCGCCTTTAACATTTTTTGTAAAACCAATTCAGCTAGATCATCACTTGGAATAAGGGGGTTAATAGTTAAAGCTAATAACGCTTTATCATAAGAACCTGTAACAGCTGCTTCTGCACCTATTCTTTCAAATGATTTAATTTGTTGAATTAAGCCATGTACTTGTACGGGTAATTTACCCATTGTCATAGGAATTGGTCCATTTTTGGTGACGATACAGCTTACTTCGACTGCTGAATCATAATCAATTTCAGTAAGCGATCCTTTGTTTTGTACATTTAAAACTTGAATGTCTTTTTTATCATTATAAATAGAAGCAATTACATTACACGCTGCATCGCTATAGTAAGCACCGCCGCGTTGCTCTAATTGTGGAGGCTTGATGTCAAGAGTTTCATCTTTGTATAGGTCAAACAAACCTACTTCTAATTTTTTCACAATTTCAGCTCGAGTTTCCCCTGATTTGAATGCTTCTAACTCATCATCTAAAATAGTTTGTGTTTTGTAATAATAGCGATGGTAAGGACAAGGTACAACTCCTAATGATTTCAAAAATCTTCGGTTCCAAGCCAGAGGAGCAATATTCTTCATCGTCATTTGAACTTCTGGATTACCCAGCATTTCAAGCACTTTATCTGTTACTTCTTGATCATCAACGAACACATGAATCCCGAATACCATATGATTTAACCCAGCGAAATCTATGTGTACTCTCTCCATTTCAACACCCAACATTTTAGAAATAGACATATGCATATTAAATGGGACATTGCATACCCCAATTACCTTTTTATGCTTGCTGTAACGGAGAAGAGCTTCCGTTACCATTCCAGCTGGGTTTGTGAAGTTAATTAACCATGCATTGGGGCAAAGCGCTTGCATTTCTTCTGCGATTTCTAGAAGGACAGGTATGGTTCGTAGTGCCTTAAACAAACCACCTGCACCATTGGTTTCTTGACCAATTAATCCTAATTCCAATGGGATACGCTCGTCTTTGACTCGTGCATCAAGTAAACCAACTCTCATTTGCGTTGTGACAAAATCAGCATTATGCAATGCTTGACGGCGGTCTAATGTTAGATGAATTTCCATTGGAACTCCTGCTTTTTCTACCATTCTCCTTGCTAAGGTTCCTACAATCTCAAGTTTTTCTCTTCCTGCTTCGATATCCACTAACCAAAGTTCTCTAATAGGTAACTCATCAAAACGTTTAATAAAACCTTCTATTAATTCTGGTGTATAACTAGAGCCGCCTCCAATTGTGGCAATTTTTAATCCTTTTTTCATTTCCATTTTCCTAACACCTCATAGTAAGCATTTATTTAACAAAACCTGCAATTTTTCATTTACGCATAGATAATTGCATAACAAACCAGTGCGCTTACTGCTAATAAAGACAAGAATAAAAGTGTCGCTTGTTTCTTGTTTTTAAACTTACCTTCAACCAAAATAATAACAATCGTCAATCCTGCGCTTATGGCAAAGGTATTTCCTAAGTACAGTGATAATTGTTTATCTATCCCAAAGGCATTCATTAATGTGTTAAAGATAAAATTAAAAACAAGAATAAAACTAAAAAATAGAAAGGCACTTTTGTAACTAAAAAAGTGAATTCTGGTTGTTGAATTCATGTTTATCCTCCCTCTCTCTATTATATTAAAAGGAGTTTGGAGCTATTAGTCCCAAACTCCCTTTCAGATATTCCTTATAAAGCGATATTTTTATTATCTGTTGTTTCTACCATGTTTTCCTGTGCCAAAAGCTTTTTATCGTACATTTTAAAGAATGGCAGATAAATAACAACTGAGATTGTTAAATTCACCAGCACGAGAATAATTGCTCTCCAATCACCGCCTGTTGAAAGATAGGCACCTATTGGAGCTGGTAATGTCCAGGGAACCATTACATATGTGGGGTTTACTAGCCCAATAGACGTTGCTATATATGCAAGTGTCGCACCAATTAGTGGAGTTATGATAAATGGAATAATCAATATTGGGTTTAATACAATTGGCATCCCAAAGATAACTGGTTCATTGATGTTAAAGATGCTTGGAACGATTGTTGCTTTCCCCATGGCTTTACTATAAGTAGATTTTGCAGTTAAGAGCATAGCAATTACTAACCCCAAGGTTGCACCAGACCCACCAATCCAAATAAACCATTGGAAGAATGTTTCAGGAGCTACGTGAGGAATTGCCGTCCCAGCTGCGACTGCTGCTGAGTTATTAGCTAAGTAAACTTCCCAAACTGGACGAGCAACGGCACCTACTACTGATACGCCATGAATACCAAATGACCAGAAGAATGTAATCAAAAACACTGGGATTAATACACCTGGCAATGTATCGCCTGCACTAATAAGTGGTGCAACCGCTTTATCAACAAGTGAATGTAAATCAACAGCAAAAACGACTGTAATTAAGGTCATAACAAGCAGAACAATTGTAACCGGTATTAATGCTTCAAATGATCGGGCTACTGAAGTTGGAACAGAATCCGGCATTTTTATTGTAATATTTTTGGTCTTACATAGACGTAAAGTTTCAACAGCAAAAATGGATACAAGCATTCCTACAAAAAGGCCATGGCCTCCGAGATTTGTCATTGGCAAAACAAACCCTACACCATCCATCATTTTTACACCTATTGTGAACAAGAAGGCCGCTAATGATAGTAAACCTCCTGATAGTGGATCCAATTTATAGCTTTGAGATAAACTGTACCCTATACCAAAAGTAATATATAGCGTCATAATAAACATCGTTAATCGATATGGTATTAAAATTTCAGCTATATGTTTTGCCGCCCATTCACCTAATGCAGTGTCTGCTGCAACTGGTGGAAATGCAATGATAAGGAATAAACTCCCAAAGATGATGAATGGTAAAGCAGAAACCACACCATCACGAATTGCGCGTAAATGTTTTTGCTCAGACAATTTAGCCATGGGTGTTGAAAGATTGTTTTCTAAAAAAGCAACAAACTTGTCCATTCGTGTTATCCCCTTTTAATTTTTAATAGTTAAGACATACTTGTTAGATTATTTTTTTACTAGTTCGGTTATTAGTTTTAATAGCGTAGGGCCACCAAGTGGACTGTATGCTTGAGCTGGAATGACTTGACATGGGACTCCAGCTTCATCGGCAGAAGCCTTAAAGCCATCAAAACGATGTTTGACTTGAGGAGCTACCATTGCAACATCCCAACTGTTTCGAACCTCTGAATCAAATTCTTGAGTGCCAACTGCTAATACATCTATATTTACACCCTGTTTTTCCCCTTCTTTTTTTAAAGCGTTTACAACAATTGCACTTGACATTCCACCTGAACATACGAATAATACTCTCATTTTTTGTTCCTCCTATTATTTTTTTATAAAAAAGCTTTAAATAGCTTTTCTTATGAATCCTTGTGCCATTTTTAAACGATTTGATGCTTCTTCATATGAAACATTCGTTAAAATCATGACAATTGCAATTTTGGGCTGGGAATGTGCCTTTTCTAAAAATTTATTTGCAACTTCATAACTGCAGTCAGTAGCGTCCATAATAATACGTTTTGCACGTTCAACTAGCTTTTCATTTGTCAGTTGTAGATCTACCATTAAATTCCCATAAACTTTTCCAACTCCCACCATTGAAGCTGTAGAAAGCATGTTGCATACTAACTTTTGCGATGTTCCAGCTTTTAACCGTGTAGAACCAGTCAGTACTTCAGGCCCGTTTACAACTTCAATAGCAACATTGGCAATTTTCCCTATCTCTGAACCTTTGTTGCAGCTTATCGATACTGTTCCTGCTCCAACTTGATTGGCATATTCCAAACCGGCAATAACATATGGAGTGCGTCCACTAGCCGCAATGCCTACTACAACGTCTTTGTTTGTTAATTGAATCTTCTTTAAATCTTCAGGACCTAATTCAAAACTGTCTTCAGCACCTTCAACTGCTTTAATGAATGCGCTTTCTCCTCCAGCGATCAGACCTACTACTTCACTAGGAGCAGTATTAAATGTTGGCGGGCATTCTACGGCATCCAATAAACCAATTCGTCCGCTTGTTCCAGCCCCCATGTAGATTAATCTTCCGTTCTTATTCATTGCTGCAACGATCATCTCCACAGCTTTTGAAATTTGCGGAAGTTCTTTTTTTACACAATGAGCAACTTTTATGTCTTCATCGTTCATCACCTCTAAAAATTCAATCGTTTTCATTTCATCTAAACACATAGTCTTTTCATTACGACACTCTGTCGTTAAATGCTCTAGCATACATATCATCCTTTTTTATCAGTAGTGAAAGTTTCGAAATTTCTTAATCTATAGAGAATATAACACTATTAAAAATTAATTTCAATAATGTGTATACTTTTCTAAAAATTAATTTTAAAATAAACATAATATAAATTAATAATTTTTAATATTCTACTAAATATGTTGTTCTATCCTAAAAGCTACTAGCTATTTCATTAACCAAACCAAACCTTTGTATTTATGAATGACCTTTTTATAGTTTAGAAATTATCCTCTATTCATTTAGATGACAAGTAAGTATATTCATCATTTATTACCGCTTACAAATGATCATATATAAATAAATATTAAGAAATGAGGTTGTACTATTGTTGAATGAAAGAATTTCAAAGAGAAAATTAGGTTCATTGGCAATAGCTGCTTTTGTGGGGGGATCACTTCTCCTGCCATCTAATTTGATTGTAAGTGCAGAATCCGAGTCTATCCCTCAACAAACGGCTTATATAAAACAGGAATTGCGCGCAACTTGGATTGCAAGTGTGTTAAACATTGACTGGCCATCAAAACCCGGTTTATCAGTTTCAACTCAGAAAGAAGAATTTATAAAATATTTGGATGAACAAAAAGCAATGGGTATGAATGCTGTCGTTATGCAAATCAAACCCACTGCTGATGCTTTTTATCCTTCTGAATATGGTCTTTGGTCACAATATTTAACAGGAGTTCAGGGGAAAAATCCAGGATACAATCCTCTTTCATTCATGATTGAAGAAGCCCACAAACGAAATATGGAATTTCACGCCTGGTTCAACCCGTATCGTATTACTATGCCTTTAGGAAAAACGGCTGAACTCTCAGACCTTGATAAACTACCAGAATCTCATCCTGCTAGAGAGCACCCAGATTGGGTCATACCATATGGACAACAATTGTACTTTAACCCTGGTATTCCTGAGGTACAGCAATTTGTGATTGACGGTATTATGGAAGTTGTTGAGAATTATGATATTGATGCAGTTCACATGGACGATTATTTCTACCCTTATAAAATTGAGGGTGTCCCTTTCCCTGATCAAGCTTCATACAAAAAATATGGTGCAAGTAAATTTACAAATGTAGAAGATTGGCGGAGGGATAATGTAAACAATCTTGTTAAGCATATTAATGAAGAAATCAAAGCAGAAAAATCATATGTGAAGTTTGGTATTAGTCCATTTGGAGTTTGGCGTAACAAAGCAGTAGATCCCACCGGATCTGACACTGCTGCTGGACAAACAAATTACGATGATTTATATGCGGATACAAGAACATGGATTAATAATGGATACATTGATTATATTGCCCCACAATTATATTGGAATATTGGATTGCCAGTAGCCGACTATGCAAAGCTACTTGATTGGTGGACAAAAGAAGTCAAAGGTAAAAATGTTCAGCTCTATATTGGACAAGCTGATTATAAAATTAATTCAGAGTCTAACGGTGTACAAAACTGGTTTAATCCAGAAGAAATGTCAAACCAGTTAAAATTAAATCGAACATATAAAGAATTTGATGGAAGCATGCATTTCAGTGCAAAAGATTTACGTAAAAATCCCCTTGGAGTAGCAGATCGTTTAAGCAACGACATTTATAAATATCCCGCATTAGTTCCACCAATGCCTTGGATAGATAATAATGCTCCAAAGGCTCCAAATGTTAGCAGGTCAAAACAAACAGGTGCTGGAATCCAATTTGAAATTCAAGATCACAAGCATTCAGATGCATCCTATTATGCAATTTATCGTTTTGATGGGAAGAAAAAAGGAAACATAGAAGATTCAACGAACTTACTGGCTACAGTTCATAAAGAAAAGAAAAGTCAATTATTTATTGATCACACTGTACAAAAAGGAAAGACTTACACATATGTTGTGACTGCCTTAGACCGTACTCACAATGAAAGCAAACAAACAAAACAGATTAAAATAAAAATAAAATAATCATCAAAATATATTTTAAGTGTGAAATAAATGAAAAAAAATCTTGTAAGCGTTTTAGAATAAGTATAAATCCTTGAGGACATTACAAAAGACGAAATTTATACATTTAAAACCATGCTAGAAGGGGCCTCAACTTTAGTATGATTTTATTCTTGAAAACTATTGATTAACTAGGATTTTAATAGACAATTAAAAGTAGGTGGATGACAATGTACATAGTAGGATTAATGTCTGGAACATCTTTAGATGGAATTGATGCAGCACTTGTTCGTGTGAATAATACTGGACTAAAAACTGAAATAGAAATGATTGAGTTCATAACATATCCTTTTCCAAAAGATATTGAAAAAGAAATTATGCAGTCTTTGTCTGTAGAAACATCAAATGTGCAGTTAATTTGTAGTTTGAATTTTAAGCTAGGAAAATTATTTTCAGATGCAACAAAGGAAGTTTGCGAAAAAGCTGGACTCCCTATTGAACAGTTGGATCTTATAGGATCCCACGGACAAACTATTTACCATCAGCCTTTGCAAGAACAAAACTGGGTACCTTCAACTTTACAAATTGGGGAACCTGCAGTAATTGCCCACGATACAAATACAATTGTAATATCTAATTTTCGTACGATGGACATGGCTGCAGGAGGACAAGGAGCTCCTCTCGTTCCTTTTACTGAATATATTCTTTATAGAAGTGAAACGAAGGGAAGATTGCTTCAAAATATAGGAGGCATTGGAAATGTAACTGTTTTACCCAAGCAAGCTCCTCTGAATGACATGTATGCTTTTGATACAGGACCTGGAAATATGATTATTGATGAAGTATGCCGCCAACTTTTTAATTTAAGATATGATGAAGGTGGTAAAATAGCTAAACAAGGACTAATTAATGAAGAGCTTTTATCATATTGTTTCAGCCACCCATATATTATGAGCCCTCCACCAAAATCAACAGGTAGAGAATTGTTTGGTAGGCAATATGTAGTAAAGCTATTAAAAATGTTTGAATCACTTCCCAGCCAAGATATTTTAGCAACTGTAACGATGTTTACAGCAAAGTCTATTGTGGAGAACTATCGTGCTTACATCTTTCCAATAACCAAAATAGAAGAAGTAATTATTGGTGGTGGTGGCAGCTACAATAAAACGTTATTGGAAATGATCCAGTCATTACTTGGAAATTCTATTCAAGTCTTGACTCAAGAAGAATTGGGATACTCTTCTGAAGCAAAAGAAGCTGTGGCATTTGCTCTCCTTGCAAATGAGACTTTTCATGGTAACCCTAGTAACGTTCCCAAGGCTACCGGTGCTAAAAATGATGTCATTCTTGGAAACATAACCTTCCCTCCTTCTAAATCATTGAATTAAGAAGAAAGCATCCTATAAAAAATGTAAAATAGTTAGATGTGATGTTTCATATTCCCCTTCGATGATATATCTTAGGGGAATTTTCATTAAGATTTCCATAAGTAAACATCGAAAATAACCGTTTTATTATGATACTTATTGCAAAGGTCAAAGAATGGACGGAACGATGAATACACCAGATGATGATCTGATGATTCCCGCTAAGATAATGGAGAAAAAAAGTAATGATTAAAATAATCCAGTCCTCACCTACAATCTTTAAAAAACGGATACCGAACTTCTATTGAGAACAAGATCATCCTTCTTATTCATATACTACGTATAAAAAAAGGACTTACTTCCAAATAGCAAATAAATTCTCCTTTGGAAATAAGCCTGATATTAGATATTACCTATTCACTTCTTCCATAAAGGACTGCAAATCTGCTTTTGTTGCTTTAGAGAACTGTTTGATTTTTTCTACGTTTTTAACCGGGTTTCCAGATTCACCAATTAAAGGATAAAGGTTTTTCTCAATTCTCTCATACCAATCGGGGTACTGATCTTCTACTTGCTTTTCAATCGTATCCCAGCTAGAACTAATTTCTTTGCCAATTTCCTGAATTTTAGCTGAGTCTGCCCTCGCATTTACTTCTTGATCCAAGGTACTTATCGATTTAAGTACAGTATTGACTCCATTTTTAATAGCCTTGTTTGTCCCATTATTTTCTTTCATATTAGTAACTGGATTTGCTTCCTCTAATTGTTGTTTTGGTGTACTCCCAGTTTCTTCAGGTTCGGCTGTATTATTGCATCCAGCCAAAAAGAGCGTTCCGAAAATGAATCCAACTACATATAAACGAAAAATTTTCAATGTTTTTCCTCCCTTATACTGTAAAATAACAGGCACCTCCCTCAACGGTATACAAAATGAACCCTTCATTCAATCCATTTTGATTTAAGAGGGCCAATAGAAACCTCTCCATCAGTTGGTATTTCCATCTTCCCCATTTTATAAACACCCCTTCATAAGGAGTGAGTTAATATTTGGGGTGAAATCTCGTATCATGATTGATTTATATCTCTCTAGACAAAATCAGAAAACGCAAAATAGGATTAACTTCTCAATCGGTTATTTTTATGAATGTTTTTATGACTTTAAATTGCTAAACTATATAATCGTAATTCCTTCTAATCCAAGCTCATCCGCAATGATAGCTTCATAAATGATAACTTGAGCAGATACAATTATAGATATTACTCATAGGCTCATAAAGGTGTAGCTATTGATGAATTTGTTTTTAGTTTTAGGTAGGTTGACAACCAAAAATAAAATGAAGACGATGATTAAAGACGTATTGATAATAGCTCTTAATAATGTAAAGACTCCATCTGTTTCAAAAGAATTGTAATGTTTGCTATCCAATTACAATTCTATTTAAATAGAAAACCAAAAAGGTTTCACTTAGGAAATTCGTCATATATATGGTTTTCTCTTTTACAACTGTAATCATTGTAACTTTCATAATGCATGATCTTTCAACTAGGGGATACTATGAATTGAGCTTTTCCGCAGCATTTTCTTTTGGTTTTGGGATTCTATTTGCTTAATAAAATAATAGAGCCTTAAAAAATCCAAATTAGGATAAAGAGACCACAGCCTCCTGACCACATCTGGCCAACGAGCACATAAATTGGTTGCCTTCTTCTTTGTCTAAAAAGAAACTAGTTCATACTGGCGCTTATCGGCAATGCAAAAAGGGTCTTGGATTAGAAGACCCTTTTTTTCTCCTGCTTCTTATACGAAGGAGGATATCTTTATTTGAATTTAAATGTACGAGATTATGTAAAAAAATCATACATTCAATTAAACCTAAAAACATAATTGTTCCACTCCATCGTAAAGTTAGCATTAATGAGTAAGTCTGTATAAAGGTGCTGGATATTCGAAAAAGGCTACTTTTTTAGAAGTTTTAAGTTCGAGAAGATTTTTTATTAGATGTTCTTCTTTTGCCAAAAATAGAGTCATAGATAGATATAATCCAGTTTACAAGTGGATCGAACAATCTTGATAATTTTACTATCACATAAGAGACCACAATTGCCACCATTAAACTGCCTAATACATCAAACGGATAATGAAGTCCCGCCCAGATGCGGGAAAAACCTGTTAATAGGGCTAAAATAAACATGGGAATACCGATTTTTTTATATCGAAACCACATGGCTATCGCAATTGAAAAAGCACCTGTCGAATGATCACTTGGAAATGAAGAATCCTTAGCATGAGGAATCAAGGTCTGGATGTGATGAGTGACAAATGGACGAGGTTCATAGTAAATTTGAGCAATAAGAACATTTACGACTAACGCAATGACTCCTGTTCCACCGGCATATAATACAGCACGTTTCATGGATTTTCCACCAAATATCCAAAGAACCAAAAGTGCCAATGCAAAAATGTAAATAGCTTTATCTGTTATAAATACCATTAAGTTATCCAATGCATTACTATGACCAGATAAATTATGGATGCTTTTAAATAATTCGTAATTCATATTATCATCCCATTCTTCAATTTTCTTAAATAGGTCTGTCCATCACTATTAGTTAAGTAATTAAAATTTAATTATTCGTAGCCCTCTAGCTATTGTCAATATTATCATAACATTCACTGTTCAACTATCCTCCCTCAATATAAATAGCGGAATCTCACGATTTCTCGTGTTTACTTAGAGTTTCATAGTATCTGATTTTACGGGTTATCTTCAAAACGGATTAAACCATCTAAAAAGGATATTACTGGACATTTTAAAAAAAGACTCATACCCACTAGCTAATTCATATAAAATTTGGGTAATGTGATAAATTATGATCGCGCTAATTGAATGTCCACATATATCATGTAGGTCAACTCTCACATGTCTCACAGAGTCTTCGCTCTCAAATTCCTTCGTCCAACCTTTCCATGTGGTGGATGTCAGTCTAGCTGCCTCACAGGGTTCATGCTAATTGTTTTACTGACTAGTCCGTGCTTCAAATGTCCAATAATCATTGATACCATAACGACTATTCAATCCAATCTATACAAGAATTAAACGGCTGCTTCTGCGTTCTAATGTCCTGTCCTATGAAGGATATCCTTCAACATTTTTTCTTCTTGAAATGCAAATTATTTGCCAATGGTAAATAAGATCAGAATGCGTTTGTTACAGAATGCTATCAGGGACTTCATCTTTTTCAATGGATTGTCAGGCCGTTGCATAAAGTTCGAATGGAGTGCTTTAAAAGCTGTATTCTTCGCAATGAGTATCATACACACCCCTAAGCAATAGAACACGCAATTTCTTTCTCCATTGCTTAGTAATCCCCGTTTGTCTCTTGTGCTTACCAGACGTATTTTCTTTTAGACTTAACCCAGCGAGCATAATGATTTACCGAGGATGGGAGTTCTTAACAACTGTTGAATGCGGGATTTAGATTCACCCACGAATGGAACTAATCCTGAGATTCCCTACAATCTATACAATAGAGTAAGCAGCTATATTAATACTTCGACTGTTAGTGGCTTGATTTTTGTATTTCCAATAATTTCTACATTCATAATTTTTACTCTACTATCATTATTCTTCGATTTCATTTGTCTTGGAACCAGCTTATACTTATAGCAATTTTCCATACTCTTCATTCATGAATTAAGGGGTAGTAGAAGAATGATAGCTGTACCTTTACCGATCGTACTCTCAGCAAAAATGGCTCCTTTATATTCCTCCGTGATATCTTTAGCGATGGACAGACCAAGACCATTTCCCCCCTTCCCCCTGCTTCGTGCCTTATCCACTCTATAGAAACGATCAAAAATATATGGAATGTCCTCTTGACTGATGCCATATCCATTGTCATGAATTTCGATATTATATTTATCTTTCTCAATACTGGTTTTTATTGTTACTTCTTTATCTTCACCACTGTACTTTATTGCATTATCTAGGATTATGATGAGAATTTGCTTAAGCTGCTCCTGAGGAATGGCAAGCAAGGTATCACAATGGACCATTTCATCTCTATTTATTTTTAATTGTTCATGAATCAGTTGATAATCGTTAAGTACCTCTTTTATTGTCTCTAAACCATTACAAGGAATGAAAGGATCTTGCACTTCTTTCAGCTTATCCATTCGAGTAAGCAATAATAACTCATTGGTTAACTCAATCATTCTGTCTGTTTCCTTAATGCTTGTGTGCAGCGAGCTTTCTAAAACGTCTTTTTTATTTTTCCCCCATCTTTGTAATAGAGAAAGATGTCCATGAATAATAGCTAATGGAGTCCGAAGTTCATGTGATGCATCTTCAACAAATCTTTTTTGTTGAGCCATTGAAGCCTCAATCCTATCCATCATCGAATTAAAAATTATACTAAGCTGTGAAAATTCATCTTTTGATTCCATTACTGGAACTCGTTCCTGGAATTGATTGTCTTCAATTTTTCTCATCGTATTCGTCATTAGAGTAAGAGGCGATAACAATTTCCTTACCAAAAACCAACCACTTACAAGACTTAATGCTAATGACAAAAATGTCCCCAACACCAAGACCCAGATTACTTTTTCCATAAACGTATCGAATGTTTCAATATTCTTACCAATTTCCAGTGTACCGTTAAAGGAATCCACCCTTAATGGCTCTTTTATTAGAAGTAAATCTTCATCGCCTGCTTCCAAACGGTAAAAACCATTTTTCAATGCTTTATCCTGATCAGGAAAGTCATTGGAAATGTTATACAATTCATTCCCGTCTTTATCTAGAACTCTTATCATTTCATTTCTTTCTACAATTTTATCAAAGAGGTCTTCCGAGACTAAAAGATTCTTCCCGCTAACCTGCTTGGATTGCTCCTTGATAATCGTGCGGATTTCTTCAAAACGTTTATATAATTGCTCTTGTTCTTGTTTAGAAGTAAAAGTCTGGATAAGAATGAGTTGAATAAGGTTGCAGAATATAAAAATAATAAATATAAATATGGCAGAAAAAATGGTCATTTTCCATTTAATAGACACCCTATTCAACATGTTGTTCATCCACCTTTAATCTCTTAATACATATCCAGTTCCTCTAACGGTCTGGATATAAGATTCCTTTTCTTTTCCATCAACTTTCGAACGAAGGTAACTTATATATACATCTACAATATTCGTCTCAATAGTAGTATCATATCCCCATATTTCTTCTAGAATGAATTCTCTTGTCAAAACTCTATTCACGTTTTTCATTAACATAAAAAGTAAATCGAATTCTTTTTTTGTAAGTTCTACTGGTTCATTTCCTCGTTTTACGATTCTGGATTCTAAATTCAATTCCAAATCTTTGTAGCTTAAATTGTTTTTAATGAAAGGAATTTCGCTTCTTCTGAAAATCGCCCTCATCCTTGCTAGCAGTTCTTCAATTTGGAAGGGTTTTGAAATATAGTCATCCGCTCCGCTATCCAAACCAGATATTTTATCTAAAACGCTGTCTCTAGCCGTGATCATGATGATCGGAGTATTATCCAGACTGGATCTAATTCTCCTGCATACTTCAATTCCATTTAGACCTGGAAGCATTAGATCTAATAAAATAAGGTCAACATTTTGATTCAAGGCTATGGTCAAACCCTCTCTTCCATCGTATGCAGTAATAACCTCATAGCCTTCATACTCTAACTCTAAACGAATAAATTGTAATAAGTTTTCTTCATCTTCTATAATCAATATTTTTTTCATAAAAGGCTCCTGAGTTAATTTTTTTTCAACAAAAAGGGTGCCATGAAATTGATGGACACCCTTCATTATTTTTCTCTTAAATGTATATCATTATTATTGTACTACTTTTTAATCACCATTCTCTTATTCATTATCATTTTCATTTGAATCTTCATCATCCAGGTCAACTTTTATGATTTTACCGGTCTTTGCATCAATTTTGACATCTTGTTTAGTACCGCCTTCCGATTGCACCTCTACTCCATATACAACCGTTCCATCTTCATCTTCCAACTCAACATCCTTAACGGTACCAGGTACTTTTTCTAGTGCAATTTTTTTACTTTCCGCTTCTGTTAATTTCGCCTTTTTCGCTAAAGCTACTTGATCCTGATCATCATTTTCTTCTTTGCCATTCTCTTCTTCATCATCCGATTCAACTTTTAGGACTTTACCCGTTTGTGCATCAATTTTGACTTCTTGTTTACTTCCGTCTTTTGCTTGTACATCTACGCTGTAAACGACTGTTCCATCTTCGTCCTCAAGCTCCACTTCCTTAACGGTACCAGGCACTTTTTCAAGTGCAATTTTTTTACTTTCCGCTTCGGTTAGCTTAGCTTTTCTCTCTAATTCTGCACTTTCTTGTTTTTCACTCAACTCTTGTTGCTCCACCGGTTTGTCCTTTGATGAGGCAAAAACAAGGGCTGTACCCGATGCCCCCCCTCCAATAATTGTGGCTGCAATCGCAGGAATGACATATTTTTTAAATTTCATATTCATTAAAATCCCTCCTATTTACTACAATTAGTATCTTACCCTACAGAAATAAAGACTTAATGAAGAAGGCATAAGACTTTGATTAGAGTTTCATTAAAATTCTCTAATCTTTCAATCAACAAAAGATAATCAAGTAAACTTACAAATCTAATCGAAAAAAAAGCTGCTTCAGCAGCCTTTTTTCGATTAGATTAACAATTAAGAACTCAGCCACAGCAAAAGAGCATATAATATTCGAATGTCTTTTGCTAAAACCTTTCTTGTAACTATTACTCATATGAGCAATATTAATTTTATTACAAATAGAAACCTAGTTCCCTGTTTATATCAACTCGTTTTTAGTCTTCTAAGCTCTGGTGTGGGTTCAGTATGCCGAAAAGAAAAAAGGAGCTCATCTACTGTTAGCACATAGGAATGGGTGTAGAACTAGAATTATGACTCTTCCTTTTAGGGTTTTTAACAAGTTGGGTCAGTAAACCCCTTCATATTAAAATGTTTATTGACAGCCATTAATAAAGAAAGTATAATTTTTTTAGACTTAATCGATAATGATTTTCATTACCAATGATAGAAACCAGAATTCTTACATAACAAGATATTCTTCATTCCATAGGGGGCCATTATGAAAAGTAAGATAGTTACAACTTTTTTAATTTTACTGACAGCCTTTGTCATTTTACCAATAAACAGTTTTGCAGCTAATGCATCCGTTGATATGAAAAAGGCAAACAAGATAATTGCGGAAACTATCAAATCTGTGGATAAGGGAGACACTAAGGAAGCTTTTAAGCAATACCAAACCTTTACATCCACTTGGATTTCAATTGAAGATGGGGTGAAAAACCATTCTCAGCTGGCCTATCATGATATTGAAGATAACATGGGTCAAGCTCAATTTGCTTTTGCTCAGCAGCCAGTGGATAATGAGAAATTGAAAAATGCACTTATAAGGTTAAAAGAGACCAACCAAAAGTTTATAGAGGGTAAGTATTCTTCTTCAACTAAGAGCGATAAAAACTCAGGTAATACTGGAGATGTAGCTGAACTTGTGACCCTGCTAAATCAGTCTCTTTCGAAAATTAATGATAATGATATTGAAGGCGCAAGAGGGGACATAGAGAAGTTCCGAAAATCATGGTTGAATGTCGAGGGAATTGTCCTTACGCAATCCTCAAAAATATATGGTAATGCGGAAAGGGATATGGTTGCTAGCTACGCTATGCTATCCTCCAATCCCCCAGATGTGCTCGGTGCAAAAAAAACAATTGAAGATATGCGCGATTACCTCTCTCCACTGGTAGCAAAGACAAACTATACGATGCTTGATGCCACAACCATTCTTCTTCGCGAAGGATTGGAGGGATTGCTTGTAGTGGTAGCTTTGCTTGGCTTTTTGAGAAAAGCTGGCCATGAAGCGAAAAGTAAATGGATCTGGTTCGGGGTCGGAGCCGGACTTGGAGTAAGCCTTGTACTTGGCGTAATTGTAAACCTATTATTTTCTGCTGGTACATTCGGAAGTAATAATTTCATGATATCCGGCTGGACAGGGATATTTGCAGCTGTGATGCTCCTATACATGAGTTATTGGCTTCACAGTAAATCAAGTCTTGCTGAATGGCAACGATATATTCGGACACAAAGTACAAAAGCACTTGATACTGGTAGCTTGTACTCCTTAGCCATTCTATCGTTCCTAGCTGTTTTCCGTGAAGGAACAGAGACCGTCTTATTCTTTATCGGGATGGCAGCCTCCATTAAGTTACCATCGCTTTTACTAGGGATTGCCATTGGCCTGCTCATCCTTATTATCGTTTCATACCTAATACTCAAGGTAGGTTTGAAAATTCCGATGCGTCCATTCTTCCTCGTATCAAGCATTTTGATGTTCTACTTATGCATAAAGTTTGCTGGTATGGGGATTCACGGGTTACAGCTGGCCGGGCTATTACCGGCGACTCAAGCACCTATCCCTAGCATTAACTTTTTCGGTGTATATTCAACTTGGGAAAGTTTTATTCCTCAGGTGATCTTACTTGTAATTGCTGTTATTGCAGCGTTATTAAATAAAAGAAAAGATAGTAAAATAAACGTACATACTGGAGGAAACAAAATTGAAATCTCGTAAATTACTAGTCCCTATTATCTTCGTAGCTGCATTGAGCTTAACTGCTTGTGGAACCAATAACGAAAAGAAAGCAGATGAAACCGAGAAAACAGAACAGTCCTCTCCAAAATCTGTTTCCATAAGTGATGGCGCGAAGGATATGAAACAAACGATTGCTGACCTAAATGCTCAACTAAAAGCTAAGGATTCTACAAAAGTAAAAGAAAGTGGAGCGAAACTTGAGGAATCTTGGCAAACGTTTGAAGACGACGTGAAAGCTAAAAGCCCGGATCTATATGGTAAGGTAGAAACTCCCCTTTCGACAATAGAAGCTGGTGCAACGTCTTCACCACTTGATGTGCAAACACTTACTAAAGCCGCAAAAGAGTTAGATGGTGTTTTATCTGACGTTCAAAATATAAAATAACGGGTTAATATTTTATATTAGTTAAACCATGGAACAAAAAGGGATAGAAGCCTATTGGCTCTATCCTTTTTTTTAGATATAAATATAAATCATAGGATAGTAAAATTCTAACATTGGAATAAAGGTCTACCCGATGCAAGGACAGGCAACTGCTCGTTAATCAAAAGAAGTATCGTATTCTCATCCAATATCTACGTATTCAATGATCATCTCATCTAAAAGAGAAATTTCTAAACCTTGAGATCCAACAGAATTAATTTCTTCAACACTTAACTTTGCGATATAACTAAAAGGCAAAATAAAATCACAACCAAGATAATTGACTTTTCCCTTTTTCATTTCTTTATTTTTTTTATCAAATTTCTTGTTGAACTAACCCATTAGCACACTAAGAAAAAGCTACCACATATACAGCTCCGATTGTTACCTAAACTATGTATTGTAGATTTGCAGGACTTTTCAACTTTTGGTCGAACTTTCTTATTGAGCATTGAATCAGAGGAGAGTGGAATTATGTTCCTATCGAAAGAAGCTTTGTTTGATATAATAGAAGGAAACAGGAGATTAACAATGCGTGTGATTGAAGCCTTTCCGGAAGAAAATTTATTTCACTATGCACCGGTCGAAAAGCTTCGTCCCTTCGCAGAGATGGTTAAAGAAATTATGAACATTGAAAGAGGATATATGCGAGGGATTGCGCTCGGTGAGTGGGAGTTTCAAGATTCTTTTGCTACTCTTTCTACAAAAGAGGCACTAGTATTAGCATGCGAAGATGTGCGGGAAGATACTAGAAAATTGTGGGTGAAAGTTACTGAGGAAAAACTTGAAATGGTTGAAAAGGATCCCTTTTTTGGACCTCCCCAAAGCCACTTTGCAAGACTACAATATGCCTTGGAAAATGAAATACATCACCGAGGGCAAGGTTTTATCTATCTTAGAACACTTGGGATTGAGCCACCGGAATTTTATGTCAGATAAAATGAAATCTACTGAAAAGAAAGAGATGAACTTGAAATGAGTTTCTCTTTTAAAAAACCAAACCTAAAAATGGTTTGGTTTTTTTGTGGGTTCGAAATATTATTTTGAGCCTTTTTGCTATTATTTGTCTTTGGAGTAATGTATCTGGACTAATTGTCCCTTGTGTAATAACGGGCAGAAACGTCAATAGGATTTTGGATGCTTCTGTATGATTGGTGCTTAGATAAGAGAGTTTCTCATTGATTAATTACAGGACCTATTTCGTGAAAGAAGATGAAATAATAAGCCATGAAAAAAAGTATTGGATTTTATTTTGGATCAATTGTTCATACTAATATAAAATACATGTTACAAAAGGAGAATATATGCAAAATCAAAAAAATAATCGCCTTAATCCAGCCCCACATAAAAATCAAGTTAATCGATTAAATAAAGAGAATGATACATTCGACATACTTAAACAAGCAATGGAAGTGGATACAGATGTCAATGAAGACCCAAATCGGGAAAGATTATTGGATGACTCCGTCAATTCTTTTCTAGAATCTAAAGAAGAATGGGAATATTAGAGCAGGAATTTTCGACGCTTATGTCCTGTTTTAGAAGCACCAATGCTTTTATATTCAACTATCCTTCCATTGAATAGGAAAAAAACGTTACTTTCTTTAATTATAGCGCCCTTTAATGCAACAAATGATTGAGTAAACAACCCACTTGTACGTCCAAAGAGGGTTAACTTTTTAAAAATCACTCATTTATTTGAAAATCTGATTTTTTAAATTGTGTTCCAAATGTTCAAGATAGTCTTGAATAAGCCACTCAAGAGTCTTAATTTGATTATTACCAATAACATAGATACGCTAGCTTTTCCTTTGGCGTCTTAGCAATAATTTTTATTTTTTTTTTATTTATGCTACACCATAGATTTATTATTTCTTCACTGAATATTTCTTGATAATCTTGTAAATCCACACATTGATCTTGATTATATGGAGTAAGGACAAATGGCTGTTTTTCATATTGAATTTTGATAAATCTTTCAAGAATTATTAATCGATGAATCACATAGATGGCCCAATATCTCTTTTTTTGACCATTTATCTGGCTTAGGTCTTTGTGACACCTCTAATTCAGTCATCCCACTGAGCTCATTGGGACTTAATTATCCAATTATTCAAATGATCAACTACGCTAGGCATATTTTTCCCCTATCATTGTTTTAAGTATTTCTTCATTTTATCAAGTCTCTTTAATGAAAAGAATAAACATTTAAATCATTCTGAATAATTTTAATTCATTGTTGCAGCAACCTTCATAATTAAAGTAAAGCATTTTTTCATCATTCCTCCCAATCAAGAAGATGGTGATTTTACTGTTCCTGTTCAGCCTAAAAAGATTAAAAAACAGGATAAAGAACACAATGCATTTCCTCAGCATATGTTAAATGCGAAAAATACCTTTGATACGTTTGTCATCGGCTCCGGCAATCGTTTTGCCCATGCCGCGTCTCTCGCTGATTCCAATTTCTCATTAAATGACTAGGGCTATGAATATAAAAAACGACTATCATTATATAATAGTCGTTTTTTATGAAAATACTTCATTTGAAATTTGTTCATTTAAAAATGGTTGAGATAATTTTTTCTGTAGTCATCTCACTATCTACCACATATGTTCCAGGACGTAATCCGTTGGCCTTACCTTTCTTTTCAACTTCATCAGAAAAATCCTTAGCATTCTTAATGACCTTTGCTCTTTGAAGGGTTTTACCAACGTCAATACTTGTCGAACCTTTAGACACCTTTAAAACTGTACGGTATACGACCTTTTCTGTTGTTTCTGTTTTCGCTTTATCTTTAATGGATTTCGTTTCAGCAAGCTGATCTTCCCACTCTTTTTCTGAATGTATGACATATCCTTCAGAAGACAGCAAATCTTTCATATCATCTTCTGACAGTTTCTCTGAAGTCTGTGTTCCGGTCACTTCACCGGGACCAAAGAAGTATACTGCACCGCACAAACCTGCCGCAACAATAAGACCTCCTGCAAAGCTGCGCATTGATTTAGATGTCATTGGCAACGTTTCTCCTTTCATTATTTGTTTTTATGTAAGGAGTAAGCAGTCGTTCTATCTCATTTTCTGATTGCTTTGTTTTCAATGCGATACTTTCAAATGAATACCCACGCTTATGTAAGTCGAGAACCTCACGTAACAAGAGCCGCTGTTCAGAAGAACCTGCAAGAATGCCTGTCTCTTGTGCTGTAATTTCAGTATCTATTTCGATTTTCCGAATTTTTTCTTGTAGTTGATTTACTTCATCTCCAAAAGTACAAGCAAGCTGTTCTAATTGTTGGTCCACTTTTATTGAATCCTTTTTAATAAACGACAAAATGAACAGTAAAACTCCTACACCAAACAAAATGACTAACGCCCATTCCATCATTCTATGTCCCTCCTAACTTGATTCTAGTATCTCGCTTTCTAATTATATATTGATTTATACGAAAACTCGATTTAAAAGAATAAAATACCACAAAAGCCATGCAGTTAATACAGAAAAAGGAATAATTAGCATATTTTCTAGTTTATCAACAGCTAACACACTCATTTTCTATATCTATCATACCATATGAGGACAATGTTACCAAAAAAAAAAGACGTTATTTATGGCCTATTAGGATAAAAAGATGAATATTTTTTTTATGTTAGGTATATAGCCTACTCTACTAGCACAATCATGATATGTACTAGAACTAAATATGAATTTTGCGTTTCTACTGCAAGCAAAAAAGAACGATTCCTTTAAAAGGAATCGTTCTTTTGTTTGTGTTTAATTTTCTGTAGTTTCGCTTACTCCTGAATAGCTTTTCTTATGCTTCATGACAAAGTAAAGCAATGTCAATATCATAAAGCCAATTGTAAAGCCAAGTAAAACATAGACATTTTGCCACATTAAACCAAAGTTACCACTTGATATAACTTCTTTAAAACCTCTAACTGAGAAAGTCATCGGTAACCAGTTATTGAATATTTGTAATGGTTCTGGTATTAATTCAAGTGGGAATGTTCCAGCACTTGTCGTTAATTGTAAGATCAAGATAACAATCGCGATGAAACGACCTGGATCTCCCATTGTTGTTACAAGCAACTGAATCAATGTAATGAATACCAAACTCGTTATAATCGAGAACATTACGAATAACGGTACACTTTTCACTTCCATATCAAGCAGTACTAATGTTAATCCTGAGGCAATAATTGCTTGAATAATACCTACTGAAGCAATAATGCCAAATTTACTTAAGAACCAAGTGAACCCGTTTTTCGGAATTCCAATCGGCTCTCTTAATGGAAAGACAATTGAGAGCAATAATGCACCTACAAACAAACCTAATGATAGGAAGTAAGGGGCAAAACCAGTTCCATAGTTCGGAACTTTATTGATACTTTCTTTTTCAACCTTAACAGGTTCTGCAACCATGTTATACGTTTCTTCACCAGCTTTAATATCTGCTGAATCTTTGGCCGCTTTATTGACTTTATCCTTAAACTCTGTCGACCCTTCCGCTAACTTACTTGTTCCACTTACAATTTTACTAGAACCATCCGCTAATTGACTAGATCCATCAGCTAATGCTGCCGATCCTGCTGTAAGTTGATTGACTCCATCTGCAAGTGTCGTTGAACCTGAAGCGAGGTTTTGACTACCAGTTTTTGCTTCTGATAATTTCTCACCGAATGTTACTAGTCCTACTCTTAATTGAGATTGACCTTCTTTTAATTGAGCTGCCCCTGTTGTTAATTGACCTGCTCCTTCATTTAATTGAGAAACACCTGTTTGAAGAGCCTTTTGCCCATTATTCAGGCTAGCAATATTTTCAGAAAGACTAGCTGAACCTGCTCCAATTTGACCTGCAGAGTTAGCAAGCTCTTTATTTCCAGCTTCAAGCTTTGTAGCGCCAGCTGACAAATTATCAAATGCTTGCTTCAATGCTGCCTGCTGTTCTTCAGGTAATGCTCCCATATACGGTTCTAATTGCGATTGAAGGGTAGAAACTCCTTCTTTCAATCCTGATGCTCCATCAGCTAAGCTATTTGAACCTGACTCTAACTGTTGCAAGGAACCTGTCAGTTGCTTACTTCCATCATGAATTTTTTCCGTACCCGAAACAACCTCATTCATCTTCTCTTCAACTGTACCGATGCCAGTATGAGTTTTTTCTATACCAGCTTGAAGGCTTCCTGCCCCATCTTCTGCCTTTTTCGCTCCGTCAATCAATTGATTTTGAGCGTTAGATAATTGGCCTAAACCATCAGCAAGTGATTGTGCTCCTTTTTGTAACTCTGCGGTACCGTCCTGAACTTTCTTAGTTCCACCTGTAAATTCAACTTGTTTCTCAGCTAATGATGTTAATTTTTCTTCTAAAGTTTTTACACCATTATCAACGTCCAGGATTCCATCTTTCAGTTTCCCAGCAGCTTCATCCGTTGACTGAAACCCTTCGCCCATTTCTGTTATGATGTCAAACATGGTTTCTGCATATGTCTCAGTTACTTTTTCCGCTAGAGCCATTTGGATTTTTTGAACAGCAGTTTCTCCTATTTGAGCTGATAAGAAGTTAAAGCTTTCATTTGGAACATACTTTAATTCGAGTTTTTGCGGCTTATCATCCATTAATGTCGTCGCGTTTTTCGAAAAATTCTCTGGAACTTCTACTAGTAAGTAATACTTTTGATCCTCTAAGTTTTTGTAGCCCGTTTTACGATCAACAAACTGAAAATTAAAATCCTTACTTTTCTTCAGGTTTTCTACAAAATCATCACCGAGTTTTAATTCTTCTCCCTCTAACTTAGCACCAGTGTCATTATTTACAATGGCAACTGGTAAATCTTCTAGGCGATCATACGGATCCCAAAAAGCCCATAAAAACATACCACTATACAAAATAGGAATAAACAGAATTGCGATAATTGGGATAAGCAGTTTTTTATTTTTAAACAGGCCAAGTAACTCCTGTTTTATTAAACTAGATTTCAAAGAATTTCCCCCTAAGAATAATTGACCAATTAATTCATTTGGTCATTTTTTTGTAAATAATAAGGACTATCAGGAATGACAGCCAATCCGTTAAACAAATATAACTGAAATAGTTCTGCTATTTCTTCTTTTTCAAGTGGTTTATGATTTCTTTCCCAATCGAATATAAGTGCTAAATAAATCTTCAACATGATATAAGCTGTTATTTCAGGATTACATGGAGAAATATCTTTCTTTTCAATAGCTATTTTAATTTTTCCCTTAATATAGGAAATTATCTCTATTTCTATTTCATTTAGCATTTGTAAAACAGCTGGCGTTCCCATTTCTTTTTCTTCCTGAAATAGCGTCAGTGATAATTGATGCTCCTTTCTGAATTCTAAGATTCGATATAGTGCGCTATGCAGGTTTTCATAAAAGGTTAAGTTTGGTTTAATTGACTGCTCAGCCTCATATTTCATTTCTTCTATCATTAGTAACACAATCTCTTTAAACAATTGCTCTTTATTGGCATAAAAAGTATAAATCGTCCCCTTGCCAACATTTGCTATTTTCGCTACTTGTTCCATTGTTGTTGCTTTATAACCAAAGAGTGAAAAAGACTTTGTCGCAGCTTCTATTATTAACTTTTTCCTGTCAATTGACATATATCACCTCAAACTGACCATATGAACAAAACGGTCAATAAGTTATTTTATGATATTAACAAATTTTTTTTATAATAGCAAGACTTCTTTTTTAAGTTTATGAACATCATGTTCAAGGCTATTCTATAAAATCTCTTTTTGCTTTATCCCCCATATTGATTACTTAATATTAAAGTATAATAAATGACAAATAAGTATCTAAGCGATAAGATATAGAGAATTAGGTTCCTTTTCCTAATTCCTTAAATAGGTTCGTATAAATATACCGACCATGAAATGTACAAAAGGTAACCAATACAAAAATAGATATTACACGTATGCATATTAAGGAGGAAACCATGAATATTAAGATAAATAATATACCGCGTTTCATGCAGGCCGAAATCGAAAAGCTTCAATCTAAACTTTCTCCATTATTGAAAAAAAATATGAAATACGGTTTTTTTTCGACCGTGATGATAGGGTTTTCCATCATAAATCTTTTTTTCCTCTTATTTAAAAACGACTCATATCCTATCTCTAAAATTGCACTTGGAATATATGCATTAGTGGGTGCTATAGGATTTGCCCTTTTAAAGGAAAACAAACACAACCAAAAAGAAATAGTGAAAATGAGCCAAAAGTATATGCTGGAGAGAATGAAAGAAAGCAACTATTTAACCGATGCCAGGAAAAGTAATTACTATAAAAAGGTAAATGAGCAGCCGCTATCTGCAATGAATGTCTTTTTGGAGTTTCTTGCGGAAGAAGAACAAAGAAAAAACCAATTCTACCAAAATGAATAAATACAAAATCGAAATTCGCAAATTTTTATAACTTTATCGGTCGTTGAAATGAGTCAACAAACGATTAGCGCTTAAAAAAATAAAAGATAATAAAACAACTCAACCAGTGTGAATCGGTACTCTACCGATTCACACTGTTGGTTGTTTAGGCTTTTAAACTGTCTATTTGACACGGTAAAGCCACTTTACAATAGATCCTTTCCAAAAAAAGTTGAATAAAATTTCTTGGTATTTACAAATTCTCTGTATTCACGTTTCTTTTTTAATGCCGTGTATTTTGATGGGCAGCAAACAGTAATTAGTCATGGAGTGTCTTATTAATAAGTTCATGAAAATAAACTGCCGCATGTTCAGTTGGAGAAAAGATGCCATTTGTAAATGCCTGGGAACTTAATCCTTTTTGCAATTTTTCCACCAGTTCAAAATCTTCTTGCCGTACTTGATCAACAAATTTAAAATATTCTTCTTTTTCTATAGTTGTTTTTTCATTGAGAGAGTAATCACGATAAATACCTAGCGACGTCTCTGCATCAACAGGAATAACTTGAATGGTATTCACATTTCCGTCTCCTGGATAAACGTTAATCATCATATTTGGCCATATCCAATAAAAGCGCGCTTGGTCACCTTCAGCATTCTTACTTGCTGTCATATATTGATAGGTAAATTTGTCGTGTGTCGTTGTGCAAAAGTTCGATATATCAAAAGATTTTGCAAAGCCAGGATGAGCAATGGAACAATGATCACATTCAAGGTAGTTGTCAATAACAGCTTTCCAATTAGCTTTAACTACACGACGAGTTTCCCTAACTAGTTTTAGAGAATCAAAGAAGGGATACTCTTTCATTTCCTCTAAAAATTCCTGATATGCTTCTGCCAGTGAAGGTGCATTTTTGTTTAGATTGACAAAAAATCATAGCATTCTGAACTTCTAAGCGAATGGATTTCATACAGCTGTGTACTCCCAGTTCATTCGTTTTAAAATTAGGAGCTCTATTTACATTTCCATCTAAATTGAATGTCCAACCATGGTATCCACATTGTAAAACTTTTTTATTTCCTTTTTCAGCGTGTTCTACTTTCATTCCACGATGCGGACAAATATTGTAGAAAGCACGCAGTTCACCATCAGTACCGCGAGATACGATAATAGGCTCTCCGGCGACATCTAATGTCAAGAAATCTCCTACTTTTTCAACTTGGCTGGTATGCCCCACTAATATCCAATTTTCCCTAAAAATCTTTCTTCTTTCTTCATTAAATACCTCAGGATCGACATACCGTGAATAAGGTAGTGTTGGGCTAAACTGAACATTTTCTTTCGTATTCATAATGAAAATCCCTCCTGATAATTATCTAATTTTAAAGTTCAAAAAACCGCTTAGTACAATATTTAATTTCTAGTTATACCCGATCCATGTAGACTGTCTTAACTTCTGTATAGAATTCAACAGCACTCTTCCCTTGTTCACGGCTGCCTGCACTTGAATTTTTACATCCGCCAAATGGCATTTGCGGTTCGGTTCCTGCTGTTTCCGAATTGACATGGACAATACCAACTTCGACATCTTCAATAAACCGTTGAGCCGTCGTTAAATTATTCGTGCAAATTGCTGCGCTCAATCCATACTCTGTATCATTCGCCATCTTAACTGCTTCCTCATAATTTCCTGCCTTAAAAAGTGCGATGACTGGTCCAAAGATTTCTTCACGTGCAATGCGAGCATGTTGAGGAACATTTTCAAAGATAGCCGGTCGGACATAAAAACCGTTCGCCAATTCCTCTTCTTTCGGAATCTCCCCTCCACACAAAAGCGTTGCTTCTGATTTCCCAGCATCAATCATTTCAAGCACGCCATCGCGTTGTGATCTAGATACAGCGGGACCGATATATGTTTCTTCGTTGAGCGGGTCGCCCACTTTTAATTCTTTCGTACGGGCGACAAGACGTTCACGGAATGCTTCGTAAATTCCTTCTTCGACAATCACCCTGCTAGTGGCTGTGCATTTTTGCCCTGTGGATTTAAAAGCTCCGCCTACAGCGATTTCAACTGCTTTTTCAAGATCAGCATCAGCGAGAACTATGAGCGGGTTTTTCCCTCCCATTTCCACTTGCACTTTCTTCCCATGTTCAATGGCTTGTTTTTGAATTTGCTGACCTACTTGATTCGAACCTGTAAAAGATATTGCCTTCACATCCGGATGTTCTACTAATTCAGCACCAATGACGGAACCCCTTCCGAATACACAATTAATGACACCAGCCGGAAGACCTGCTTCATCTAATGCTTTTATCACATGATAGACCGACTTAGGTGTAAGATCAGCCGGTTTAATCACGACAGTATTCCCATAAATAAGGGCAGGTGCCAATTTCCACACGGGGATAGCTATTGGAAAGTTCCATGGTGTAATCAACCCCACCGGACCGAGCGGAGTACGAGTAGTGTACAAAAATGTATTGGCATTCGCTGAAGGAATTACTTCTCCAAGTGGCTGCCGAGCTTCAGCGGCATAATATTCAAGTATGCTAGCAGCACGATTGGCTTCCCCCATCCCTTCCAAGAAGGTTTTTCCTTCTTCCTTTATCAAATCCTGACCTACTTCCTGCACATTCTTTTTCAAAATATCAGCTGCTTGCTGCAAGTATGAAGCCCGTTGCTGAAACGACAGTTTTTTCCATTCGGGAAATGAATTTTTTGCTGCTGCCACTGCATCATGTAAATCAGCCGCAGCACTGGATGGAAATTCCCCTAAATTTTCTCCATTATGGGGACTAAGATTTTCCCTATACTCCCCTGTAGTTGGTTCTTTCCATTTTCCATTAATATAATTTAAGTAACGCATACAATCTCCTCCCGTATTCTATTTTTCTACTTCTAGATGATAGATTTGCTTATAACTGGAAACTTCTAAAATGGATTCTTCCACCATTCGGTATACTCGAATGGTTGCACATTTTCTTTTGTCGGCATATTAAGAATAATTTCTATTGAACCAAATCATTAGGCTGTTCATTTGTAAAGGTAGGCACATCTACCTTCCTTCTCGTATACCTAAAATAGTAAAATATATAGCAAGCAGCGACAAAACCTAATCCCCAATACAACGAATTGCGCTGTGTCGAATCATAAGCGGTGAACACGAAAATACCTAGACACATAAGGATGCAGAGAATCGGGACAAACGGGAAGAAAGGTACTCTAAACTTCAGATTTTCAACCTTTCCTCCTTCTCTGATATACTGCTTACGGAATCTGTACTGTGCGAACGCAATCGCCATCCAAGTAAGTACCCCTCCAACCCCGCTTATAGAAAGTAACACAACAAATAGCGTTTCTTCTGCTACTACACTTGTAAGTAACGACAGTAAGGCAAAGACCAAGGTGATGAGTAAGGCATTAATAGGTACACCGCGCCGGTTTAGCTTTCCAAATAAAGGGGGCGCCATTCCGTTTTGAGAAAGGGAGAAAAGGATCCTGGTACAAGCAAACAGACCCGTGTTCCCTACAGAGAGGACCGCCGTCAAAATTACGAAATTCATAATGTCAGCTGCATAAGGAATACCTACCATTTCAAACACGGTAACAAATGGGCTTTCCAGCACCCCAGCTTCTTGCCACGGAACGATAGCCGACAAGACAAAGATTGCTAGAACATAGAAAAGCAGCACACGTATTACGATGCTTCGAATCGCTCTCGGAATACTTTGTTGCGGGTTTTCCGTCTCGCCTGCTGCAACCCCCATAATTTCTGATCCCTGAAATGCATATACGACCGTCATCATCGATATAAACACACCCGTGAATCCTGTAGGAAATAGTCCATCACCCATAAAATTAGAAAAAAACGGAGCAGGTTGTGCATCCATATGAATCAATCCAAACATTGCTGCCGCACCGATAATTATGAACAGAATAACAGCAAGTACTTTAATCCCTGCGAACCAGTACTCAGTCTCCGCGAAACTTCTCGTTGTTAAGGCATTTATTGTGAACAAAAGTACGGTAAATATCATACACCATACCCATACTGGTATATTAGGAAACCATCTAGCCATAAGCAAACCAGCCGCTACAAATTCTAAGCCTACGTAAAGAGCCCAACTCAGCCAGTAAATCCATCCAATGACAAATCCAGTGGCGGGTCCAATAAATTTCGTTGCATGGACCTGAAAGGAACCGGACACCGGCATCACTACCGATAATTCACCGAGACAAATCATCGCCAAGTACATTAATAAACCACCGAACAAATAGGCAACAATCGCTCCTGCGGGTCCGGCTTCACCGATCGCATAACCTGATCCCAGGAAAAGACCTGTTCCAATAATCCCACCTAAGGAGAGCATAAATAAATGTCTGCTCTTCATCGAACGCTGTAATTCTTTTGGCTGATTTTCATGTACTGTTTGCATTAATTCCCCCCCGTTTCTAATCTATAAACTGCTCTATACATTTTTATGATTAACACAAGATAACGAGAGTTCCCATTATTCTGAAATTAAACCACATTATTATTGTGCAGATAACGCTTCGGAAGGCTCAGCATACTCTAGCAAGTCACTGATTGTCGGTTTAAATATTTCATAAGCTACTTCTCTTTGATATTTATTTTGGTTTTTTGCTTCTGTAAACAACTGAAACGTATTTTTCCTACATAGTTTTTCGATATCATCAACTACAGCTTGCGGATCTGGTTTAACTAGTCCGAAAATAATCACATCATAAAACCTTACCGCCCCCAGGTTGGCAACGAAATCATTGACAACATCAATTCCTCTTTGTTTTATGATTTCGTCTCCCTCAGAAGAAATAGGAATGTTTGCCGCTTCCACAATTAAGCTTGCTTTTACGCTTTTTGCATTGGATATGTGGATGACATCCTCTAGTGCGCACGGAATTAAAATGTCGCAATCTATATCGAGCCATTCCGTGTTTGACCTTACATTATAATGTGGTTCAAAAAAGTCTTTATCCATTTCTCCGTACAAATTCTTATGATCAATAAGCTTTTGGACATCTAATCCTTCTTCACACGTTACCAAAAGGGTTGCATCAGAAATTCCAACAACTTTATAACCTAACTGGGACATTTTCAATGCGCAGCTTGCTCCTACACAGCCGAATCCTTGAATGACAACTCTCGCTCCATCTTTTCCGCTTTTAAATTTCCAGGCCTCATCTGCCGAAAATGCTACACCATAGCCTGTTACGACATCGTTTAAAAACAACCCGTCAATTTTTGTTTTCAACAGTGCATCAAAGTCCTTTATCCCTTGTAGTACATTCGGATTCTGCTTCATTGATTTCGTAAGAGGGATATCAATACCAAATTCATTAAATATTTTGAGCACATCTTCATATTTGGTACCTAAATCACTGCCTAAAGATACCCCGATGTCTATATAAGGCATCATCGCAATTAGAAATCTTCTTAATACTGCATACGCGTCTGGCGCTTTATAGTCATAGGCAATGCCCGCTTTACATGCGCCAGTCGTCTCAGATTCACCGGCTACATACTTATAAGCCATCGCCTCAGCTAACCTTTGGACCTCTTCTTTTGTGACCGTTGGATGCATTCTTGTACCGCCGCCTGAGTAGCCTTTGACAAAGTTATGCACGACCAGCCAACCTTTTGCATCTGTTTCCGTATCATTCCATTCCACAACTAAATATGGTTTGAACATCTGTGAAACCTCCCCAAAATCTTTTATTATTCCTACTAACTTCTAATGCAAAAACAATGCCACAGCATATATGCCCCGCAACTATTTGTTGGACAATAGCTTTTGGTGCACTTCCTTCTTGTCTTGGCCAACAGATAGAATCTTTGGATTGACTGCAACTTCAATTACAGCCGGAAGCCCTGAAGCAATCGCCCTTTGCAGTGCTGGCGCAAAATCACTATTTTTTTCAACCTTTTCACCATGCGCTCCAAATAAGCGGGCCAATTCGGCAAAATTAGGATTGGACAAGTCAGTTCCAACGACCCGATTTGGAAAATGCCTTTCTTGATGTACACGAATTGTTCCGTAAATATTGTTGTTCACAACAATTGATATAGTCGGAATTTTATATCGTACAGCCGTTTCAATCTCTTGGAGAGTCATCATAAAGCCGCCATCTCCTGAAAAAGAAACAACATGTTTGTGAGGCTGCGCCAGCTTTGCCCCAATTGCCGCAGGCAGTCCATATCCCATGGCTCCCGATGTTGGCCCCACGTAAGTGTTTTCATGTTCAAAACGATAATATCTGGATAGCCATCCAAAAAAGTTGCCGGCATCATTTGTAATAATGGTATCCTTCGGAAGACAGACAGCAATGTCATGCATTAATCCGTCCATATCCACGAAATCTTCTGTGTAGTCGGCCTTTGGTTCAGAAAATTCCATATATTTATCGTGCAATTCTGTCACATTATCTTCGCTTGAAATAGAAGAATCTAATCCTGGCGCTTGTAGCGCTTGTTCTAAGAAACTCTTGGCATCGGCTTCAATGGCAAGAGAAGGAGCATACACTTTACCAAAAATTTCAGGACAAATATCCACATGGATCAGTTTTGTATTTTCAGAAAGCAAGGTGTAATCTTGTGTTCCTACTTGAGAGAAACGCGTCCCTAACGCCAAAACTACATCTGCATCTCGGATTGCATCAAGTAAATATTGAGGTGTCCCAAACCCAAGCCATCCTGCATAGCAAGGGTGTGAGTTCGGAAACGCGTCGAATCGACGGAAAGCGGTAACAACAGGGAGTTTCATCGCCTCGGCAAACTGTACAAGCAACCTGTTAGACTTAGCATGTATCACACCGCCACCGGCAATCAATACGGGGCGCTCCGCGTTTCGTATTGTCTCTATCGCCTGTTTCACATCTTCCATATGTGGTTGAGGAGGAAGCGAGCTATAAGAAGGGTTGATGTTCAACTCTGCCTCATCTTCTAACATGTCATGCGGCAAAGCCACTAATACAGGGCCTGGACGTCCCGATCGCGCCATATGAAACGCCCGTTGCATTAATTCTGGGATTCTTTCCACACGATCAATCTCTACCGTCCATTTACATAAATGACTAAAAAAACCCGTCAAATTTACTTCCTGAAATGCTTCCTTTTCTTTAAAAGGGCGTTCAACTTGGCCAATAAGCGCAACTAAAGGGGTTGAATCTTGAGCAGCAGTATGAATACCGATAGCTAAGTTTGTAGCACCCACTCCACGCGTTGCCATACAAACTCCTACCTCACCTGATGCCTTTGCATACCCTTCCGCCATAAAAGAGGCACCTCCTTCATGTCTGGCGGAAATAAGTTCTATTTCAGGATGTTGATATAGTGCATCCATTACACTGAGATAACTTTCACCTGGTACACAAAAAGCTTTTTTCACCCCTTCTTTAGCCATTACTTCTACGACTGCTCTACCTCCATTGACTTTCATAATTAAGCCTCCCGCTTTCAAGTACGTATTTTTGTTCTAGTAATTTATGTTTATATGAATATTGACTCATCTTCAATATCATTTAACAAGTTTCCCCAGTCCAGAAACATGTTTATTATCTTCTTCCATCTCAATAGGAGGTTTTTTTGTAACAGCACTTACACCCAAAGTCACTGCAATGTTGATAAATAATACAGCTAACCCCACATCAAGATCCTGTATTACTTGCGGTAGAGATGGAAATAATGTGGCAAGTGTCGTACCTGAAATAGTCGAGTATATGACAATTAGAATTCCAACAATCATTCCGACAAAAGCTCCTTGAACGGTAACAGGATTCTTTTTCCACAGACTGAAAAATAGTGCTGGGAACAACTGTGCCATGAAACTATATGCCATAAGATACAACGTTAAAATCGACTCCCCACCATTGAACGTAAAGTATAAAGCCACTAAAGCAATGACAGGTACTAACATCCTACTCAATCTTCGAAGTTGGTCATCTGATGTATTCGGTTTCCACACCTTATATACATTTTTTGAAAGTATCGTGGCCATAGCCGTCAACACGAGTGAACTAGGTATAAGGGCGGCCATCGCCCCTGATGCTCCAATAACTCCAACAAACCAGGGATCAAATGACATCTTCGCCATTTTAAATAAAGCTAAGTCTGCTTCTGCTCCATGTAGATTCGGTACTTGAAGAATCGCGGAAAAACCAATAAAAAGCGAAAAAATGATGATTACTTGATAAATTGGCATAACCCCAGCATTCCAACGAAGTGATTTTGGACTTTTTGCAGAGAACACTCCCGCTAACATATGAGGAAACATATAGAATGCCAGTGCTGTCATAATAGTAGCGGAAATAAACCAAGAGATGCTCAATCCTTGTTCAGGGAATATCAATAATCCTTGTTTTGCTGTATCGATTGCTTCAAACATTGGCTGCAAACCACCGTAATAATGAAGTGGAAAATAAATTCCCATAAAGACGACAACTGCCAAAATCATGATATCTTTAATAACCGCCGTCCACGCTACGCCATGCATCCCTGAAGCAGTTACATAAATTGTGATCGCAATTACACTTACAACTATGGCTACATTAGGAGAGATGGACCCATAGGATGCTTCTGATACGATAATTCCTAACCCTTTTAACTGCATAATCAGATAAGGAATAATTGAAATAACGCTAATTACCGCCACAAGAACACCTAAAGCGGGACTATTGTACTTTTTGTCATAAAAGTCAGATTGAGATATGACATTGTTTTTTTTGGCATACTTCCAAATTGGCGGCAACAGCCAATAGGCGATTACAAAATAGAAACAATTGAATGCGTATAAGGCAGGTGGCATACCAGATCTATAAGCGCCACCGCTGGCCCCCAAAAACGTATATGTCGTAAACATTTCACCGGCAATCAAAAAGAAGAGCAAAAAGCTGCCGAAACCTCGTCCACCTATAGCCCATTGTTCCAAACTCATATTCTTTCCTTTTCGGGCCTGAAGCCCTAACCAAATACACAGAACTAGAAAGAAAAGGATAACAAGCAGGGCTGCATTCATTAGCCTTCTTCCTCCTTGGTTGCAGGATCTAGTTTATTAGCAATTATCAAAAACACTGATGAAAGACAAACCCATAATATGGCCCAAAAAAGAACAAATGGCATCCCTAAAACATAAGGTTCAATTCGATTGATAACAACAAGCGAGCCAATTGCTGGTACCACACTTATCACATAGATTATTTTCTTCATTTGTTCACCATCCATATCAACAAATGCCAAACTCGACCCTTTCATATCTTAATATTCTAAAAAAACAGATAATTAAACTTGTATTATTACATTGACAACCCTTTAGTTAAGGGTTCATTTACAGTCCACTTCGGTTTCACACCAGTAAGTACTTGATCCACTTGCATTGCTGCATGTACAGCCATGCGTATCGAACCTTCCTTCGTCAATGCCGCATTATGAGGACTGACAATCACATTATCTAATTTAAAAAGAGGATGACATTTATCAGGAGGCTCAACTTCAAAGACGTCTATTCCAGCGCCGGCAATTTCTCCCGCTTGCAAAGCATTTACTAAATCACTTTCCTTCACTACACCGCCCCTGGAAGCGTTCACAAAATAGGATGAAGATTTCATCCAGGAAAACTCACGGCTTCCAATTATACCTTTTGTTGTGTTCGTTAACGGCAGATGCAGACTTATAACATCAGAGTTTCTGAATACCCATTCTAAATCTGTTGCTATCTCTAACTCCGGGTTCTTGCTGGCTGTAACATAGGGGTCGTAGCCAATTACTTTCATGTCGAAGCCTTTAGAAGCCTTTTTTGCCAGAATTCTACCGATTCTCCCTAGTCCAATAATCCCCAAGGTCTTGCCCTCCAAGTCCATGCCAAAAAGTTGATTACGGATAGCAAAATTCCCACTGCGTAGCTCTTTATCAGCCAAGCTTAAGTTTTTGGACAATGATAAAATTAATGCCATAACATGTTCAGCTACAGCATTCGCATTTGCCTCTGGCGTATTTGTTACATAAATGCCACGCTCTGTAGCAGCTTCGATATCAATATTGTCCAATCCCACTCCATACTTAGCAATTACTTTGAGTTTTTCAGCTGCTTGAATAACTTCTTTATTTATAACAGCCGTTGATCTCGTTAATACTGCATCACAATCCTTGATTTCTTCAATAAGAATTTCTTGTGCCAGATCTGACCCTACTTTAATTTTATAGCCTTTCTCTACTAAATAACTTTTCCCCTCTTTCTCAATATCTTGAGGAATATACACTAAATGACTCACATGCCCACCACCCTTTCATGTTAACCTGCAAGGAAAAATCTTTCCTACTCCATTGTATATATACAATAATCGTGCCAACATAAAAAAACATCAGTTTATCCATGAAAGAAGCCAATTAGTTCCTAATTAAGACATAAATAAAGTTAACAAATTGTTTCAAAATGAATTAAATAGTTTCATTACGTTTCAATTTGTTTCAACATTCAAGTTTTTCATCTTTCTCCATAAAGTCGTGCGACTCATCCCTAACTCAGAGGCAGCTTTTCCTTTATTAAAGTTAACCTTTTTTAACGTTTGAACAATTCTTTCACGTTCGGATAAATGTATTCCAGGTGACATATCCCTTTCTTCCTCTTGATTCGATATTATTTTCTTTTTACTATTATTCGGAAAATATATTTCGATATCGTACACATCAATTAACTTGTCTTTATAAAGAACGCTTAATCGCTCACAAAAATTTTGCAATTGGCGAATATTCCCTTCCCAATTCTCTTCACTCAGCTTTTTCTTGGCAGCATCCGTAATCTTAATTTGTTTTTGATTCGAATGTCCTTTCTGAATAAAAGCATTCACCAATAACGGAATATCTTCTCTGCGTTCCCGAAGTGGAGGCAATAAAAGGTCCAGTACACTCAAGCGATAATACAGATCCTCCCGAAAGTCATTACTTTTGACCATTTGCATGAGGTCTTTGTTCGTTGCCGACACAATTCTCACATCAACCGGAATTACCTTATCATCACCGATGCGTATGATTTCCCGCTCTTGCAGGACACGAAGCAGTCGGCTCTGCATTTGTGGGGAGATTTCTCCTATTTCATCTAAAAAGATCGTACCTCTATGTGCCAATTCAAAAAATCCTTGCTTTCCGCCTTTCATAGCCCCTGTGAAAGCTCCTTCTGCATATCCAAATAGCTCACTTTCCAATAAATTTTCGGGAAGCGCAGCACAATTAATGGCTACAAACGGGTTATTTTTCCGGTTGCTATGATTATGTATGCTTTGGGCGAATATTTCCTTGCCCGTTCCGGTTTCTCCAATTATAAGAATGTTTGAATCTACTTCACTATAGCGTTTAGCTGTTTCAATCGTCCTCCTAATTTCGGAACTCCGATACAATATATCATCAAATGTGTACTTAGCCACATGTCCGCGTAAATGAATCTTCCTAGCGAACTTCCCTTCCATCTCCTGAATGCGTGTAACATCTTGAAAGGCAACCATATCCCCCACTTTTTTACCTTTTAAAAATATCCCAACTTTTTTTACGGATAATTGAATAGATTGGTAAGCAACTATATCTTTTTCGTATTCATCGTCACTTAACAGCATATTACGAAATTTTCCGTGCTTTATTATATCGTATATAGAATCTCCAATTAAGCTCTTCTTGGAAATGGATAATATCTCCTGAGCAGCCGTATTAAATACAGATATTTGTCCTTTTAAATCAACAGCAATAACTCCTTCATAGGCATAATTAAGAATCGTTTGGTAACGCTTGGTCTTCTCCTGTTCCCTTCTACTGACAAGAGCTACTCTTTTCGCCTCAATCAACGCCTGCCGAAATGATTCCCTTCCAGTGTCAACTAAAATGGCTCCCAATCCTATCTCTTCAGCATATTCACAGGTACTTAAACCACTAAGTATCACCTCACAGCCATCACTGGCAGCTAAATCTACTAAACTCGCTGATGACTCGATATCATTTAATATATAGGACTGAATTGGCAAATCAACGATATCCGAAAGGTTTTCCACGCCATAAATCATATTTAGTGCTCCTATAACTGCCACTTTTTTACTGCCAAAACGTGCCTTACAATCATATAGACAACGAATAAGATCAATACCTTGTACAGGTATATCAACGATAGGAATAAATTCATTGCTTTCTTTTAAAAGTTTCGTGATTAAACCCCTTGAGATGACTACATCAGCATCAAGCTTCAACTTCATTATCTGATCAGCATCTACAACTACCTCCTCTAACACAAACTTCACTGAACCATTATCTTTATTTTCCGACTCTTCCAATTGGTTGAATTCCTCAAATCTTTCAAAAGCATCAGTAATATACCCTTTTCGAGGAACAACGAGTTTAATTTTTATCAAAACACCAACCTCCAACTTAAAATCATTTTGGTTTATTAGATATTATAACTTAGCAACCTCTTATTAAAGCCCTAGTCTAACTCGGACTTGATATATCGAGATAGCTATGAATGCCAAGAAAAATTTTCGTTCAAAATCGCAATAGGAAAGTAATGGCTTGCCATCCTAAGTACCAATTGACACTTTCTTTAAAAGTAATCGTCCGCAAATTATTTAGAAATTGGATTCATTTTTAAAAATCACTTTTGAAAAATAAAAAACCCTGTTATCGTGGGTTTTTTCATCAATAAACAGTCTTTTCACTTTTAATTCTAATCTCTAGTATTTCAATTGGTGTTGACCATCATCAAATACATTAGTCACCTTCTTAAAGGGTAATAGGTGTCTCATTCAAAACATCTCATTAATACTTTTTAAAGTCTGAACTAAAAATGTGTGATCCCCCTTTGCTGTCATTAAACCAATTTCCTAGGACATTTCATTTAATACCTATTTTTTTTCAAAATTTTCATTCCTTTCACCTAATAGGACTATATTCCTTATATTCTTCATACAAATGTGAAATTCCTTTTGATATTAAAGTTACTAACAATAAAATTAATCTACAAACAGAATAACCCCGTTCAAGAAATCCTGAACGGGGTTTTCAATGAACACAACCTGTTTCATATTGAGCATTTGTGCACAGGGAGCTCAGTTGTCCATCAGCGTAAATCTGTTCAATTCAAGGAGGTTTACTTACGACTTACTTAAAATGATCTGCAATGACGAGGATTTTCCCAGCTTTGATATCCTCAACATACTGATCAATTTCTGCTTCATTTAGACCAATATCCAATAATGGCTTTTTCAATCCTCCGGCACCTGAGGCTGCCCCAGCTGCCGCTCCTCCAAATGTGGTGAAAATAGGACCTGCAGCCAATATTGGGCCAATTCCAGGTACAGCCAATGCACTCATCCCAATAACTAAACCAGTTAAACCAAGAGCGCCACCTGCGGCTGCACCTGCTACGAATCCATCAGTCTTTGCAGGACTCACTTCCTCGGCTTCATTTGGTAATTTATCAATATTTTTTGCGACTACAGATATTTGATCGGATGAAAAACCTTTTTTCTTTAAATTTTCAACTGCTAAGGTTGCTGCATTTTCATTATCATAAATTGCTATAAATCTATTGTTCATGGTATCTTCTCCTTTAAAAGTAATGTACTATTCAATACCCTTAAGTGAGTTTTGATAACCATCAATTATTAAATGGAATTACTCTCGGATTTGTCCCTCGCCATAAATAAAATATTTGCTTGAAGTTAAAGCCGGCAAGCCCATTGGTCCACGCGCATGAAGCTTTTGTGTAGAAATGCCGATTTCAGCGCCATAACCGAATTCAAAGCCGTCGGTAAAACGTGTGGAAGCATTATGATAAACTGCTGCTGCATCTACTTTATTCAAGAAGACAGCCGCATTTTGTTCATCTTTTGTAAGGATTGCTTCGGAATGATTAGTACCGTATCGATTAATATGTTCAATAGCATCTGAAACACAACTGACGGTTTTCACGCTGATTTTCAATGCTAAATACTCTGTTGACCAATCTTCTTCCGTGGCAGTTTTCGCTTCAGGAAAAGCGTTACAAACCGCTGCATCACCGTACACTTCAATGCCATTTTCGTTCAGGACTGTCAAAAGACTCTTCCCATTTTCCTTAAACCATTTATCATGAATAAGCAGGCTTTCAATTGCGTTACATACGGAAGGACGCTGTGTTTTACCGTTTAAGACAATATTCTCCACCATGGTGAAATCTGCCGTCTCATCGATGAAGATATGACAATTACCTGCCCCAGTTTCAAGGACAGGGACGGTGGACTCCCTAATTACTGTTTCAATTAAATTCTTTCCTCCGCGCGGGATCAAAACATCTAAATAATCTTTAAGGTGAAAAAGTTCCTTAGCTGTTTCACGGCTTGTATCTTCAATTAATTGAACAGCATCTACTGGAATCTTCGTATTCTTCAATGCTTTGTGAATTGAAGTAACTAGTGCCATATTGGAATACTTTGCTGAAGAGCTTCCCCGTAATATGACCGCATTCCCTGTTTTTAAAGATAATGTAGCTGCATCGATAGTCACATTTGGCCTTGCTTCATAAATCATTCCAATAACACCGATTGGGACACGTAATTTTTTTATTAATAAACCGTTTTCTTTTTCTATCATTTCCAATTTTTCACCTATTGGATCTTTTAAATCAATCAAAAGCCGTATCGCTGCGGCAATGTCATCAATACGTTTAGGGTTTAACATAATTCGGTCTAACGTAGACTCACTAAAACCTTTTAGCCGGCCTTGTTCGAGATCCTTTTGGTTTTCTATTAACAAACTTTCTCTATCAATAACTAGTTGCTTAGCGATTTTCTCAAGCGCCTCATTTTTCTGTTCAGTAGACAGCCCGATTAGCTGATAACTTGCTATTTTCGCTGCCTTTCCTTTCGCAATCACTTCACTCATAATATAAGCCCCCTTTACTTCTTCGATTAAATTGATTTACAACTATGCTTTCACCCATTTATCACGATGAATTACTTCAATTGAAGTTAGTACAAGCTCCGTTGTTCGTTTGCCCATCGCCTGTTTTAACTCCGCTTCGGAATATAGAACCTCTCCACGTCCTAATAATCCGTTTTCCCCGAAGACCTCGACGACATCTCCCTTATTGAAAACTCCTTTAATATCATAAATCCCCGCCGGTAATAGGCTGCTTCCATTTGAAACTAGCGCCTTTTCGGCACCTGCATCGACATAGATTTTCCCGGATACTTTTGAATGAAGGGAAATCCACTGTTTGTTTTTTGTAACAGTTGTTAAGACATCATTGCCAATATACGTGCCATCACCATTTCCTGAAAGTATTGTAAGAAGTTTTTCACTTCCCTCTCCTGAACCGATAAATACTTTGACTCCAAGAGACAGTGCTGTTTGCGCTGCAATCAGCTTAGATTTCATTCCCCCGGTACCAACACTCGAACCCGCTCCTTCAGCCATTTGTAAAAACTCTTCGGTAACTTCGGAAAGCTTATCAAATCTGTTAGCCTCTGGATTTGTCTGAGGATTAGAATCATAGAGCCCATTAATATCAGTTAAAATAATCAGGTTGTTGGCATGGACAAGACCGCTTACAAGAGCAGATAGCATATCATTATCACCGAAAGTCAACTCTTCTACCGATACGGTGTCGTTTTCATTTATTATCGGGAGAATGCCCCGCTCAAGCAATTCCATTAATGTGGCATAGGCATTTTTATACCGATCTTTTTTTGAAAAATCTTTTCTTGTAAGTAAAATTTGTGCTGGAACAATTCCAAAGTGCCCCAATTGTTCCATATAAGACTGGATCAACAGGCTTTGCCCGACGGCTGCAGCTGCCTGTTTTCCTTTTAAAGTAACAGGTCTTGAAGGATATCCGAGCTTACGAAAACCGGTTGCTACCGCCCCTGATGAAACAAGAACAACTTCATGTCCAGCCTTCCTTAAGGCTGCCACTGCCTGGATATGATCGGAAAATTTATTTTGGTCGATTTCTCCTTGTGTGTTGGTTAAAGAACTACTTCCTATCTTTACAACGATGCGCTTCTTTTCCATCGATTTTTTCCTCCAATTAATATCTTAGACATGAAAAAAAGCCCTTTTCGTCCTCGAAACAAGGACGAAAAGGGCTGCTCTCCGTGGTACCACCTTCATTGAATGCAAATTTATGCATCCCACTTTGCCTGATAACGCCAGGATTTGCGCCTATGTTTCGCATAGGACTCAAGAAGCAGGTTCTGCGCTTTTCTGTCGCGGGTCTTCCAGCAATTAACACCGCTCTCTGTCACAGTAAATTCTCGCATACTAATCTTCCTTCAACGTTCATGGTTTTAATATAGTATGCAAAATTATTTTCTTGATGTCAACACCATTCCAAGCCTTTATGAAATCTTAAAGCTCTATAGCTGGGCCGAAGAACTCATAGTGGATTTTTTCTGGATTAACCCCCAACTCTTTCAGACAAGTAATAATGGCTTTCATGAACGGAACCGGACCACATACATAATAATCAGCTTCAGGTTTTACATGACCGCTTAATAGTTCCGCATCCATATAACCTTGCTTCTCAAAATTCGGTAAGTTCTTATCCTCTTCGTTCGGATTTTTATAAACAAAAGATAATTGATAATTAGTTAATTTTCGAGAGAGTTCTGTCAACTCACTTCTAAACGGCTGCAATGCACCATTTTCAGAGGCATGAATAAATTGTACATCACGATCAGGGCTTTGATTAGCAACAGCATGTACCATGCTCATGAAAGGAGTTATTCCAACGCCGCCGCTAAGAAATACTAGAGGTGTTTGTTTTTCCATGTCGATAGTGAAATCTCCAGCAGGAGCGGTTACGTCTATCATGTCTCCCACCTGAATAACTTCATGCAGATAGTTTGAGACTCTACCATCTGGGGAGATTCCCGGCTTTTCTTTTTTAACAGAAATCCGGAAGTAATCTTTTCCAGGTGCAGCTGATAAACTATACTGACGGTTGAATAAGTAACGTTCACCCTGTATCTCCATACGTATAGTCACATATTGTCCTGGTAAATATGATGGAACCGCATCACCATTTACTGGCTTTAAATAAAAGGAAGTAATTACATCGCTTTCTTGTACTTTTTCCACTACAGTGAATGGTTTGAAATCAGACCATCCTCCGTCCTGATTGGAAGCTTGATCGTACATTTCCTTTTCGATGCTAATAAATACACCGGCAATGACTCCATAGGCTTCTCCCCATGCATGGATGATTTCCTCGGTAGCCGCTTCTTTTAATACTTCTTTAATTGCTCCTAATAAGTATTCTCCTACAATAGGGTAATGTTCCGGTTTAACAGCAAGACTTCTGTGTTTTTGTGCTATTTGTTTCACAGCTGGTAAAATCGTTTCAAGTTGATCTATATATTTAGCTGCGGCTAATACGGTGTTAGCAAGTGCATTTTGTTGGCGTCCTTTTTTCTGATTGGCGTGATTGAAAATATTCAATAGTTCAGGATACGCTTCGAAAAGATTTTCATAAAATACAGTTGTAATAGTTGTACCATGTACTTCTAAAACAGGTACAGTGGATTTGATGATGTCAATAGTTTTTTGGGATAGCATGTGTAAACCCCTTTTCTCAAACAAGTATTTTAAATACATGTTTATCTTAGAACGTAATGACTAGAAAAGCAATATATAAAATACATCTTTTTATACTACTCGTCTTAATGTTTAAAAAATGTTCACATTTATGATATAGTCAAATAGGGATAGAATGTGAGGCGATAAACATGAGGTTAACGAGTTATTCTGATTACTCACTAAGAGTGTTGATTTACCTGGCTTCCCAAGATCAAAGCAAATTGTCAAATATTAAAGAGATTTCTGAGGTTTATCAACTATCAAAAAATCATCTTATGAAGATTGTTTATAATCTCGGTAAATTAGGCTATATTGAGACGATACGAGGACGAAATGGCGGTTTCCGGCTCGCAAAACCTCCTGCTGAAATAAATGTAGGGGAATTAGTTCGGAAAACTGAAGAGGATTTTTATTTAGTGGAATGCTTTAAAGAACATGATAACTGTGTGATTTCTCCCGTTTGTTCATTAAAATTCGTACTTAATAATGCCTTAGATGCTTTTCTACAGGTCCTTGACCAATATACTATTGCTGACTTCAGCGAAAATAAAGCAATGCTCAAAGCCTATTTCGATTCGGTAAAGCATAGTGAGAAAGAGCCCGATTTATAATAATCGGGCTCTTTCCTCATTTACCTATAATCCGTTCGATCTGCAATTCTTTTTCTAAATGTAAATCTATGATACCTGAATTAGTTTTCATTAAAACTTTAAGATGGTCTTAAGGATTTATCATGATAATTGTTCCGATTTTTTGATTAGTAAGCATGACTTCTTTTCCAACTAAGGTACTCATCAATTGGTTAATGAATACTAGCAACATTTTTGGATTGAATTTCCCAAAACATAGCGGTTCATTTGCTCAATCACCTTATAAACTGGCATAGCCTGATAATAAACAAGATCTGCTGACATAGTATGAAATACATCAGCTATTGCCATTACCTTTCAAAGATAGTAAACATTAAAGGGATAGCCCCTTGCCCATCTTCCCTTTCATCGTGCTGAAGAGCCGTTAAAGCTATCGAAGGGGGAATACTCGGGATACTTTTAAGGACTCATATCCATAAATTGTATGGCGTTTTATTATACTCTGTCGCAGTCAGTTTCCCCGGTTTTTCTAATAATCTCTCACGAATTCTCGTTTTAGCTACGTCATGCAGAATACCTGCCAATGCCAGATCTGAAAGACTTTCCTTCGATAAGCCAAGTTTTGCTCCTAAATAAGTGCCAATGATTTTACACCAATATTATCCTTATAAATTCGCTTTCTTTCCCTTTATTCATTTTTTCGATTATGAAATCAATTTCAGGAATTGTAAGAGGGGGAATCCCGTTATGTTTGAGAAAATGAAAGCTATATCCTTTGCCTAAGAATGGTCGTTAAGTTCATTGCCGAGCTGTTTTAATTTCTCCCCAACGGTACACTGAGAAATGCAGAATTGGTGAGCATATGAACGTCCATATTCCTTTCGAAAATGTTTTTGTAAAAAACATTCATGGCAAAATGAGGTAAGTACGTCTTCTACTTCTTCATATATTTTTTTCCTGTTCATTTTTGTTACGACTCCTTTGACTCAGCAATTTCCGATTTGCTATATATGACTTCTCCTTGAAGAGCAAGTGTTGCCAGACGATCGGCTTCCTGGTTATCTTTCCGTGAAATTGGCTTATAGACCGGGATAATCTTTAATTTTTCTAGCTTCGCTTCTATACGGTCGAGCCATTTATTTAAGTTTTCCTCCATACAGGGCCATTCTCCAGAAAGTTGGTTTAATACAACTAGTGAATCCCCTTTAAATAAACAGCTTTGGTGGTGAACTCCAAGTTCTTCCATCTGTCTCACTGCTTCATAAAAAGCAGCATACTCTGCTTCATTATTGGATTCAAGTTGCTCAAGCATTAGGTTAGTACGGATACGCCAGTGCTTTTTCCCTTGACGATAATATATAGCAGCACCAATTCCGGCTACTTTTTGCTCTTTTTGAAAACCACCATCAAAAAACACCGTCACATCCTGAGGTTCCTCCTCTACCTCTGTTAAGAGTTTCTTTAACTCTTTTTTTGTCCAAGTTGTATCGAATTCATCCTTGAATTCTACTTCCTTCAAACGTCCTGCCTTTTCAAGATCTTCTGTAATGACTAAGGCAGTACCAGCATCCAGCCAATCGGAAACAAAATCAGCAGTTGGTCTTTTTGAAGCATGATATGTCCATTGCATAATTACCTTCAATGATTTCCAGCTCCTTGTCATCTATCCCATGATAAAATTTGTCAATTATCATACCTATTTTTCGTAATACCATTTATAATATAATTTAAACAATCAAATATTCTTTTAATTATTTCTTTATAGTTCCCATAACAGCCTGAAATTCTCTTATTGAATTAGAATCTTTTTAATTTCATGATTCGCATCTTTCAATCTTTAATTATTATATGAAACAATTACTAATCATAGCATATGAACAGTGTAAACTCGAGGAGGAACAACATGATTGAAGTGTATATTGATGGAGCCAGTGCGGGCAATCCGGGGCCGAGCGGCGCAGGAATTTTCATTAATAATAACGGTGTAGTCGAGCGTCATTCCATCCCACTTGGAAATATGGAAAATCATGAGGCGGAATACCATGCTTTAATCAAGGCATTGGAGATATGTATAACCAGTCATTATCAAGTCGTTTCTTTTCGGACTGATTCCCAGGCCATCAACCAGGCCATTGAAAAAAGGTTTGCTAAAAAAAAATACGCCACCCTTCTTGATCAAGCACTTAAGCTTTCAGAACAACTTGAGTTATTTTTTGTGAAATGGATTCCAAATCTGGAAAATAAGAGAGCGGATGAGTTAGCACGACGGGCCATTCGTTTAAACAAGGTTGAGGAAAATCATGAAAAAGACAGCTGATATTTCATTATTATTTGTTGTATTCATTTGGGGTGTCACATTTGTTATGGTGCAGAATGCCCTTTCATTTCTTGAACCTTTCACATTTAATGCTATCCGGTTTTTTATGGCCTTTGTTTTCTTGTTTATACCTTACTTATTAACCTTACATAGAAGAGGAAAAACCTGGAACAAGAAATTGATAATTGCAGGACTTCATATCGGGGTATGGCTTTTCTTGGGTTATGGCTTTCAAACAATAGGCTTGAATTATACTACCCCTGCCAAAACTGGCTTCATAACAGGCTTAAGTGTTGTCATGGTACCCGTTTTTTCTTTGTTGCTATTAAAACTGAGGCTATCACGTAATACTGTATTGGGTGTCGTTGCCGCAACGATTGGGCTTTATTTAATGACTTTCGCCGACCGCTCGAACTTGAATATTGGTGATTTTCTAGTATTTTTATGTGCGATCAGTTTTGCCATGCAGATCATTACGACTGCTAGGTATGCTAAAACCCTTCCTGCCTTACCGTTAACTCTGATTCAAATTTTCACGGTTTCTTTTTTATCCTTAAGTTCAGCCATATTATTTAATGAAGATTATTCTGTAATCTTTAAGTCGGAAGTCATGTTACAACCAGAGGTCTGGACCGCATTATTGGTTACGGCTGCTCTTGCAACGGCATTTGCCTTTTTCGCACAAACCTTCTTCCAGGCTTATACGACACCTACAAGGGTCGCATTAATCTTTTCAATGGAACCGGTTTTTGCGGCGTTTTCCTCATTCATATTGATTGGCGAAAAATTGACTTCTGCTTCAATCATCGGCTGCGTATTCATTTTCCTTGGCATGATTCTCGCTGAGTTGCCATCGAAGAAAAAGAAATCGATAGCAACTCAAGATTTTTCTTAAAAGACTTAATAAAAATAAATCGGACTTCTAAATTACGAAGTCCGATTTATTTTAGCAGTCCCTGCTTTTTTGCAAATGATACCGCTGCACTGCGAGTTTCAATGCCATTTTGTTTTAAGTTTTCTAAAAAGGAAATATAAAAGCTACCATCAAAATTCTTTTGAACTTTCAACGTCAATTCGATTGCTGCATTGACTAAAATATCACTGGCGTTTGTATAGCGTTTGCCAAAATAAATAAAACCAATAGCATCATTCCCAAAAGTGAATCCCTTTCCTTCTAAAAAACTCACATACTCTTCAGTTGATTTCCCCACTTCTGCATCCACTCCATAATACTTGCCTTAATTTCATCTTACCGTAAATATAAGATTTTGCCTATCCATTTTTCGACAAAATACTTCCTATAAAAATAAACGGAGCTCCCAATGGGAACTCCGCTTCATTTATTTTACAGCATTCGCAGTAAAGTCCTAAATTCATGGTCTCTAGCCAGGCTTTTCACTTTTTCACGGTCATACTGATACACCGCTTCATCTAAGGAGCATGAAACCGGTACGTCACACTTGATTTCGGCGAGTTGTCTCGATAGGTGAAGCATATCGACAGCCGATTCAATCTTAGTTCGCTGCCCTTTGGTTAATGACGCAACATTTTCAAGAATACCTTCTATATTTTGATACTGAACCAACAATTTCAAAGCTGTCTTTTCCCCAATTCCTTTGACGCCGGGATAGTTATCAGCTGTATCTCCCATTAAAGCTTTTAAATCAATCATTTGTCTTGGTGTAATCCCTTTCCATTCAAAAAAACTATCGGGATTATGCACTTCATAATTACCATACCCTTTTTTCAATAAAAGTACGGAAATGTTTTCTTCAATTAACTGAAGCATATCTTGATCGCCTGTCAATATGCCTACTCGGCTATGTTCGGCAGATGCTTTTGCTATTGTCCCAATACAATCATCAGCTTCATATCCGGAAAGACCGATGTTCGGGATATCAAAGGCTTCAACCGCTTTTTTCGCTAAATCGAATTGAGGAATCATTTCAACTGGCGCTTCTGAACGATTAGCCTTGTATCCATCAAATAGTTCATTGCGGAAAGTTTTGCTTCCCATATCCCAACATACTGCTATATGACTAGGAGAAAAATGATTCACCGCTGTAAGCATATGCTTTAAGAAACCTTGTACGGCATTTGTCGGAATGCCTTTTGAGTTAACCATAAATTGACCTGTAACGGCTGTTGCATAAAAAGCTCTAAATAAAAGCGCCATCCCGTCGACAAGCATAAAGGAAGGATGCTGTTCGTTTTCTTTCATTAACACATTTATCACCTCTATCATGATGTATATCTATTTTAACATAGCTGTCCACCTTTTTGAGGATCGTTAATTGGAAAACCTAATTATTCAATAGGATTATCAGGATAGGAAATCCAGTCACTAAAACTACCGACATATACCTTCACATCTTTAAAACCAGCTTCTTTTAAGGCTAAATAATTGGGAGAAGCCGTCACACCTGAACCACAGTAAACGATAATCTCCTTATCTCGGCTAATGTCTGTGAAACTTAACTGAAGTTCTTCCAATTTTTTATAATATCCATTATCAAGAACCATTGTCCACACCTTGTTGATTGCCCCAGGTATATGTCCCGCTTTTTTATCAATCGGCTCTTCAATCCCTAGGAACCGTTTAGACTCCCTTGAATCAATTAAAACAACATCATTAGGCCTTTTTACTGTATATTCCTTCACTTTTTGATAAGAAGCCAAAACAGATTCATTTAAATCTATACTATATTCGGCCGAAGCATATTTCGACTGATTCGTTTCGAGCGGGTAGCCCGCATCCTTCCATGCCCTAAAGCCGCCGTTAAGTACAAACACTTTCTGATGACCAAGATAACTCAGCAGCCAGACAAACCTCGAAGCAAAGGAACCTTCCCCACCGTCATAAGCAATAAGTACTGTATCATTTGTAATACCATTTGATTCAAGCCTCTCTTTTAATGTATTAAGGTCAGGAAGCGGATGTCTTCCACCATGTTTTTCAACCTGTCCGGATAAGTCTTTTTCAAGATCAAAATAGACAGCACCGGTAATATGTTCTTTCTCGTATTCAATATAACCCACATCAGGGGCTCCTAACTGAAAACGACAGTCACAAATTCTAATATCTCTAGAATTCAACATCGACAACAGCTCTTCTTTTTCCATTATAAAACCCATCTACACATCTCCCTATTTCAAAATGGACCAAATTAATTGATTAAGATCCTCTTCCATGTGCTCCCCCATAGGAAGCTTAGTTATTTCATTCTTTATGGAAGGCAATTTCCCTTCCAAAAACGCAAGACTTTTTATACCTTCATGTTTTGAAAATTCTTCTTTTTGTTTTGCTGTAAATATTCGCGTCATTCTGCTTTTCATTTCTTTTTCAATTAATACAGAATCGAGTAATTCCCAAACGCTTAAAGGTGGCAGAGCTTCTAACTGGATTAAATATTGCAGTACTAAATAGGAACGATAAACTTGCACCCATGTTTTCAGCACTTTTTTTTCGGACCCACTTGTTTTTGTCAATTGCTGAAGATTGCCTGTCATCATCCGGAAGTAATGATGTCCTAGAGCCTTTTTGGAATAGCATTCTTCTATTAACCCCTTCATCTCCCGATAATAAACCGGTTGAGCAATCAGGTGGATGGGCGACTGAAATAATTCAAATAGAGCGGGGTTGCTCTTTAACGTAAGCCTTGATGTTTTAAATAAATCCCAGCCTTCAACATCACTAGAGCCTTCATTCAATTGAATCACTTCATCGGGTTGACTAAGTGAGAGATAGGACCGCCTATCATTATGAACATATATAAACCTGACATCAATATCTGATTTGGCTGATGATAAACCAAAAGAATGGCTGCCAGTTACAGCAGCCATTAATATTGTGATATTCTTTTTCTTTTCTAGGTTTCTCAAAATTGAAATAAGGTTTTCTTTCATAAACGAACCTCGTTTCTATTACAAATGCATTTTTTCCAATTCTATTACAGCCTTTTCATAATACGGTAAATCAACCTTTTCTTCTAAGGCTGCACGTAAGCCTGCGAAAATATCCGATATTTCCGTTTTATATTCTTTTTGAATGGAAAGTAACTCTTGATCAAGAATTTCCGTATACATTTCGAATATTCGCCCACCTTGCTCTTTTACATATATAAGGGCAGGTTCATCCAAACGCTGCTGAAGTCCCTCGCTCATTTTCACTTTCTCATTTTTTTCAAAGAAAGCCTTTGGATTTTTAAACAGTGCCAATTCTTTTTTGAATTCACTCGTGTCTAATTGGACAAAAGCACCCGAAAATTCAAGGGAATCCCTCTCATTTGGTTCATATGGCTGTAACGAAAGAGTTTTTCTTACTTTCTGTATCTGCTGAAGCAATCCGACTTGTTTCTCATTCAATAATTTATTGACGAACATTTCAGTCCGTAACGCCGTAGCACGCATTTCCTGTGCAAGGTCAAAGCCTAGCGCTTCTAATAAATTCATTAATGCTTGTTTAAGGACCAGCTTCAAATCCTGCCCATCGTCTTTAATTACAGCCGGATTGAAAGATTCCTTGAAGAAATCATTAAACCGGAAAAAGACGCGTTGTTTACTATAGAAAGTCAATTCATCAATCTCTTTTTTCAAACGTTGCTTTTCGGCGTCCCCTTTAATGACTTCCAGAAGACCAGAAATAGACTGCGCCTCAAGAGCTAGAGTGTCGAGCGCTTTTTGTTTCGCTTTTTCATCCTGCTTGGACGCTGTAATTACATCTCGAAGCAGTTCTTCTGTTCTTTTTACTGCTGCATGCGCTGATTCAATTGCCAGTCCTGTTAAGTCGTTCTCGATGAAAGAATCAAATTGTAATTGGAATTCCGAAATTCCACTATTAGGAAGGAAAGAGTGCATAAATGAACCTGGAATTTGTTTTTCTGTCAATGCTCCCTTACTTGTAAGCGGGAACAGCTTTGGAAAACGGATTCCGAATCCATTTAATTGATCTTTCACATAATCCATAACTTCGTCCAGTTCGTCAGTAGTTTGAGCAAGATCGACCGCATTGACAATAAAGAACATCTTATCCATAGCAAAGGAATCTTTCACTCGTCCAAGTTGGATTAGGAACTCCCGATCTGCCCGAGAGAATGGGTGATTATAATAGGTCACAAAAAGAATCGCATCAGAATTCTTAATATATTCGAAAGCAGCACCAGTATGCCGAGCATTTATTGAATCTGCTCCAGGAGTGTCAACAAGCACCATTCCCTGCTTTGTCATTTCACAGTCATAACGCAATTCAATCAAATCAACGAGACACGATTTGGACTCTTCGGCAGCAAAACGTTTAAACCCTTCAAGATCCACTGTGATGACCTTTCCTAAATCACTTTTGTGAGGAGGCAATCCTTGATAAAAAGCCCTCAGGAAAGATAGATGCGTTTTCCCTTTATCCACTTCCCCTGCTGTTTCAATGATCTGTCCGGCAAGTTGATGAGCCTCATCGAGTGAATTTGCTTTCTTACCAAAAGCAACTAAAGCTAAGGTTACGTCTTCTAGTAGCATAGCTTCGGTTTTTAATTTAACTGTTGCCGTACCATGTGGATGCTCAGGGTCAGATGACATGATTTTGTTAATGGCTGCAGTAGTAGGATTTGGCGAAACAGGAAGAACGCTTTCTCCCATTAACGCATTTGCAAATGAAGATTTGCCTGCACTGAATGCACCGAATAGTGCAACCGTGAAAGTTTGCTTTTCTAGTCGGTTTGCCTTATCTGTTAATTCTTTATAAAGTGATTGAAAACCTTTCAAAGGTTGAATTAGTTTGGCTGCCTGCTGTAAATTCGATGCAGTCTCTATTAACTTTTCCTTCCCACGTAAATCTATAGTATTAGATAAAGGAACGCCTACAGTTGATTCTGCTGCCTTAGTTTCGATTTCAAGATCCGCCGCATGTAGTTCGTTAGCCTGCTTAGCCCTATTGTCATCATCCGTATTCATAATTTTGACTGTAATATTTTTTTCTTCTTCATCCCATTCAGTCAAAAGTGTCTCGACATAACGCTCATCCATTAGCGATACCGTTTGATTAGCAATACCCTCTAATTGTTCTGTTTGAGACTCGATTTCTGCATTCATCGCTGCGGTAACTTTGAGGGCTTCCGCAAATTCAGCAAAACCTTCAAGTTCATTATCGATGGATATCGTCTGTTGCTCCACTATACCCTGCATGGCAGCAATCATGCTGTGCAAAAATTCTTCAGCTTCATCACGTGCCTTTTTTTTGATAGCAGAGGCCAAATCATTTGTATAGTTTAAAACGTATTCACCTGTAATATTGACTTGGGGCTTTAAAGAATTTTTTATGTAAGCTTCTGTCACCCCGATGTGCAGGGCCTGAGCCTTACTTTCAAGTGTTGAATCATGGACTTCAGCTTCAGTAAGGGTTTTTACCGCTAACTCTTTAAGATGCCATTCAAGCTGGGTTTTGACCTTCTCTTGTAAATCTGCCAAGAATACGTTAAGACGTTCCTCGCGTTCGGCCTCCGTTTTTTTCTTGGCAAATAAAAGCCCCATTTTAAAATCGGGCTGTGCTGATTCCAAGAATGATTTACCTAGGTCCCGTGTAGCCGCCGGCATGATGTAAGCACTTTTCAAAATGGTTTCTAAATCTTCAGCAAATTGCACTTTCACATTCTCTAAACGTTCTGTTAATGATTTTTTTTCCTTTATAAGGCTGTCCACTTTATTTGTTAGGTCGATTCGCTCTTCATATGGAAGTTCTGATAAAACTTCAAATTCACTGGCATGATCCTCTTCGTACTGTTCCTTCAGCCAAATAAGGTGTCTTTCGATTAGGGCCTTTGCCGATTGCATTATGGCATCTTTCCCATCATTTTGACCTTTCTCTGCCATTTCATATATAAATTGACGAACGGTTTCGATTTCATTCTCGCTATTGTTCAAGTCTCTGACTGATGTATAAAATATTCCATCAGGGTATACATTCCAGTTTGCAAATGCTTCAGAAACGGATAATTTAAAATCTTGGAAGCTGAGCTCATTTTCATCATGTTTATCAATCATATTGATAATTAAATATGTTGGTTTTTCCGCTTCTAACAATTCTTTAGTAAAAAGAAAATTCACTTCTGATTGTACATGATTATAATCCATAACATAGAAGACAACATCAGCAAGATGCAAGGCCGATTCAGTAGAAACTCTATGTGCATCATCTGTCGAATCAATCCCTGGAGTATCCATGATTGCACATGACTCTGGCAGTGAAAACTGATTGGAGCTTATTGTTATTGCCGATACTGAATCACCATCTTTAGCAAATTTCTTTACCTCTTTAAAATCATAAGGTGCGGGAAATACGACCGGTGCCTGATGATGATAAAAGACTTTGGCATAGTCCTCCCCTTTTTGAACCTTAACCGTATTGGCACTCGTTGGAATCGGACTTGAAGGCAATACTTGATCATCTAGGAAGAAGTTGATCATGCTTGATTTCCCCGCTGAAAAATGCCCGCAAAAAGCAATGATAAATTCCTCATTTTTTACTTTCAGGATTAGCTGTTTCAGTTTATCAGCATTGCTTGTATCTCCTGCTGATTGAAATTTCTCATACATGGCAGTCAAAATCCCCAATTTAGACTGTTGCTTTAATGTTTCTTGAATCATGAATCCATACCCCTTAATCTATCGTCATTTTTAATAATCTTATTGTAAACGATTTCGATTGTTATTCATACCGAAAGCTTTTAGTTTTACTATATGAATTCTTACCAAACGTGTTCAGAAAGCAAAAAAATCCACCGATTGGTGGGTTCCACTTTGTTTTTTTACATCTTCGTAATTACTGTCTGATTGCATAAAAAAACCAGGTAATTTACCTGGTTGTAGGAGATGGGTTATATGTAGCTCGGTTTTCCATTGTTGACTCCGTATAAGATTTTACTGCCTTTGCCGGTTTTTGAATATTACTTAATACATGTTTCATCACAAAACTATATGTAGCGATTGTCAATAAAATGAATAACCAGACCATTACGAACACCATCCTCTTTTATATTGGGTTGCTTTTAAGTTTCTAAAATATTTATCAGTAAGAGATTGAGAATAATTTTCATCTTCAATTAGAATCTTATCACGAACGATAATCATTTTCAATAAGAAAAATGAAACTTTTATTATTTTTGCTTAAAAACCGTAGAATATTCTGTGTGTGTCTTTAAAGCCTTCTCTTCCAAGGGGATTCTCACCGCCATCATCCAAGCGTTCAACAAACTAAAAATTATAGCTGTATAAAAAGCATTGAATAATAAGGAAATGACGATAATCTCAGTTGCTACAATAAGATAGTTAGGATGTTTAAAATATTTATAAGGGCCTTTAACTACAACTTCGGCATTTGGCACAACAATGATTTTCGTATTCCAATGTTTTCCTAGTGAACTGATTACCCAAACCCTTCCTGACTGAGCAATGAGAAAAAGAGTCAGCCAGATTGGCCAAAGCGTAGCGATTTTCCTTTCATAGACCATTACCTCGATAGTGAGTACAATAAAAAAACTCAGGTGCATCAGAACCATCCACCGATAATGTGCCTCGCCGAACTCAACAGCCCCCTTCATTTTCAACTGCTTTTCATTTTGTTTTGCAATATATAATTCAACAAGACGCTGAATAGCAATCAGCAAAATAAAAATGCTGAAAATCATCATTCCCACCTCATTAACACTAGTTCTGAGGAAAACCCTGGCCCCAATGCAGCAGCCAAGCCATGTTCGCCTAAATTCCCGCCACGCATCATGAATTTTTCTAGTACATACAAAATCGTAGCTGAAGACATATTTCCGAACTCCCTCAATATACCCATTGACTCTGCTGTCATGCTTTCATTGAATCCCAGAGCTTCGTGATAGGCATCGATTACTTTTTTTCCGCCTGGATGCGCTATAAAATCTTTCACATCCCCCAGTATCAATCCATTCTCCACTAAAAAAGCTTCCACGTTAGGTTTAAGCCAATCCTTGATAATGGTTGGAATATCTTTCGAAAAGACCACGTACAACCCTTGATCTTTAACATCCCACCCCATTACATCCAACGAATTCGGCATAAGCGTGGATTGGGAATTTAAAAATTTTAAATGCTGCTCTTTTTTCGAGAACTGTTCAGCTGACACTTCATCACCACAAATTAAAACGCAGCTAATTCCATCAGAAAATAAGGAAGTTCCAATTAAATTGCTCTTAGAAATATCGTTTCTTTGAAAGGTTAAGCTACACAATTCCACACTTAATACTATGACTTTTGCTTTCGGATATGCTTTACAATATTCAAAAGCACGCGATAGCCCACTCGCTCCCCCCGCACACCCTAGCCCCCATATTGGAATTCTTTTTGTATGTGGGTTAAAAGGAAGTTCATTCATTATTCTTGCATCAATGGTAGGAGTAGCCATCCCTGTACTTGAAATATAAAAGAAAGCATCAAGCTCACTTGGCTGCAGCTTATCTTTTAAAAATTCAGTGTTAGCTAAACATTTTTCAATTGCTTCTTTACCAAACTCGACTGCTTGTTTAATATATATATCATTCCTTTCCGCGAACGTATGTTCCTCCTTGAACCAATCAAGATCATTTGAAAAATAACGATTTTCGACTTGGCCATTTTTAAATGCCCTCAATAATCGTTCAATATTCTTAAAAGAGGAACCAAAGATTTCCCTGGAAAATTCCATGATCTTTTCCTGTGAAAGTAAATAAGGAAGTTTTATATGAGATGCGGATAATACATATGGCATGAACCCACCCCTTAATATACATGATATGGTTAATATACCCACAAAAAACCATTTAATGCTTTAACGATAAATAGTGATATATATATGTTTTTTAAATATTTGGGTTTTTCCTTTTTATAAAGCAGGTAAAAAACCCATATACTGAATGGGAACCGTAAGATTATAATATCTTGATGATTGAAATGTAGTTTTTAAATCATAAAACCCCCCTTACCTTTACAAACGGTAAGGGGGGCCTTCATTCTTCCTTCTTTATTGAGGATTGGTTTTGTACTTGTATAATGATATTTTGAAATTCCTCTTTTCCACACACTCGGCATCTACATTCCTGATTTAATATAGTTCGACAATGAATACAATATTTCTTTTCCATCTCTATCACTTACTTTCCTGTATAGATACTATCAATATATTCAAAAAGTGAAGAGAGTTTCCTTTTATCTGTTAAATCTTTTTTTTATTAAAAAAATTAGAATTCTTTGGAGGGCTTTCTTTCTAATCCGGTATTGTTTTAATAACTAATCAGAATAAAAAAATACTGCTTCAAACGCAAAAATATCTGTGCGTTTGAGGCAGTTTACTTTAAGGTATAAATCTATCAGCTTTTTCGAAACTATTTAGGCTACTTTCCGTCCTTCGATACGTGCTTCCTTCACTTTCCCGTTTGCAGGGAAGATGTTGAAAACAATATTCAAGAAAATAGCTGTCAAACTTCCTGCCACAATTCCGTTATCCGTTAAAATTTGGATACTTTCTGGAATTTGAGCGAATAGCTCAGGAACAACCGTTACTCCAAGTCCCATTCCTACTGAACAGGCGATAATCAATAAATTTTCTTGGGAAGCAAAGTCTACTTTGCTTAACATTTTAATTCCTGCTGCAATAACCATTCCGAACATGGCTACCATCGCTCCGCCTAAAACAGATGAAGGAATAATGGTTGTGAACGCGCCAATCTTAGGAACAAATCCGATCAAAATAAGCATGCCAGCTGCTGTATATATGACATTTCTTGTCTTAATACCGGACAATTGAATAAGACCGACATTTTGTGAAAATGCCGTATAAGGAAATGCATTAAACAACCCGCCCAACATGATTGCAATCCCCTCAGAACGATATCCACGTGCTAGGTCATCTTCTGAAATCTCTTTATCTGTAATTTCCCCTAATGCGTAATAAACACCTGTTGATTCCACTAAGCTAACTATTGCCACCAATGTCATAGTAATAATAGCTGTTATGTTAAAAGTCGGAGTTCCAAAGTAGAAAAAATGAGGTAAATGCAACCAAGAAGCACTTGCTACTGAACTGAAATCCACTTTACCTAAGAAGAAAGCCACGAATGTTCCAACTAGTAACCCTAATAAAATAGAAATGGAACGAACAAATCCCGTTGAGAATTTATACATGAAAATGATAAATAGCAACGTTCCAAAACCAAGACCCACATTATTCAAGGCACCGAAATCAGCAGCACCTTGGCCGCCCCCCAGATTGTTAATCGCAACTGGAATGAGTGTGATTCCTATAATCATAACTACTGATCCTGTAACAACAGGTGGGAAAAATCTTGCCAATTTACCAAAAAATTTACTAATTATAACCACAATCAATCCTGAGACCAAAATGGCTCCATAAATGGTAGTGACTCCATATTGTGTACCAACCGCAATCATCGGGCTAACTGCTGTGAATGTGCACCCAAGAACGACTGGGAGCCCAATTCCAAAGAATTTATTTTTCCACACTTGTAATAAGGTTGCTATTCCGCACATTAAAATATCAATCGATACTAAATAAGTTAACTGCGCTGCGTTTAACCCCAACGCCCCACCGACTATCAAGGGAACAACAATCGCACCTGCATACATCGCAAGTACATGTTGTAATCCTAAAGAAGCAACTTTTATTGGTGATTGTTTAGACATTTACTGTTGCCCCTTCCTGTTCATCAGCGAATGTTATCTCTCCGAATTTCAATTTTGCGATTCGAGCTAGAGATTCTACTTGGAAGCCTTGTTCTCTAAGATCCTTCCCACCACTTTGGAAAGCTTTTTCAATTACTATTCCAATTCCAGCCACTTCTGCTCCAACCTGCTCACAAATATCCGCTAGACCTCGGGCTGCTTGACCAACTGCAAGAAAGTCATCGATGATCAATACCTTATCACCTGCTTCAATATATTTATTGGACACCGTGATTGTATTCGTTTCTTGTTTGGTAAAGGAATGAACAGAAGCTGTCACTAAACCTTCAGTCAAAGTAAGTGATTTACGTTTACGTGCAAAAATTAGTGGAACTTCCAATTCTAAGGCCGCCATAAGCCCGGGTCCAATTCCTGAAGATTCAATCGTCAGTACTTTCGTTATTTCCTTATGTTCAAAACGTTTCACAAATTCCTTACCGATTTCTTTCATCAGGATAGGATCCATTTGGTGGTTTAAGAATGAATCTACTTTTAAAATATCTTCTGATAAAGCTTGACCCTCGGACAAGATTTTTTCCTTTAAAAGTTGCATGAAGGTTCCTCCCAATCTTGGATGTATATTTAACCCATTGTCATGCAAATGCTTCCCGACAAATAAAAAACCCAAGAAACATTGCAGCACTTTTTTTAGAGTGAGGCAATATTTCCCGGGCATAAATGAAAAAGGAATCAACAAAACCCTTTCATTGTGCAACAAGATCTATTACTCACCCATAGTCGAATTATTTACGGTAATTCGGTAGAAACTTGCAGGCCATATCCCTGCTATTATACGAGTGAAACTTTATATTTTTGTAATATATGAATTATAACAACGCTTGCTCTATTTGAAAAGGTATTTTCAACAAAAAAACCGAACTTTCACTTAAAATAATAAATGATCATTCGCATTTTTAGAAAATTTAGAAATTAATCAATTGTTTCATAGGATATTTCCCTATCGTCTACGTGTGAAAATATCCAGACTGTATAATCTTCACAATTATTTCACAACTTGGTACACATCAAATGCAAGTTTTTATACTCACTTCAACTTTACACTATATCGAACTTATAAAAGTAACGATTGAACAATTTGTGAATAGAGAAAAGATGGATACTATTTTACTGTTACTTTTGTATGATGAACATGTACTCATGTCTTTTTTGAAATTAGAAAGGAGTGAAAACGATGGCCGCACCTAAACTTGAGAACAAATTACAAATAAAAGAGACTTCTAATTTAAAAGGTACACTTGCTTCTGTTTTAATACTAGGAATTATTCTAATTATTGTATGGGTCAGTATCTATTTTATTTTTGTAAATCGTTTAGGTTAATTGAGGAGGCGAAATAATGCACATGCACAAGTTTGAAAAGATTTGGTTGATTTTCGGTACAGTTGCCCTGCTAGTTTTCTTGACAGTGCTCGGGGTTAGTGCTTTCTATCTAGGGAATCAACCTCCCAGCTGTTTAGTTACAATTGATCCTGAAAAAGTGGAGGTCACTGCTCCATTTAATGCCCCTGGCTTACATGAAGTAACAGGAAAAGATTGGGACTATGAATTAGTGTTTGTAGCTTCTGCCTTTTCGTATAGTCCTGTAAAAGTGGAGATCCCTAAAGGTTCAACTGTCAAAGTTATCGCAACATCTAAAGATGTTATCCATGGCTTTGAGATAGCTGGGACTAACGTTAATATGATGCTTGAACCTGGATTCGTCAGTGAATATACCACTAGATTTAATAATGAAGGAGAAAAATTGATTATTTGCAATGAATATTGCGGAGTTGGTCACCACATGATGAGCTCCCGTATCGAGGTGGTTTCAAAATGATAACAACTGCTGAAAATAAAAAAGTTCACCCACTGGATGCAAAACTATCCATGGCTCATTTCTATGTAGCCATTATTGCTTTAGCACTTGGAGGATTTGCAGGATTACTTCAAACTTTGGTTCGCTCAGGCAGAATGGAATTACCTGCCGGTATAACGTATTATCAATTACTTACGGTTCACGGAGTTTTACTTGCTCTGGTGTTAACAACTTTCTTTATCATAGGATTCCAGCTATCAGCAGTTAGTAAAACAATCGGTCCATTGTCCACCCCTTCCAGAATTGCAGGCTGGATTGGTTTTTGGACAATGACACTCGGCACTGTTATGGCCGCTGTTATGGTTTTATTAAATGAAGCATCTGTCCTTTATACTTTTTATGCACCTCTTCAAGCTCATCCTATTTTCTATGGTGGCTTAACACTTGTGATCGTTGGCAGCTGGATTAGTAGTGGAGCCCTTATAGCGGCATACTGCAAGTGGAAGAAAAACAATCGAGGCCAAGCAAGCCCATTATTAAGTTTTATGGCTGTTGTAAATACTCTACTGTGGATTGTTGCTACTATCGGAGTGGCAGCTACCGTGTTATTTCAAATTCTCCCATGGTCTTTAGGTTGGGTGGATTCTATTAACGTTTTAGCAAGCCGAACTTTATTTTGGTATTTTGGACATCCGCTCGTTTATTTTTGGTTGCTACCAGCCTATATGTGCTGGTATGTAGTGATTCCTAAAGTCATTGGCGGGAAAATTTTTTCAGATTCATTGGCTCGAATGTCTTTTATTCTTTTCCTGCTTTTCTCTATCCCTGTTGGACTTCATCACCAATTGCTAGAACCCGGTATCGATCCCGTCTGGAAGTTTTTACAAGTAATTTTAACCTTCTTAGTCGTTGTTCCATCTTTAATGACTGCCTTTTCTTTATTCGGATCTTTTGAACAATACGGACGTTCACAGGGTGCCAAAGGGCTATTCGGTTGGTTTAAGATGCTACCTTGGGGAGATGCCCGTTTTACCGTACCTTTTATCGGAATGGCGGCTTTCATACCAGCAGGTGCCGGAGGATTAGTCAATGCCTCAAACCAATTAAACCAGGTTGTCCATAATACTATATGGGTTACAGGACATTTTCATTTAACATTGGCGACTTCCGTAATCCTAACATTCTTTGGGATTTCGTATTGGCTTGTTCCCCATTTAACTGGACGCACCTTAACAAAAAAATTAAATAAATTAGCGATTATTCAAGGGGTCTTTTGGGCAATTGGGATGTCCTTTATGTCTGGGGCCATGCATATCGCTGGACTGCTGGGAGCACCTCGCCGCTCTTCGTACTCCACTTATGGAGATTCCACACAGGCACTTGATTGGATTCCTTATCAAATTGCACAAGCTGTAGGTGGAACTATACTCTTTATCGGGATTATTTTATATCTCATTATTTTTATACAGTTGGCCTTCTTTGCTCCAAAAGGCAACGAAGAGTTCCCTGTTGGTGAAGTTTCTGATAAAGCCGAAAAAACGCCACTCGTTTTTGAAAATTGGAAACTATGGCTTGGAATAACGGCAGCACTCATTCTCTTTGCGTATACAATTCCGTTTATTGATATTCTTCAAAATGCACCACCGGGATCAAAAGGATTTAAATTATGGTGATCCTACACCATAAAAAGCCTTGGCAGATTTTCCAAGGTCAGTTTGTAGACAAAAGGGGTTCGGAATTAAAACATTCCGAACCCCATAGCCTAAGAACCAACGGTAAGCCATATTTGTTTCAACTTCTTCAATCGTTTTACTCATTGAACGAATACCGAAGTATATTGAATGAATGTCAGTTTAACTAAAATAGCTGGAACAATACTTGGGCGTCCTACCTCTGAATACATATCTTTCACCAAGTCATATATGAATGAGAAGTCAATGGCGGCCTCAATTTTTCGAACCGAATGGTTCGCTCGCACCAGTTGATCTAAAGTAATCATTTCAAGTTGATCCCGCTGAATAGAATCATGTTTAGAAAGCATCCTCATCACCTCAAGTTTTAATACTTCCATTTTAAAACAAAAAAGACTGTAGGCAAAAGGGGTTCTATCTAAATTTTATACAAAGTTGATTGGAGCGGAAGGTGCGAGACTCCTGCGGGAAAAGCGCGTCTAGGTGAGACCCCGCAGGCGCAAGCCGAGGAGGCTTCCGGACCGCCCGCGGAAAGCGAGTGCCCTACGTTCCAATCAACGTTCAAATTGTACAAGCCATAAAAAACCCTTGGCAGATTTGCCAAGGGTTTTTTATTTGAAGACTTTAATTAATTTTATAAACTTCCTTATACTTACTTTCAAGATAATCTATTAAATATTGCACGTTTAAGCCTTCTCCTGTAGTTTCTTTCAAAATCTCAAGTGGCTTTTTAGTTTTTCCATATTTATGTACCTTTTCATTAAGCCATGTTCTAATTGGAGCAATATCACCGGATGCCAACAAATTATCAAAGTCAGGTATATCTTTAAGCATAGCCTGCTTGATTTGTGCAGCATACATATACCCTAATGCATAGGATGGGAAGTAACCAAAGCTGCCGTCTGACCAGTGTACATCTTGTAGAACACCCTTAGCATCATCTTCAGGTACAATCCCTAAGTATTCCTTGTATTTTTTATTCCAAACCTCCGGTAAATCCTTCACTTCAAGCTCTCCATTAAATAGTGCTTTCTCCAGTTCATAACGAATCATAATATGTAAAGGATATGTCAGTTCATCAGCTTCAATACGGATGAAGGACGGTTTTGATTCGTTAATGCCGCGGTAAAAGTCTTCAAGTTTCACATCTGCAAACTGTTCTGGTGCACACTCCTTTAAAAGAGGGTATTTATTTTTCCAGAAACTATAGTTCCGTCCAATAAAATTTTCGAAAAACAATGATTGTGATTCGTGGATTCCCATTGACGTCCCATTATCAAGCAGTGTACCCGTTAACTCTTCAGCGATATTCTGCTCATAGATAGCGTGCCCACATTCATGAATCGTACCAAAAATTGCCCCCCTAAAATCATATTCATCATAGCGGGTTGTCACCCTTACATCACCTCTGTTGATTCCAGTCGCAAAAGGATGGACTGTTTCATCCAACCTGCCAGCCTTGAAATCGTATCCAAGCTGTTTTAAAACTCGAAGATTGAGTTGATGCTGTTTTTCTTTCGGGAATTCTTTAAATAGGAAAGATGTTTCAGGTTGATATTTACTCTCTGCTATTTGTTTTACTAGAGGAACTATACTTGCTCGCAATTGACTAAATACCTTATCAAGAATGTCAACAGTCATACCTGGTTCATACATATCTAATAGGGTATTATATTTCTCACCCTCATAACCCCAATATTCAACGAATTTACGAGTATAGGCGACAATTTGTTCCAGATAAGGTTGAAATAACGAAAAATCCGCCTTTTCTCTTGCCTCCTCCCATGCACTTTCAGACCGGGATTGTAAAATAACGAATTCTTTAAATTCGTCTGCTGGGATTTTCTTATTCCTTTCAAACTCTTTTTTACATTCTTGAACCATTTTATTCGTCGTTTCACTAAGAGAAGCTTCCTCTGTTGTAAGGTCCTCGATGAAGCATTCCATCTCTTTACTTGTAATCATATTGAAAACTTCAGAGGAAATTACCCCAATAACTTCAGAGCGCTGCTCTACTCCCTTTTTGGGAGCACCTGTACGTAAATCCCAATAAATTAATGCGAGGGCTTCATTATAGGCTGAAATTTTCTTTACATATTCTTGAAATTCTTTTTCTATCAGATTAATACCCTTTTTCATATTCACTGCCCCTTCCATCTACACTTTACCATATTATACAAAAAGTTTTCATATCAGAACTACCCGCAACTTAAAATAAAATAAGAGCCAAGGGCTTGCTTTGCCCCTTGGCTCTCAACATAGAATAATTAAAGCGTAACAGGAAGAACAGAAATAATTTTCTCTTTTACCTGTTCAGAAAGATCCTTCTCAATCAAAATCTGTACGGTCCCCGAGTCATTGCTGGTACGGATCAAACGTCCGATTCCCTGACGCAAACGAAGGAGCATATATGGAAGATCCACTTCTTCAAAAGGAGTGGTAACCGAGTTCCGTTTGGCCTCGAATACTGGATCATGTGGCGGGAATGGAAGTGAGTGTATCACTACATTTTGTAATGAAGCCCCCGGAACATCGAGCCCTTCCCATAAATGATATGAGAACAAAACAGACTGCTCTTCTTCTTGAAATCTTTTAACAAGATCGCTAATCTCCGCTTCACCTTCAAAATAAAAGGGATATGCTGTTTTCTGGCTGTTTTCCTTGAACCATAGCAATTCTTCTTTTGATTGGAATAATACTAGCGTTCTACCTTCATTTTCCTCAATCGTCTTCATTGTATAATTAAGTTTAGCCAATTGGTCTCCATTTTCAAAGACTGGCATATTCATTTTCATGACTTCATCATAATCAAAAGGCGATTCAACAGAAAAGCTATCATACTTCTCTATCCCTAAGCTATCTGCAATGTATTGGAACGATTTATTATCAGATAATGTTGCCGAAGAAAAAATGTAAGGGATTTTTTTAGAAAAAACTTGTTCAGACAAAATATCTTGTACAAGCCTTGGCATAATGACCAATGTTTTTGTCATTTCATTTTCTTCAAACCATGATACCGCCTGTTCATCTTTCACAAATAGAGAAAGAGAGTAACCTAGCTGTTCTAAGTATTCTTCTGTCACTTTTAAATCATAGTCATTAATCGTGTACATTTCCGCTTCAAAAACCAGGTTTTCTTCTAACTCTTCAACCTTTTTATGAAGCTTTTGTGCAAAGTTTGTAATTTCTTTGGACATCGGAATTTCATACCGATTAGAACCACTAACGTGAATGGCCTTTTCATCAAGTAAATCGAAAAACTCTTCATTTATGTCAATTAAGTCTTCAATGATGTATAACGTTTCTTCACGTACCTGGTTGGCTGTTAACAATTCTAAAACCGAAGCAAGAGTTTGTTCACCAACTTTATACGTTAGCGCCTTTTGAGCAGAAAACTCCAATAAATGTCCTTCATCAAAGACAACACAGCTATGTTCTGGTAATAACGGTAACTGTCCTTCACGCTTACGTTTTTCTTTTGTCCAAACATGCTCCATAAAGAAGTCATGTGAACAAATGATCAAATCACTTGATTTTCTGTAGTGGTCACGGGAAAGGGTTTGTCCACAACGGTGGCGTTTATCACACGTAAAACAGTTTTGAAGCTGATCCCAGCCTACTTTTGACCAGTCTTCATCATTCAAATATGGGTATTGTTTACGGTCCCCGTAAGCTGTATAAGCATTCATGGATGAGTTATCATGGACAAACTTGGGAAGTTCATCATAGAGCTGATCTATTCCCTCTGAATCTTCATGATTCACTGCATACTCCAATTTCTTAAGACATACATATTGATCGTGATATTTGGCAAGACGAACATCTACTTCAATACCTAATGCGTTCTTAATTTTTTGAATGTCGCCTTCTTCTTTGACAAGCTGTTCAATCAATGTTTCATCTGCACACGAAATAATTGCCGGTTTATTAGTATATCTGGCATAACAAATGGCATATAGTAAATAGACCAATGTCTTACCAGTCCCTACACCAGCTTCCGCAAAACTTACATTCTTTTCTTTAAAGGCTTTTTCTAATTGAAATGCCATGAAGATTTGTTCGTCACGCAGCTCAAATCCTTTTTCGGGAAGAATGTCATAAAAAACATCACCGATCCATTCTGAAAGCTTATCGTAAAAAGAATCTTCCTTTGTAACCGAAAAAGGCAGTGTTTTAAGCATCATGGTCTCCCCTTTTATCTAACATCAGTATATAAAATTCCGTATAATAACTTATCTAGGCAAAAGTATATTATCCTTTATTCTACAATGATAGTCAAGTTATTTACCTTTCTTCAAGAAATGAATTTCCCCGTAGATACTGCATCTTCTATGTATATATTAGCGAGCGCTACCAGCCCGTAAAATAAAAGACAGGCTCCTCATGAGAGCCTGTCTGTAAGTACTATATAGTTGAATTAAGCTTTGTTTACGTTTGATGCTTGTGGTCCACGTTGACCTTGTTCTACATCAAATGTAACATCTTGGCCTTCTTCAAGTGTTTTGAAACCTTCTCCTTGGATAGCTGAGAAATGTACGAATACATCGTCTCCACCTTCACGTTCGATGAATCCAAAACCTTTTTCTGCGTTAAACCATTTTACTTTACCTTGTTCCATTTTTGTTGCCTCCTAGTGTGTTTGCCACACATTATATTACTATCCTTGCTCATTGAATATTAAGGTATTCCTTAAAACTGAACAAAAATAATTCATTATTAGAATAACAGAAAAGGAAATGATAAGCAAGACTGGAACCTATTATGAATAAAATGTCCTGACTATTCCAAATTTTCCATTATATTATACCTATTTATTCACTTCTCGGTTGTTTTGGCGGCCTTTTTCCCCAATACTGATAAAGATCCGCTCGAATGAATCCATTGAACAACTTCCTTTTTTTCGTTGCAGGTTTACCATAATACTGTTCAAAGTCAGGGTTTGAGGTAATCATGTACACAGACCAAGTATCAAGCTTCTTGAAGGCCTGTCCCATTTCTTTATACATCTGCTCAACAGCCTTTTTCTCTCCGAGACGTTCACCATAAGGTGGGTTCCCCACAATAACACCATATTCTTTTCTAGTCGAAATATCTCTCACTTGCATTTGTTTGAACTCAACCAGATCACCAAGACCTGCTTCAAAACTATTGGCTTTTGAAATTTCAACCATACGATGATCAATATCACAACCTGTTATGTCTAAATACTGATCATAATTCGCTAAATCTTCAGCTTCAATTCTCGCTTCATCCCAAACCTTATTGTCCATCCAAGCCCAGCTTTCAGAAACAAATTCCCGATTAAAACCAGGAGCGATGTTCTGCCCAATCAATGCAGCTTCAATAGGAATAGTACCAGATCCACAAAACGGGTCAATGAAAGGTTTATCCGGTTTCCAATTAGTCAGCATGATCAATGCAGCCGCCAAAGTTTCTTTAAGGGGTGCTTCCCCCTGCCCTGTGCGGTATCCGCGCTTATGAAGTCCGGCACCTGATGTGTCCATAGTAAGTGTCACTACATCTTTTAAGATTGATACTTCAATTTTAAACAAAGGACCAGTTTCTGCAAACCAAGATACTTGTTTATATTTACTTTTCAATCTATCAACAATCGCCTTTTTAACGATAGCCTGACAATCAGGGACACTGTAAAGCTGTGATTTAACTGATTTACCACTTACAGGGAACTCAACGTCTGCAGATAAGTAATCTTCCCAGTTCAAGGCTTTTGTTTTTTCAAACAGCTCATCAAAAGAATAAGCTTTAAATTCAGCGACTTTAATTTTCACGCGGTCTGCACTGCGCAGCCATAAATTAGAGCGAGCAATGGCTGATTGGTCCCCTTTGTACATAATTTTCCCATTTTCCACTTGACAATCGTAACCAAGATCCCGCACTTCCTTGGCAACAATTGATTCCAATCCCATTGCTGATGTTGCAATAATATCGAATTGTTTCATTTCTTCATGCACCTACTTTCCATTAATCAAAATCGGTTCCCGCTTTTCCATTTTTTAAATTCAGAAACAGGGAGCGATTTCGACAAGTAAAACCCTTGAATGATACCACACTTTTGCTTATTCAAAAAGTCTATATGCTTTTTATGTTCAACGGCTTCAGCAATGATTCAAGATTAAGTGCCATCGACATCGTGATGGTAGCTTTTACAATAGGCAAGTCACCTTTATAATTGATTGATAAATTTTCAATGTATCAATCGGAAAACACTAAAAATAACTTAAGGAAGAATAACCAGTACCAAAATCATCGATAGACAATAATCCTTTGTTTTTTAAGATTAACCAATTATTCAACAGAACCCTCTGCATTAGGCATAATCTGCTCTCCATCTGTTCCAATCCTTGCGCAATAGAGTCATGTTCTTTTTTAAATAGGACAATTACCTTTTTCTAAAATTATTCCTGTTAAAATACAAGTTCTATCTGTTGATGCAAACCTTGTAATTAGGATACCCAAAAATATGGAATTACTTAACATACTCACACGCTCGTTTTATAACCCACAGGCTGATGTGGTTGACAAGGCCTGTCTCTTCTGCAATCGAAATGAACTCCTCACTATGACAGAAAATATCATTACTTACTTTAAAGCGGTCAAGCTCCAAGTTCATACAAAAGTATTCATTATATCATTTGAAAGTTGTAATTAAAATACTCTTCCATTATACCTAGTCATTTTCACTTCTATGATATGATATTTTGCAGCACTAGTGTTGGGAAATTTTAAAATGGACATTTTTTTTACAAACAAAAACTCTCCTTTTACAAAGGAGAGTTGTGCTTTAAGTGTTATATGATAACGTTCTGTAAGCCATGTTTTGTTCCTCAGCACTGCAAGCGACTCACGTCTCGTACTTCGGCGGTAATCATCTATCTACAGAAGCATAGCTTCTGTCCTTCTCCTCGTTCAATTCCAAGGAAGAAAGCGCCCCTACCATTAATTTGGGTTTCTCGCTCGTGGGGTTTACCTCGTTCCACCCTTTACATTTCTGTAAAGGCTCCGTCACTGTGGCACTTTTATAGGTATTCATGCCATATCCAAAAGGACTTAGGCATTTTCCCAGCCGTCAGCAATCCAAGACTGCTGCCCAAGCTTATTTTTTCGCCAGGCACGAACACTACGGACATCTCAGTCCGTGCGAGCATGGACTTTCCTCTACTGCAAAAAATGCAGCAGCAATTACCCAAACGTTAACATAACATTATTGATTATAATACATTCTTCAAGAAAACACAATACAAATTATTTTCCCTTTTAAAAAGCATTAATCAAAAAGCTTGTTTCCAAATACGTGCTTTTCTAAGTTAGACAACCGTTTAAGGATATCAAAGTTAGTGGTTCCTGGAGTCGCACCAGGTGCAGGTTGGTTTGGACGTTTTGTACTCTCTTCAGCCAGTTTTTTTAATTTAAGATTTTCTTGTTTAAGGTCATCAATTTCCTGATGAAACACTTCATAATCTTTTATGATTAGATCCAGGAATTGATCCACATCCTCAGGTTTATAACCTCGCATGGCCGTTTTAAAATCTTTTTCAAGAATATCTTTAGCCGTTAATTTTATCTTATCGGATAGCATAAGACTTCACCTCAATACTTTCGCCAATACAATCGACTTTTTATTATTTTTTCAAATATACTTGGGTTTGTCAACGAAACACTTTTTTAATAAGCCATACTTTTTTGTGCACGATATTACTCCCATAAATCTGTATCTAATTTTCATCATAATATGAATATGCTTTTGAAACAACTTTTAATCCTTAATTATTTTTACAGTGCTACTCTTCGGCCCAGCTGTCTTCTTCCGCAGCCAGTTGCAGATCATCAAAGCTTATCTGTAAAATGGGGTATAGTTGAGTTTCCGCTTTTTTCATAGCTTCGAAATATGGATATTTGGCGGATCCTTCTTTTTCAGGATCAAAAATGATTAGCAAGGCATCACTTTTATGGACCATATACCTATTTTTGATTTTAAGTTGTTGCGGACCTTCATATGTTTTGTTGAAAATGGACTCAACAAAATCGGCGCGGGCTAAGATGGATCGGTAATAGTCTTGATTCGTCTCGTTCCATGACTCTTCCTGTTTCAGGTAAGGAGTAAGCACCCCTAATTTAAGCTGATTATATTCTTCCTGTATTTCGAACACCACTTCGGCACCCCATAGTTCCGTACCCAACTGACCTGATATAATCACCCATTCCAATCCATCTTCCACCAATGGCAGAAGACGTTGTTTCATCGCTTTTTTTATATATTTTACCGCTTCATGGTCATTTTTGAATATACCGAATTCAAAAGCTTTGTAGCCAGTCATATACAAAACCTTCATTGCTTGGTTAATCTCCCTTTTAACATGTTTATGTAAGAAAATAAGGGCTTAATAAGCCCTTACTTTTTTTAGTATCCGAAATGCATTGGCGGACAGCATGGGTTATGCATCGGCGTTCTGCATATCAAGTTTTGCGTATAACACTCGTTCACCACGGATTGAGTATGCGGAAAGTAATGTTTATACGTGTTACAATGTTTATTAACGGTTGTAGTATGTGATGGGTGAACGACAGGTATCACTGTGTTCGATACGTTTGTATTAACAAATTGCTGCGTTGGAGATACCTGTGCTGGGGCTACTTGAGTTGGAAGTGCAGATGTTGGACCATATTGCGCTGGAGATACAGCAGTCGGATATTGACCGCCAGCCATCGGACTAGTATAAGCTCCCATTACATGGGAAGGTTTTTTTCCAGTTGAAGCACCCATTACATTTGATACTCCCATTACATTCGATGCACCCATTACATTGGATGTTCCCATAACATTGGATTTATGTCCTCCACAATTACGAAAATTCATTTATAATACGTCCCCTTTCGTCATAATAAGTTTAGTCTTACCCTTATAGACTATGAAAAAAAGGGGATACGTGTACTGATGAAATGACCTATTTATACGTAATAAGTATAAAACTATATGCGACAACCTAAAGTACACATCGTTATATATGAATAGCCCTACAAAATGCTTGCAGAGTGAATTTCTTATAAAAAGGAGTAGAAACTTTCTTTTAAAGATGTAAATAAAACAATCGTTAAACAAAGGACAACAAAAAATAGAAATAAAGTCGTTTTATACATTTCTCCGCTCCGCTTTCACCTTGAATTTAAATGATGTAAGGCATGAAATCAATGTTTCAGAATTTCACCCTCAACCATTACCATTTTACACATAATGACTGAATGCTACAATATTTGTAACCATATTTTTTATTTCATAATCACTTTTTTATTGGCTATGTAGATTCCTCTTAAAGACTATCTATATTATACAAGTCTACCCTTAGAACCTTTTTTTCTTTCGAGCCGTTGAATCCTTTTTTCCAAATCCAAGATTTTTTTTGCTATATGGATGTCATTCCCTGTCCTCATCATCTCTTGATGCGCAATTCTAGCACAATTTATTGCTGAAGCGATGTCCTTAAATTGATGTTCAAATAATTTTGCACATTCAATCTGAGCCTGTATCCTTAAATGACCATCCCCTTTTATAGCAACTTCCTTCCAAATCTCCAACGCTTCATTGAATTGTTTTTGCTTCTTTTTCTGAAAGGCTAAGGCATTGCCAGCTATAATCCGATCTTCCTCATTTCCTACTTCTAATATTCTTTGATAGGTCTCAACAGATTCCTCTTTTTTTCCTAGATAATCGAGCCAGCGTGCAATTTCCATCGACTCTTCCGTATATCCATCTATTTGGAGAATTTTCCGTGACAGGTGAATATACAGAGTGATTAGTGATAAAATATCCACTTCATTATGCTTCATGATTCCAAATAAAATTTCCGGGTTCTTTCTTTCGACGAAATCAAAATAAATCATCGGTGCCAAATATCCAGGAATATCATCCTCTCTTTTTACACCTAAAATGTCTGTTTCGACAGCAGATAATTTTACACGTTCTAATTTGTTTTTCCAAAGGCGTCTTGACGCATGATACAAATCAAAATGTCCGAATTCAGGCAATTTTGGAACATGTTCCTTTATCAAGGTATGTCTGGTTTTTAATTGCGGCCAATCAAATGACTTACCATTATATGTGACAAGTGTTTCATAATTGATGTTTTCCAGAAAGCTTTGGTAAAGCGGGATTTCACTACCAGGCTGTGGCAAGATATGCTGTTTAACGACCACCTCTTCACCTTCTAAATAGGCATAACCTAGTAAAAAAATTGTATTTCCTGCTCCACCGCCAAGCCCTGTTGTTTCCGTATCGAAGAAAAAGAGTTCTTCGCATTTAACACCCTTAGCGGAAAGGGGATGCACCAATGAAGTTTGATTCCATTCTTTCACAATCTTTTTCAACTCAGAAAATGAATACAATCCATGCTTATGATTTAAAGGATAGCGGACTTCACGGATGAAACAATAGTCATTATCGAAATGAAAGGAAACGGTATCGTTCTCCAGCCACTTATCATGATAAGGAATATCTGTATTTACTGACCTGCTATCTTCCTTTATAGGAGAAGGATGGTTCACTGGTTCTATGTTCATATGTGTTTTCATACGATTCAATTTATTTTTTAATGACAAAATACTGCACCTCTATTCACATACCCTTGCAATTGATGCATGGTTTTCCTTACAAAACAGATCCAATAACCGCTTGGCATCACTTTTGGCTGTCTTAGAAGCAGATTCCGTTCCGATACAGGAAGGACAGCCGTTTTCACAAGAACAATTTTCGATCATTGATTTTGTTTCCAACAAAATGACCGCAGCATTTTCATACACTTTATCACTTAGTCCTATTCCACCTGGATAACTATCATAAATAAAAATGGTGGGTTTTTCATTATGTGCTGCCTTAACTTGCGGATACACATGAATATCATGGGGATCGCACATTACATAAAGCGGAATCATGTAGTTCAACGCATGTGAAGCACCAATCATTCCTTGCTCTATTCGATTTTCATCCCATTCAAAAATATCTGGCTCCATGGAAAGCATGGCCGAGCTCGTATGAAGTTCCACCTCCGGGAGGCTGATTGGCCCTGATCCAATATTTTCATGAGTCTCAAATTTAATTTTTTTGAATATCGTAGGCATCGCCCGGATAGCGACATCCCCGAAAGCTGCTGTAGTTGAAGAGAATGTTTGCTGTTTATCCACTTCCAATACAGATAACTGTACAGCAAGGTTAGCATCAGTGTAATAGTCCACATTGACTTCACGTACATACGCTTTCTTTTCTTCCCAATCTAATTCTTCCACTTGAAATTGTATTCCTTGATGCAAATAAATTGCTTCATCGTGAAGAAGGGTCATCGCACTGAACGTATCCATTTCTCCGATGACCCTATTGTCTGGGACATTCGTTTGATCAATGATAACGACATTTTCCTGTGCTGCAGAACGAAGACTGATATTGCTCGCCGGAAATGCGTCATTCATCCAATGCCATTTATCTCCATTTTGGTGTAAAACTCTTTCTTCTGTCAGAAATTCAAGAACGTCCATTATCTCCGACTTGCCAAAGGTATCTCCTTTTTTAAAAGGAAGCTCATATGCTGCACATTTGATATGATCAACCAAGATTACGAGATTATCTGGATTAATTCTTGCTGTTTCCGGATTTCTCGTAAAGAAATAGTCAGGATGCTTAACGATATACTGATCAAGAGCACTAGAGCTGCCGACCATGATGATTAAAGCTTCCCCATGCCTTCTTCCTGCACGTCCTGCCTGCTGCCAGGCGCTCGATATTGATCCAGGGTAGCCAGTCATGATGCAAACCTGAAGCTGACCGATATCAACTCCTAACTCAAGAGCATTCGTAGAGATTACACCATAAATTGAACCATCCCGCAGGCCCTGTTCAATTTCTCTACGCTGCGTCGGCAAATAACCTCCGCGATAGCCTCGTATCGATTTTGGACCCAGCTGCTTGGACACGAGTTCCTGTAAATAGGTCAATAAAATCTCTACACGGACCCTGCTTCGAGCAAAAATAATCGTTTGAATCTTATTTTTCAAAAACTCATTTGCAAGTTTCCTGACTTCCAACACCGCACTCCTTCGAATATTAAGTGGTTTATTGACTACTGGCGGATTATAAAACACAAAATGTTTTTTTCCGCTCGGTGCTCCATTGTTATTGACAAGAACCATCTCTTTTTCCGTAAGTTCCTCAGCCAACTCTTTTGGATTATTGATAGTCGCAGATGTACAGATGAATACAGGATCACTCCCATAAAACTGGCAGATTCGTTTTAGTCTTCTAATGACGTTTGCCGTATGACTTCCAAAAACGCCTCGGTATATATGAAGTTCATCGATAATCACATACTTTAAGTTCTCAAATAAAGAAACCCATTTCGTGTGATGCGGCAGAATTCCCGAATGGAGCATATCAGGATTGGTAATCACGATATGCCCTGCCTGACGTATTTTTTGCCTTATATTGGATGGTGTATCCCCATCGTACGTATAACTATTTATATGAGCATCCATCTCATTAATCATTTCGTTCAATTCACTTTTTTGATCATAACTCAAGGCTTTTGTCGGAAAAATATATAGTGCTCTTGTTTTTTCATCTTCGAGTACCTTTTGAAGAACTGGCAAATTATAGCATAACGTTTTACCAGAAGCTGTCGGTGTGACAGCCACAAGGCTATTACCACTCACAGCGGTCTCAAAAGCAGTTGCCTGATGGGTATACAACCCTTTTATCCCTCGTTTATTAAGAGCCTGCTTGATTTTATCATCTATTTGATCTGGAAAAGAGACGATTTTTGCCTCTTTCGCGTCAATAACTTGCCAGTGAACAATATTATCTTTAAATTCCTCATTTGTTTTTAAACCAGTGATAATTTCTTGTAAATTTTTTCGCAGTTTCATATAACCACCTCATACTCCTATTCTACCGAATGAACGTTCTGTACAAAAGGGAAACTATTTCCTTTTACAAAAAAAAAGCAGGAAACGGTAAAATCCCGTTTTCCTACTTGTTATTTTTTAATTTAATTTCCTTCGACAAACCGGATAATTTCACCTGCAAGTTGGCCTGGAGCTTCCAACATCCCCATATGACCGCTTCCTTCGAGAATAACTTCTTTAATATGATCCCCTTTTACAGTAAAGGTTTTATTAGCAGGAATAACCTTATCTTGCTCACCTGCAACCAAAAGAACCGGTAGCTTTGTATCTTTCAGTACATAATTTCGGTCTTTTCTTTTCCTCATAGCATGCAAAGAACCGATTGCTCCACTTTCACTCGTTTTATAACCTATTTCTTTTGCATTTTCAATGTTAGGATCATCGGATTTAGCAAAAAGCTTCGGTACAAGTCCGTCAATAAAGGTAGGGATCCCGGCAATTTCAATTTTTTCAACAGATTTTAACCGCCCTTCCTTCCCAGCCTCATCGTCTGGCAAAGCCGTCGAATGAATGAGTGAGAAACCAACCAATTTTTCAGCAAACTGCTCAGCGAATGACAAGGTGATATAGCCTCCGAGCGAATGACCGAACAAGTAAACCTGATCGATTTTCTGTTCTTCCAAAAATTCCGCAATATTCTCTGCCATTTCTTCAATCGTGAAAGATGCCCCTAGTGGCTCACTTGCACCATGACCTGGCAAATCAATGGCAATAACTCGGTATTTATCTTTTAATCCAGTAATGATGTCCCGCCAATACCCATGACTTCCGCAAAATCCATGGATAAATAGCAACGTTTTTTTACCTTCCCCGCTATCTATGTAAGGAAGCTTACTACTTTGGTTCATCTCTATCCCTCTTTTCTTAAAATAATCATTTAGTAACGTTATTCCCTTCCTCTCTATATCTAAACCCTTCTTTGCATTCACATATATTAAGTCTCTACATAGCCTATATGCAAAGGAATTTTTAGAAAGGAGCACCGTGATGACCTCTTCTGAAAAAAATAATAACAATAAGTACAGAAAAGAGCCTTTTACCCATTTTATTCACAAGATGGATCGAATGTTTTCCGAGAGACCCGCTAAAGGCATGCTGCAATCACTTGATGATTTCTTTAGTTCAGCAAAAGAACGAAGCTTTCCAGTCGACCTTCATGAGACGAATTCCGAATATATCCTTACTGCTAGCTTGCCCGGAATTGCACGCAGCCAAATTTCGATTGATTTGTTGACCCAGGCGGTAACCATCTCGGCAAATCATGTAGATAGCCTTGCTACTCAACATAGAACTCAAGGAATGTTTCAGAAAGATCTATCAGCAAGTCGATTATCTAGAACCATTTCCTTTCCAAAACCAATTAATGAAAAAAAAGTAACAGCAAGGCATCGCGACGGGATTCTCACTCTTCATTTACCCAAGGTTAAGGGAAATCGAATTGAAATCAACGATTAATCTTTTTAAGCAATTAAAAAGCAGACTTAATTAAGTGGCTGGGTCACTTGTAAGTCTGCTTTTACTTTATTCAACATCTAAGCTTTGAAGAAGCCCCCTACTCCTTTGACCATTGAAGACACTTGAGAGACTGTATTCATCATTTGTCCAGCTGTGTTCATCATTTTTGTTATATCCATGGAGCCATCTTGTGTTTTGAATTGATTCATAACCGACTTTATACCCGATGGCTGCTGTTTTTGCATGAACTGCTGCTTTGGATATGGATTGTGAGCCTGCTGCTGACTTTGTGGAGGACGTTTAGCCGGCTGGAGCGGGTTAGCAAATGGGCTAAAAGCTTGAGGCTGATTTTGGTGCTGATATGGTTGCTGATATGGCTGCATCGGTTGCATTACACTGTTCCCTGGAAATGCTCCCACAGGCATCGCCTGTTGCTGCATTTGTTGAAACGGATGATAAGCCGCCTGTTGATATGGGTCATGATTTGGCGGCATATAGCCCCCTTTTTCCTGGGGAGGATAAGGATGCATATATGGTTCTTGATTACTTGGCTGAGGATACATCATAGGCTGCTGGTATCCTCCCCAGTATTCTGATATTGATTGAGGGTAATGTTCTTGACTAGGGGAGACTTGGTAATAACCGGATCTCATCATTATCAATGAGCCCTCCTCTTTTTTCATGGCATGGTTCCAATAATATATGAAAAAAGAGGAAATATAGTGTAGGTGTTTTTATGATAATATCCGATCGATTTCTGATTTTACATTATTAAGGATAAACACTACCGATTGGACATGACTTTTAAATCGCTTGTAACTGGTTTTTGGAAAAAATGCCTGAACGGCTACATCGGAAAGGTTATGGGCTGTTTGTTCAATTTGCTCGGGGAAAAGATGTTTAAACTCCGTTTCTTTCATCCACTCCTTCATTCCGCTTTCCCATTCTATACAAATGGTTCTGACTTGATCTGCAAACGGCTTAACCTCAGAAAAGAAATCCTTTTCTTTTCCTTCCCTACGTACATTTTCATATATATTATCCGCTTCAACCGCATAATTCAATAATTGTTCAGTTAATCTTTGAAGATTTTCTTTTTGCACAATAAATTCCCTCCGTACATTTGTTTCCAATAGTATAATCTAGTTCCTTATAAAATGAAATCCTGTCGGGTTAAAACTGCACTTCAGCTAAAATCTTGTGCGTCCTTTTAGATTTATCTAGGGTAATAGAATAGGAATGGTTTTCTTTTTCAGTATTAATCCAATAATCTTCTGCTTTCTCAATGGCCTCCTGGGCTTCATTTACTAATGTATATTGCTCTGCCCATAGTTTACACCTTACTGTATTAACAGTTTCTCCATATGAATTTTCCAAACAGTCCAGACTGGTACTGATCTCAGCTATCATCCTTAGTATTTCCTCTGTTGCGACACTTTTATTGACCATGCTGACCCCTCCCATTCATTACCTGTACTATTCTTTTTTTTATTAGAAAGCCCTTCAAGGTTGACAAAACTAGAAGGGAATCGGCAAAGAAAGTGCTATTCACTTAATTTATTGGGACCTTCGACAACAATGACAGAATGAAGAATGATGTTTTAAACAAAAATACAGACAGGAGGTGAATTATATGCAGTCGAATGATAGCAGACAGAAAGAAAACGAAAAACGACAAAAGCCGCCCGCCAAAAAGGCAGGTACGGGAAATCCGAAACTTAGCGGAGAAAACCGCCCCTCTACCTAAGGCTGAAACACTTGCATCATCATTAACAGGGAAGGCTTAATCAGCGCCTTCCCTGTTTGTCTATTTATTAAAAATCCAATTTTTGACCATGACGGCTGTGTGTAGCTGTTTTTGTTTATGATCATACCAGTCGGTCAACATAGGGTCTTCCTCCCATTTAGGTTTTGTAAACCACTCCTTTTTAATTTTTTTATTTGAATCCCACTGTTCAATCTTTTCTGCATTATGATGGATGATTGGATATACTCCCCGCAGCATCGGTGTCTCGTGGTACCTAGGCCTTTTTCGATATTGTTCATAATCAAAGCGGGCTCCGGTTGGCTCAGTGCGGCAGGAAAAATCATGAAATTGTGGAAACAACTCCTTAGAAAATAAAAGATTAACCAATTTTTTCCCCAATTTAATTCTTTCATCGATATTTCTAAAATGCGAAACGGACGAACCATACAATTTCCCATTGCAGGTAGGAAATAACACAGTGCTAAAATGCATCCAGTCCTGCAGTAAAAATAATAATGAATGAAATACGAAAGATTGCTTTTTAATAACAGGTTTTTCAATGATATTTTGTTCATTTATTATTAGAGCAGTGGCTAATTTTTCGTGATTTCTATGTTCCCAAAAAGATTTCCATTGATTTGTCATAAATTTGGTAATAAAAAAATAACGACATAAGTGAAACAAAGGACGTCCATACTTCGTCGAATAATGATAGAGCAGTAATTGTGGATAAGCATCTTGGAAAATACGCCAATTCGCTTCTTCATAGGTTAGGAATAATTGAAGTCTGTATTTAGAACTAAGTATATGGGAAAACCAAATCCCTTCAAGGTCACACATATTCCAGCCTGCATTTCGGGAAACCATACCTGCCAAAAAGGACCATTGGATTTCTGGATGAACATTAAAAAATTGTTCATAAGCTTTAGTTCTTGATATATTATCTCTATTCCCTTTTGCTGTTTGAACTTTTATGGAGTTTAGCAATTGCATTTCCGTCTTTAACATTCGCATATTTATGCTCCCAACCTTTCAAGAAGGATAAAATGTGACAATTGTTGTACTTAAATCCTATCGTTCTAAGAAACAATTCTTTTTATTCACATTTTAGATTCTTTTTTTGCTAATATAGATAAGTGAAAAAAAGGAGGGGTAAAAGTGGCATTTCATTATCCCAATGGACGAAGATTTGTACCGCAGGCTATGGAAGAAAAGAAAAGCCCACTAAAAAAAATCAGTTACAGCAACCGGGGAAAAACATTGGAAGACGATTTGAACGAAACCAATCAGTTTTATTTAGCACACGGCATTGCCGTCATTCATAAAAAACCGACACCCATTCAAATTGTCGATGTCCATTACCCGAAGAGAAGTGCCGCTGTTATTAAAGAAGCATACTTCAAACAAGCATCGACTACCGATTACAATGGTGTTTATAAAGGAAAGTACATTGATTTTGAGGCAAAGGAAACGAAAAACAGCAGTTCGTTCCCTCTGAAGAATTTTCATGAACATCAAATTGAACATATGAAACACATCGTTCAGCATGACGGAATTGCATTTGTCATCATCCGGTTTTCCGCAATGGATGATATATATCTAATGGGTTCTGAGCAACTGAGTTTTTATTGGAAGAGAATGAAAGACGGCGGACGCAAATCTATAACTCTACAAGAGGTTGAAAGCAGTTCACGAAAGATTACTCTTGGCTTTCAACCGAGAATTGACTATATTAAAGTAGTAGATTCGCTCATCGCAGAAAATTTTTAGTTTTTTTAGAAAGGCAGGTTAGCTGTAATGGCTGAAAAATATAATACTAGAGAAGAACGCCGAAAGCAGGGACAGACACAAAAAAAGGGACCGAATAAAGGACCTAAAAAGCCAACCAATATGCTTAAGCGCATTTTCCTTATACTTGTTACAATTGGAATTATAGGCTTGGTTGCCGGAGGAGCTGCAATGGCTTACTTTATAAGCGACGCTCCAAAACTTGATGAAAAGCTTTTAAAAGATCCGGTCACATCCAAAATTCTCGATGAAAATGGTAAATTGCTAGCTGAGGTCGGAACAGAAAACCGGGATTATGTAAATTATGAAGACATTCCCGACCTTGTCGAAAATGCTTTCCTGGCTACGGAAGATTCCCGCTTTTATGAACACCACGGGGTGGATTTCTTACGTCTGGGCAGTGCCGTCATCGCCAACGTCAAACACGGATTCGGCTCAGAGGGTGCAAGTACATTGACACAGCAGGTTATCAAGCGTTCTTATTTAACACCTGATAAGACCATTAAAAGGAAAGTCCAGGAAATGTGGCTATCCATACAGCTTGAAAGAAAATATACAAAACAAGAAATTTTCGAAATGTATGTGAATAAGATTTTCTTTGCAAACCGTGCCAATGGGATCTTAACTGCTTCCCAAACTTATTATGGAAAAGATCTAAGCCAATTGAAATTGAACGAAGCGGCCATGCTTGTAGGTTTACCGCAAAGCCCAAGCCGTTATGACCCTTATAAACACCCTGAACGCGCGAAAGAACGCCGTGATATTGTCCTTCACTTAATGAATAAACATGGATATATCACCGAAAAGGAAATGAAAGATGCACAAAGCATCGATATAACAGAAGGACTTCAAGAAATCGATAAAAGCCAAAAAGACACGACTGCTTATGATGCATTCATCGATTTGGTCATTGAGGAAGTCGGAGATATGGGTGACTATAACGTCTTTACCGATGGTTTGGAAATCCAAACGACCATTGATAAAGATGCCCAAGAATATGTCTATAAAATGTTGAACAGTGATGAAATCATCAATTATCCAAGTAAAGATCTCCAAGCTGGAGTTACCTTACTAGATACTGAAACTGGTGAAATTAAAGCAGTGGGCGGCGGCAGGAACACGACGGTTAAACGCGGCTGGAATTATGCAACGGATGCCAAGCGTTCGCCAGGTTCGACTATTAAGCCAATTCTGGATTATGGTCCTGCCGTAGAATATTTAAATTGGTCCACCTACCATCAAATCAAAGATGAGGAATATACTTACAGTGATGGAACACCGCTTAAAAATGCTTCCGGGCGACATTATGGTACTGTAACGACTCGTGATGCACTGGCACGGTCATTAAATATCCCTGCCTTAAAAACGCTTCAAGCAGTCGGCTTGGACCGGGCACGTGATTTTGCTGTAGACCTAGGCATTCCTTTTGATAAGGAAATCACCGAATCCGCTGCAATTGGCGGTGGCAAAGATGTTTCCACACTAGAACTTGCCGGAGCATACAGCGCATTCGGTAACAGCGGAATCTATAACAAACCGCATACAGTGAAAAAAATTGTTTTACGTGACAAAACCACCATCAAAAACAAGACGGAATCGAAACCGGTCATGAAAGATTCCACGGCTTTCATCGTGACGGACATGTTGAAGAGCGTCATGAAAGAACCTTATGGAACAGGAAGGCTAGCCAATATACCTAATCTTCCGGTAGCCGGTAAAACGGGCTCAACCAATTTCACGCCTGACCAGCGTGCACGGAACAACATCCCATCCTCCGGTGTAAAAGATAGCTGGATGGCGGGTTATACAACCAATTATACAGTTGCAGTATGGGCTGGTTATGATAATGCATCAGGCAAGAAAATGGAATATCTGGGTGATTCATCTCAAAGGATCCCTAAATCAATTTTTAAGAATTTGATGGAACATATGGCTCAATCAAAAGAAACGAAAGACTTTGAACAACCTGACAGTGTAGTAAAAGTAGGCATCATAAAAGGTTCGAATCCAGCTATTAAAGCCAATGAATATACGCCAAGTGATAAAATCACATATGAATATTATGTTAAAGGGCACGAACCAACACAAGTGACTACGGAATATAAGAAAGTGGACTCACCTAATATCAACGCTTCCTATAATCAAGAAAGCGATGAAATTCAGCTATCATGGTCATATCCTCATAGTGGTGGGGATCCGAAATTCGAAGTCAACGTGTCCGTTGATGGCGGAGCTCAAAGTGTGCTGAAAAAATCTAAGGATACTAGCTTGACGATTCCAAAGCCAACTCCTGGAAGTAAATATACATTCTCTGTTGTAGCTATTGTGGATAATCAAAAAAGTGATCCGGCTAGTACATCTGTAGAAATCCCTGCAGAAGCGGAAGAACCTGAGAAACCAGACGAGGATATTGAAAAACCAGCCGAAGATGAAAATCTGGAACAAGATACCCCAACTGAAGGCCAGGACAATCAAGGAGAGGAAAATCAAGGCGAGGACAAGGGCAATAATGGCAATAATGGCAATAATGGCAATAATGGCAATAATGGCAATAACGGCAATGGGAACGAAAATGGAAACGGCAATAACAACGGCAACACCGATGATGGAAATGGCAACAAAGACGAGGAAGGCGGTGTTGAAGAAGGAGATACTGGATCTGGAACAGTAGAGGAGAATAAACCAGAAAAACCAGTCGAGACTCCTGAACCCACTCCTGAACCAGATATAGAAAATAAAGACTAACGATAAAAAAACGTCTAAGCTTTGAGCTTAGACGTTTTTTATCGTTCTTATTTTTTCATTCTAGACTTTACATATTGTTTTTCAAATTCCCGAAACAATACACTGAGCTGCCTATACGAATGAAAAAAAGCAGGTCTTTCAAGGATAAAAGAAAGCCTTTCAACCAAATTTACTGGAACATTAGTGAAGCCCTTTACATGCCCTTGCCAAGCATTCAATACAACTGGCATTCCATGCATCCAATAGATTGCAGACAAAAATAAACCAATTCCCTGCTTCATAGGTTCCAAAGCCAGTCCCGCTTTTCTCTCTGAAAATAGCAGACCGCATTCAGCTTCGATTTTCTTCCACTTTTCCAGCAGTTCCGGGACATGCCCATATCCATCTTTCCAAGGTAAATAAGACTCTTCTTTATTATAATAAAACAACTCATACGGGAAATTCTCGAGTTGAATCAAACAATTCCACTCATTATAGTCTTCTTTTTCCAAGATGGTTTCCTCATTAGAAAAAAACAAAGGATGTTTTAATTCAGCAGGCACTATTAATGAAAGCAATTGCGTCATTTGACCTCTACCCTTTTCATTCTTTTTTTCCCTTCACGGCACAGCTCTAGAAGCGGGCAGGTTTCACATCTTGGTGACTGGGCCTTGCAATGGTAGCGACCAAAGAATATCAGCCGGTGGTGCGTAACAGACCATTCATCCTTTGGTATCTTGACCATTAATGTTCTCTCAACTTCGAGCACACTGTCCTTCCAGCGGCATATTCCCAGTCGCTTGGAAACACGCTCTACATGTGTATCAACAGCAATCGCTGGCACGTCATACGCGACCGATACGACTACATTAGCCGTCTTTCGGCCTACACCAGGTAATTTAGTAAGCTCATCACGATCCCGTGGAACTTCCCTGTCGTATTCCTCAATCAGCATTCGTGACAACTTTTGGATATTCTTTGCCTTATTACGAAACAACCCGATTGAGCGAATGTCATTTTCCAACTCCTCTAACGGAACACTTATGTAATCCTCAGGAGTTTTATATTTTTGAAAAAGATCCTTAGTAACCTTATTGACTAATACATCCGTACATTGAGCTGATAGGGCAACAGCAATCACCAATTCAAATGGATTGGAATGATTCAGCTCACAATGGGCATCCGGAAACATCTCACCCATTGTATCCAGACAATAGCGAATTTGAGCTTTATTCAGCATGTTCAATCTCCTTTAATTCACATTACTGCTCGAGCCAGTTATAAAATGGTACATCTTTCATTGGTTGTGCTTGCTCTATTTTTCGGTCCTTTTTTTGATGAGCTCTAAATTTTTGGCCTTGCTCCCTTGCTTGTTTCAGGGTTTTTATTCCATTCTTTTTCCACTCAAATAAAATCCGGTCAATGTAACGGAAATTCAATTTACCAGAAATGACAGCTTCCTTAAGAGCTGATTTAATAATTTCCGGTTGATGATCATCTTCCATCCACATTGCCAATGTCTCACATTCAAATGGAGATAATGGGCGCCCGAACTCCTGTTCAAAAATCGTATAAAGACTCTCCCCCGCTTTTTGTACCTCAGCGGATTCAGCCTGTTTCAAAGACTTTAAGAAGCAATCCATCATTTTTTCATAAAGTGGAGCCAGAGAATATTTTTCCTGGCCGATTTCTTGATTACCTTCAACCACCATTTCCACAAATCCTCTTTGAACCAAACGTTGAATTAAAAATAGACATTCAGATTCCTGTAATGTCATTCGTTCTGATAGTTGGGATGGAGCAGGAAAATGATTATCTTTATCGATAAAACTTTGCAATTGAAGTAATAGGACCATTTCTTGTTCATTCAGCCCCATTGTCTTATAGTTAGTCAACAAAAAGGATGGAATCGTTATCGTTCCTTCCTTAAACCACGCATATAAATGTTCTTTATTCATGTATTGTACACCTCTAAACAAGTATAACATGAATACGCGATTCCGAATAAGCTTATAATTTTAACAAAAAACGGTTATCTGTCTAATACGACAAATAACCGCTTTATCATGAAATTATGGATATAATCGATTTAATAGACGAGGGAAAGGAATCGTTTCACGAACGTGTTCCACTCCACTAATCCACGCTACTGTCCGTTCTAAGCCTAATCCAAATCCTGAATGTGGTACAGATCCATATTTTCGTAATTCCATATACCATTTGTAAGCATCTTCGCTCAAGCCATGCTCTGCGATTCTCTGTTCAAGCAGTTCCTGATCATGGATTCGCTCTGAACCGCCAATAATCTCGCCATATCCTTCTGGAGCAATCAAGTCAGCACATAGAACGACTTCTTCTCTGTCAGGAGCTGGCTGCATGTAGAACGGTTTAATTTTTGTCGGATAATGTGTTATGAATACAGGCTTTTCATAACTCTCAGCTATTGCCGTTTCATGCGGAGCTCCAAAATCATCACCCCATTGAATATCTTCAAACCCTTGTTCATGAAGGAATTTAATCGCCTCATCATATGTAATTCTTGGGAAAGGAGCCTTGATCTGTTCAAGCTTCGCTGTGTCACGACCTAAAGTATTCAGCTCAAGCTGACAGTTTTTCAATACAGACTGAATGATAGATGAAACAAATTGTTCCTGGACTTCCAGATTTTCTTTGAATTCGATGAAAGCCATTTCCGGTTCAATCATCCAGAACTCAATTAGATGACGTCTTGTTTTTGATTTTTCTGCACGGAATGTAGGACCAAAAGAAAATACTTTTCCTAATGCCATGGCTGCTGCTTCCATATAAAGCTGTCCGCTTTGTGAAAGGTATGCATCCTCATCGAAGTATTTCGTCGCAAATAATTCACTCGTTCCTTCTGGAGCACTTCCTGTCAAAATCGGTGGATCGACTTTAACAAATCCTTCTTCGTTAAAGAATTCATATGTAGCACGGATGATTTCATTACGGATTTTCATAACCGCATGCTGGCGCTTTGAACGCAACCAAAGATGTCGGTTATCCATTAAAAATTCAGGACCATGTGCTTTAGGAGTAATTGGATAATCAACCGATTCATGAATGACTTCAATATCTTTTACCTGTAATTCAAATCCAAACGGCGAGCGTTCATCCTTCTGAATGACACCTGTAACATACATAGATGTCTCTTGCGTAACCGTTTTCGCACGAGCGAAAACCTCTTCGCCCACATCTGCTTTCACGACCACACCTTGAATGAAACCAGAGCCATCACGGATTTGAAGGAAAGCAATTTTCCCACTGGAACGTTTGCTAGCAAGCCAGCCTCCAATGGTCACTTCTTGATCGACAAATTTACTAGCTTCTTTTATTGTAATTTTCACGGAATTTCCCTCCAAAAATAGCTTAACTTACTAAGGAATTTACTCTACTTATTATACCTATAGCCCACCATACAAGCAAATAAATCACATAAATCAGAGGTTCCAAAACTCTTTTATATTCCGTTTATTCATACTTTTAATGGGAGCTTATTACCCTTGTACTTGTCAGATTACTTATTTACTAACGTATTTGCTGATACAAAATGCAATAGTTATTTTCATTCTTTTGTTTTTTAAAATTTATAGGCTAACCATACAATTAAAAAGGGTTGAATAAATGAACGGTCCAAATAAATGATAATTTATTCTCTTAAAGAAAATCCACCATATAAAATTCATTCCAGAATAATCCTTTACCCTTTCAAGAGCTTCAAAGCCCGTTCTAATTTATGATTTCGCATCTTTAACTCTAGGTTTATAGTATTAACTTTTATTACACCTCATAGAAAAAATTGGCCATTATTTTAATAACTACATAATGTGGAAAAGTTTCCCCAGGCCTTTTTTAAGTCATGGCAACTATCAACATCTCTTCAAATACATATTCGTTTATAATTCTTTAGGTAATTGAACTTCAAACTTAATCTTGAGGGAGCCGGTTACACATAATTTTAATAATCTTTTTACTTATCAATATTTGAATCTACCTCAGCACAATTTATCTAAAACAATTGGTCACATCCTTTTATTAAGGGAACCAAGTACATCCTGTACCACTCAAATATTTATTAAACAAAAAAAACCTGCAGACACCCGGTTTTTCCCGGTTGTTCTGCAGGCTTTAAAAATCTATGCCATTTTTGACTTAACAAATGAATGGATTCTTTCAACCGCTGCTTCAAGCAGTTCCAATGAAGTCGCATAAGATAGTCTGATGTTGTCAGGAGCACCAAAACCTGAACCTGGAATTACTGCTACCTGAGCTTCTTCTAACAATGCAGTAGTAAAATCATCCACATTGCTGTAGCCAGTTAATTCAACCGCACGTTTAACATTCGGGAACAAGTAAAATGCTCCTTGTGGTTTAATGCAGCTAACGCCTGGAATTTCCACTAATTTATCATAAATGGTATTCAATCGACCTTCAAATGCTTGGCGCATTTCTTCCACAGGATCCTGTGAACCTTCATAAGCAGCAATTGCACCGTACTGAGCAGTTGTCGTAGGATTGGATGTGCTGTGGCTAGAAAGGTTTGTCATAGCTTTGATGATGGCCTCATCACCTACTGCATAACCAATTCTCCAGCCTGTCATTGAATGTGATTTAGAAACACCATTGATGATGATTGTTTGCTTTTTCAATTCAGGAGAAATCTCCGCAATCGATGTATGTGATGCATTTCCATAAACCAATTTCTCGTAAATTTCATCGGAAACAATTAAGATGTCATGTGCTATACATACTTCTCCGATAGCCGCTAACTCTTCCCTAGAATAAAGCATACCAGTTGGATTGCTTGGAGAGTTAATGATAACTGCTTTCGTTTTCTCAGTAATTGCTTGTTCCAACTGCTCTTTTGTAATTTTATATTGATTTTCCTCAGTACCTACAACATATACTGGTTTTCCGCCAGCAAGTTTAATTTGTTCTGGATAACTTACCCAATATGGGATTGGAACAATAACTTCATCTTCTTCATCAAGTATCGCTTGAAACAATGTATACAGGGCGTGCTTAGCACCTGAACCCACAATAATTTCAGAAGGCTTGTATTCTAAACCTTGATCACGCTTTAATTTAGCTGCAATCGCCGCTTTTAACTTTGGAAGTCCTGCTGATGGCGTATATTTAGTTTGCCCTTCATTCATCGATTGAAAGGCTGCATCAATAATATGTTGAGGAGTGTTATAGTCTGGTTCACCGGCCCCCAAACCAATTATATCAAGACCTTGAGCTTTAAGTTCTTTTGCTTTTGCTGTGATTGCCAATGTTGTTGATGGCGTTAATGACTGAACCCGGTTAGCTAATTTCATAATAAATTAATCCTCCATTCTAAATGCTTCGATAATACTTGAGCCATTCTCCTGTTTTAAAATCATAATAATCATAATTAAAACGCTCAGATTCATCAAGATATGTTACTTCCCAAAGTGGAACGTTTTTTTCCATACCAAGCTTAACTGAAATGATTTTTTGAGGATTTAGCTTTTCATTAACAATGCTTAAAATCTCTTTTTTTGACTTACCATCTTTATAGTTTTCCACTACAATTTCTTTCTTCTCGTCCTCAGGAAGCCAAACTACTTTTTTGGCACCATTTTCTCCCTTACCTATGATGACAGAATACGAATCCTGCCCATTATAAAGGTAGAAATCTTCCATGGTTTCAAGGCCGCCCTCTTCCTTCGCCTTTTCAAAAGCCTCATTACCAGCCTCTTTTTTAGGCTGCAACGCTTTAATATATGCCCCGCCGACAAATCCGATAAAACAAAGGACTAGGATAGAAGCAATAATCAACCATTTTTTCAAAGCCGCTTTCCCTCTTTCTATGTACGATAAATTGTAAATATCGCTTTTTCTTGATTTTCTGAATCTAATGCAAGTCCGAACATTAAGTCGTCCTTTTTCAACGTCCGATTCAAAGAATCTACAATCTTATACAAATCAGGAGAATTTTGCAACCTGACTGTCGAGATTACTTCAATTTTACTTTCCATGAAAACGCTCCTCCATTTTAACTATAAATTGTCAACAATCACTGGTATGAATAGGATTAGAAGGCTTTACTACCTTTCATATTATAACAGCTTGAAGGTTATTTTTCTTTATTATTTTATAAAAATTCAATTAGATTTATGAATAATCTAAAGATTCTTTAAATCCACTCTTCTATCATTTCCACCATCTCATTAATTGAGGCTTGATGCCAGTCAACGGCCGGGATGGACTTTTGGAATTCTAGACCGTATTTGGCGGTGATAATGCGGCGGTCCAGAACAACTAGAACTCCTCTGTCTTCAGGAGTACGTATCAGCCTCCCGAATCCTTGTCGAAACCTTAGCAAGGCTTCAGGTAAAGAATACGCAGAGAAGGCGTTTCTGCCTTGCTTTTCGAGAAGTTGGCATTTTGCAGCTGTGACCGGCTCATCCGGTGGTGAAAAGGGCAGCCTGACAATGATTAGGCAGGATAAATCCTCTCCTGGAATATCTACACCTTCCCATAGGCTAGTTGTTCCAAATAGCACGGCTTTCTCGAAGTTTTGAAAATTTCTGAGTAACCTCATTCTGCTACCACCAGAAATCCCCTGTGCAAACAAGGTATACTCATCTAGGACCCCTGAGTCTTTGATGGAAAAATAGGTTGCTCTCAGCATCTCATGTGAGGTGAACAAAACCATCATTCTCCCTTTAGCTGCCTGTGCAGCGGCAATTATATGGTTTGCCGCTGCTTCCGAGAACTCCTCAACTGATAAGCAATTAATATCCGGAATATCGTTCGGAACAAGCACCTTCACAAGTTCCTTATAACGAAAAGGCGAAGGAAAACTTGCGGTCTGTATTGGTTCATTATCTAAACCAAGCTGTGCTTTAAAGTACTGAAATGAATCCTTCACCACGAGGGTTGCCGATGTCATGATCACACTTTTCTGGCGTCCAAAATAGGAATCCCACAACCATTTACTTCCTGCAATTGGCTGAACAGTTAATGTCACGCCATGTTGTGGTGCTGTATTTGTATAATCAAGCCAATAAATATTTTCTTCTTGAGGATTGATAAAAAATTCATGTAAGGAATCCCTTGTATCCTGCAAATGTCCAAGCAGCACTTCAATATCATTTAAATAAAATAAAGCATTTTTCCCTAACGAGGCCTCATTATTTAATAAAAGACTCAATCTTTTCTCCAATTCCATGATGATTGATCCTAGCAAGTCTACTAACCGCTCAGCAACCAGAATCGCTTTACTCCATCGATGGTCACTTATCTTAAAGGAAAGACGTTTCGGACTCACTGAATGAGATAGTTTTTCGGCCTGGTTGGAGATGTAATAAAAAAGTTGTTCAAATTCATAGGAAAAATCATTAAGCTTTTGATCTAGGCCATGCGTGGACTTACCTTCAGTTAAGCCGTTGTTTGAGAGCAATTTTTCAAGTTTGTATAATAATTGCTTTTGATCTGTTGTCCCTAGTCTGTTCAGCACCGTCTTCACGGAAATATAATTAAGTCTTCGTCCAAGCTGTTTAGAAGCGGCCTGTTCCAAATGGTGAGCTTCATCAAGAATTAAATACCCTTTTTTTGGAATCAGGGCATCTTCTGTAAGAAGATCAGTCATTAAAAAGGAATGATTAGTAATGATAATATCTGCTTTGCCCGCTGTTCTTTTTGCTCTTTCAAAAAAGTCCAATTCAAGCCATGGTTGTTTTAAACCGACGTATGTAAGCCCGTCACTTTGAAGTCTATTCCAAAAAAGTTGTCCACCGCTTGTGAGGTTTAATTCATCTTTATCTCCTGTTTCCGTTTCAGTTAGCCAAACTAATATTTGCATTTTTGTTATTGCTGTTTCGTAATTATCTTCCTTTTCACGTAATGCCCGTTCAAACTTCGCCAAACTCAAATAATTACTTCTCCCCTTTAGCAACACAGCTTGAAAAGAATAAGGAAGGATTTTTTTCAGCTTAGGAACTTCGTTTTGAAGAAGTTGATCCTGTAACTGAAGCGTATACGTCGAAACGACTACTGGCTTTTGATGTTTCCTCGCAAAATAAACGGCAGGAAGCAAATAGCCTAAGGATTTCCCAATCCCAGTCCCAGCTTCAATGATTGCGTCTTGACTGGATTCGAAGGAATGATGAATCATATTCATCATTTCCAGCTGACCGTTTCTCGCTTCAAAAGCGGGAAACGCATTTTGTAGCATGGCCATTTTCTTCTCATCATCTAGCGGAAATTCTGCTTCTCTGTCTTTATGATCACTTTCTTCGTCGACCTTTTTAAATGCAAGGCCTCTAAATGTAATAAGTTCAGGTGAATGAACTTCTGCTTTTGTAAGTTTGCTTGCAATACAAGCATCTATCAATTCGGAAATTTCACTTTGTAATGAAAAAGATAAGCGGTATAACTGTTTAAGCGTCATCACTGGAAGATTCATGAGCTTTTTTTTCAATTCCAATAATAATAAAGCGGTAGCATATGCATCGCTATCCGCTTGATGAGGCCGAGAATGATCTAGATTTTCTTCTTTGGCCAGCTGATGTAGCTTATATCCATCGGATGTCGGTTTCAAAATTTTTGCTAACTCTACAGTATCAAGTGTGGAACCATAAAAAGGCTCCAATCCACAGCGTACTAATTCTTCCTGTAAAAAAGATAAGTCAAATAGAACATTATGGGCAACAAAACAAGACCCTTCTATAAGCCTGGCAATATTTTCTGCAACATCTTCAAAGTCAGGTGCATTCTTTACCGTCTCGTTGCTTATTCCGGTCAATTCTTCAATAAACAAGGAAATTTCTTGTCCAGGGTGGATGTACGTTGAGTATTCATCTACAATTTGATCATTTTCGATGACTACGCCTGCAAATTGAATAATCCGGTCCCCTTTTTTTGGAGAATTTCCTGTTGTTTCCAAATCAACCACTACATATCGTTGTGTCATGAATTGTACACCTCAAACTTCACTTTCTCCACTTCCTGATGGAATTCTCTTATCTTTTTTATACCATAATAATCGTAATAAAGGAAACACGCAGTTTATTACTTTTTAATTCACTTCAATCCCTGCCTCTTCCTGGTAATACAATTCTGAGCAAATGAAAAGGGCCGGCTCAACATATGCATGATACATGCGCATAAGAGCCGGCCTTTCGCTTACATGATAGTAGCTGCAGGTTCGTGTGAAATCAGTTCAACAATTTGATTATTTTCATTCATAATCGCAACTTTAGGCTGATGTTCACTTAGCTTATCTTCAGCGATCATCACATAAGAAATAATAATCACAATATCATCAGGCTGAACTAGTCTTGCTGCTGCTCCGTTCAAACAAACAACACCACTGCCCCGTTCACCTGCAATTACATACGTTTCAAGGCGTGCACCATTATTATTATTGACGATGGCTACTTTTTCATTCGGCAGAATGCCTACCGCGTCAATAATGTCTTCATCAATTGTAATACTGCCAACATAATTCAAATTGGCTTCAGTAACCCTTGCGCGATGGATTTTTCCATTCATCATTGTTCGAAACATGTAAATTCCCCCTAAGCTTTAGGTGTTATTCTACCGTCAATGTAATATTATCAATTAGCCTTGCATGCTTAAACTTCACGGCCATTGCTATAATGATATTGCCTGATATCGTTTCAATCGGCTTGAGCTCTGGATATTGATAAACCTCAATATAATCTATTATCCCATTTGTACGTGCTTCAACATGTTCCCTTACTAGTGCCGCAATTGTATTAGGATTTCTTTCCCCTTTATTAATCGCCTCTATCGCCTTCAATAAACTTTGATATAATTCTTTTGCTTCTATGCGTTCATGATCTAGAAGGTATACATTTCGGGAGCTCTTTGCTAATCCATCTTCTTCACGAACGGTATCGACAGCAACCAGTTTAATTGGAAAATTAAAGTCCTGGATCAAACCATCTATTACTGCGACTTGCTGGGCATCCTTCTTACCGAAGTAAGCTCTATCTGGAAGAATGATATTAAAGAATTTCGTAAGGACCGTCGCTACACCATCGAAATGGCCTGGTCTTTGTCTACCACATAAACAATCCGTCCTGCTTTGGACGACAACCTTGACTGAAGGCTCTTCACCGTACATTTCATAGACAGTTGGGTAGAAAAGATAATCCACGCCTGCATTGGCTGCGACATTTTCATCACGTTCCAAATCGCGAGGGTATGTTTCAAAGTCCTCATTTGGTCCGAACTGCAACGGATTGACAAAAATACTTAAAACAACGATGTCATTTTCTTTACGTGCGTTTTCTAAAAGGGTGGCATGTCCCTCATGTAAGAAGCCCATTGTCGCTACATAGCCGACACTTTTGTGATTGCTTTTTTCCTTAAGGATTATTTTTTGTAGTTCAGCTGCAGATGTAAAAGTTTTCATTCTTTTCCCCCGTAAAGAGCTGTAAGCTGCTCTTCCTTCATCGTAAAAGTATGCTCTTTCGTTGGAAAATCCTTAGTTTTCACTTCATTTACATAACTTGTAATTGAATTGCGTATTAGTTCATTCGCATTTCCGTATACTTTAACAAATTTTGCAACACGATCAACACCGTAACTGATGACATCGTGATAAACAAGGACTTGACCATCTGTTTCTGCACCCGCCCCAATTCCAATAGTTGGAATTGCTAGGTTTTGTGTGACGAGTTCTCCTACTTGATATGGTACACACTCAAATACTATCGCTATGGCTCCTGCCGCTTCGCATTTTTTAGCATCCTCCACGAGCTGTGCAGCTGCTTCGGCATCTTTGCCCTGTACTTTATAACCGCCAAGCACACCGACTGATTGGGGAGTCAGGCCAAGATGAGCTATTACCGGGATGCCAGCCTTTGTTAATGCTGCAATTTTTTCAACAACGTCATCTGCCCCTTCAACCTTCACAGCATCTGCATGGCCTTCCTGCATGATACGGGCCGCATTTTTAAGTGTTTCATCTAAAGAAAGGTGATAGCTCATGAAGGGCATGTCCGTCACGACAAACGTATCAGGGGCCCCTCGTTTAACTGCTTTTGTATGATGAATCATGTCATTAACCGTAACAGGGATGGTAGAGTCATAACCTAATACAACCATTCCTAAAGAATCGCCAACTAAAATCATGTCGACACCTGATTGTTCGGCTAACTTTGCTGACGGATAATCATATGCCGTAAGCATGACAATTTTCTCCTGATTTTGTTTCATTTTCAAAAAATCTCCGGATAATTTCATTACGTTTCCTCCTTTTTGATGGAGGAGATGAAGACATCAGCGTTAAAAAACTGGTGTGTATACATTCATACGCAAAAAAAAGACTGACTAAATAGAGTATCCGTTTCGTTACAATAAGTGGCAAAAACGCCTCATATTGTCAACTAAACAGCACTGTCCTTTTAGTCAATCTCTTTGATAACATCAGAAGTTTCATCCCTCCGTCCTAGTCCAGTTCTCTGGATCAAGGCAGATTTTCAAATAATTTGGTATTTATGGGGGTGCAGTTCACATGAGATACTGCCCACTTGCATTATATCAAGCCAAATTCAAAAATTCTATTTATTTTTCACAGATTTGACAAAAAATCTACTGAATTTCAATGTCTGCGGAATAAATCGAATGTACGGTTCCCATTCTGTCTTCAAGTAGCAGAACACCAGCATCTGTTATCCCCAATGCTTTTCCGACAATTGTATCATTAACCGTACTCGCTTTAATAAACTGGCCCAGGCTGATGGCATAACTCTCCCATAGACCCTTTATTGGCATAAAGCCTTCTTGTAAATAAAGATCATACAAATTTTCTAAACGAACCAACACACGTTGAATTACCTTTGACCTTGAAACCGTTTCTCCGCTTTCTATGAAAAGAGAAGACGCTTTCTCCTGCAGATCTTCTGGGAAATCTTCTATTTGTTGATTGATATTCATTCCAATTCCGATAATGACAGAATGAATTCTGTCCGATTCTGCCTGCATTTCTGTCAGAATGCCAGTTACTTTCTTTCGATTTATCAAAATATCGTTCGGCCATTTGATTTGAGGTTGTAAATCCGTTATATCCTCTATTGCCTGAACCACGGCAACCGCGGCCAGTAAAGTCAACTGAGGGGCCTCATGGAGTGGAATCTTTGGCCTTAAAATTAGACTCATCCAGATGCCACTGAATTTTGGAGAATGCCAAGATCTCATGAGTCTTCCTTTTCCAGAAACTTGTTCCTCAGCAACAACAAGAGTTCCCTCCTGAACTCCTTCATTTGCAAGTTGGTGGGCAATTTTTTGAGTTGATTCTACAGATTCCTGATAGTGAATCATTTTCCCAAGTTTTTTTGTTTCCAAACCAAGCTGTATCTCGCTTTCTGACACTTTTTCCGGTGTTGAAATAATCCGGTAGCCTTTTTTGCGGACAGCTTCAACATTATAACCTTCACTGCGCAGGTCTTCTATATGCTTCCAGACGGCCGTGCGCGAACAGCCTATATATTCAGCAATTTCTTGACCGGATATAAATGCACCATTCGCCTTTGAAAGGGCTTCCATCAGCTTTGTTCTTAAATCAGATTGCATTTCTCCAGCCACCTCTTAATTTCATCTTTTTCATTTCTTAATTCAGCATTCAAAACAGCTTTCAAAACCAATTCCAAGTATTCTTTCACCCATGGACCCGGTCTTTCTTGACGCCATTTCAATAAGTCCTTACCCGTTACCGCAAGATCGGACATCTGTTTAAGTATAAGTTCTTTAAATTGTTGATGGATGACCTTCTCCGCATCCTTAACATTTCTTCCTGTTAATACAGCTCGGACTTTAGCTGCTTGGACAGCTTTAATATGACCTGCCTGAAATACTTCGAGAGAAGAATTTTCAAACGGTGGTTCTTTCTTTGCTATCTGAATAATACGTTGGACACTTCTAATTGTTTTCAGGGGCAGTTTCCACTCTCTTAACGCCGCTTCAATATCCTGAGCATTCGTATAAATCATGATAACAGACCATAATTCTGCCGCTTTTAAGTGATGAAGCGGCAGATTTAATAACTTCTCCAAATTTTCTTTTTGATTGGAAAATTGGGGCAAGTATTGGTATAACCCGCTTTCTAGTAAGAGCGAGAGAGCCCTTGTCTTGTAGGCTCCAGCTAAAAGTTTTTCAAATTCAATGAGAATTCTTTCGATTGCAATTTCGCTAAGGATTGGTCCATTCTCTTGAAGTGAATCAAAAGTTTGCTGATCCAGTTCAAAATCAAGCTGGCTGACAAACCTTAATGCCCGCATCATTCTTAAGGCATCCTCATGGAATCTTTCATGGGGATTGCCAACAGTGATAATTCTTTTTTGTAACAAATCACGCTTACCGTTAAATGGATCAATCATATTCCCAGACTTATCCATAGCAATCGCATTCATCGTAAAGTCTCTTCGCTGTAAATCTTCTGTCAAAGACCGGACAAATTGTACGGAATCAGGTCTGCGAAAGTCCGTATACCCGCTTTCCGTTCTAAAAGTCGTAATTTCATACGTACCAGATTCCTCAATTACAAGCACCGTTCCATGTTCGATTCCGATATCTGCTGTTTTAGGAAAGATTCCTTTAATTTCCTGAGGTGTAGCAGAACTAGCGATATCCACATCATTGATGGGCCTGCCAAGAATATAATCTCTTACAGAACCACCCACAAAATAGGCTTCGAATCCTGCTTTTTCAATCAATTCAAGAATGGGCACTGATTTTAAGAATAACTGATCCATCAGCATCCCCTCCTTATTCAATAGAATTAGTTTCAAGCGCTTGAACATATATTGCTTCATACTCTGACATAATGGTATCTGAGTGAAATTTAGTATTGGCCCTTTCTAGAGCAGCCTCAGAAAAACGTTTATGTAAAATCGGGTTGCTTAAAAGTCCGACGGCCTTTTCAGCTACCATTTTGACGTTACCCAATTCACAAATATAGCCAGTTTTTCCGTCAACGATAACCTCTGGAATTCCTCCGACATTCGTTCCTATACAAGGAACACCACATGCCATCGCCTCAAGAAGTACCAGTCCAAAACTTTCTTTTTCTGATAGTAGTAATATTAAATCACTGATTGAATATAATTCGGCAAGGTTGTCCTGCTTACCCAGAAACAAGACCTTTTCATCGATTCCAAGATCTTTAGCCAACTTTAATACCGTTGTTACTTCCGGGCCGTCGCCAACGAGAAGAAGCTTAGCATGTATTTTCTTTTGAGCTAAAAAGAACGCTTGGATAACATCTTTAACCCGCTTGACTGAACGGAAATTCGATACATGAATGATGACTTTTTCATCATCTTGGATTCCGTATTCGTCCCGTAAATATTCTGAATTGGTTTTATGATAATCCCTTTCATCAATAAAATTATAAACGGTTTTGATTTCCTTATTCGGAGAGATTAACTCATGTGTTTGTTGTACGAGCGAATTAGATACACCCGTAACAACATCTGATTGTTCAATCCCAAATTTTATTAAATTGGATAGGGAAGGGTCATGGCCTAGTACAGTAATGTCTGTACCATGAAGAGTCGTGACTATTTTAACTTCATTTCCTGACATCTGCTTTGCAAGAATCGCACAAACAGCATGTGGAATTGCATAATGAACATGGAGAATATCAAGTTTTTCCCGCTTCACTACTTCCGCTATCTTGCTCGCAAGCGCAAGGTCATACGGTGGATATTGAAAAACAGAATAAGAGTTGACTTCCACTTGGTGATAATAAATATTATGGTACATCTTATTTAGGCGGAATGGGAGGCTTGAAGAAATGAAATGAATTTCATGTCCTTTTTCTGCAAGCATTTTGCCTAATTCAGTTGCAACAACACCCGAACCTCCTACTGTAGGGTAGCAGGTAATTCCAATTTTTAATTTCATAAGATTATTTTTCCCCTAACAAACCGGCTTCGATCAGCAACGGTTTTTTTGACATAAATCCTTCCGCATATGCGACACCCACTTCTTTGCCGAACATCCTTTCCCTCGCTTCAACTGTCTCGATATATCCATTCACAAGCGGTGTCTCCACTGTTGTATTACTTTTATCAAATTGACTTTCATATGCTCTAAGACTGTCCAATTTTTCCGATATATAAGATGTAATGTCAACGACAAAGTCAGGTTTGTGAAAACCATTTATCATAAAATAGTACATATTTTGGACACGATGAGCTTCAAGACCATCTTCCTCCATATACTTTCTAACCCCCGCCGAAAAAACTGCTTCTTCCACTAATTTTGCACAATTCCCATGATCAGGATGACGATCTTCCAAAAAAGGGGCAAATACAAGTGTAGGTTTATATTTGCGAATAACAGTTATTATTTGATTAATGTATTCTTCTTTCATATATAAACCACGGTCGGGTAAATCTAGGGTTATTCTCTCAACTCCTAGGATTTCCGCGGCCTTACCTGCTTCCTTTTGCCGTAAAAGAACGGTACCGTTGGATGACATTTCGGCTTTTGTCAAATCACAAATAACGATGTTCTTACCTTGTTGCGCATATTTAGCAATCGTACCACCCATACCAATTTCAACATCATCCGCATGTGCCCCGAAAGCGAGGATATCAATATTACTTTTGTTTGTCATTTATCTCACCTTGTTTTTTTCGTAGTTTAAGCCAGTCCATATATCCATGTTTCAAACCTTGAATTAGCACTTCTGCCGTACCCATATTTGTGGCCAATGGAATTTCATAGACATCGGAGAGCCGTATAAGTGCAGATACATCCGGTTCATGTGGCTGCGATGTTAATGGATCTCTGAAAAATAGGACCATATCCATTTCACCACGGGCAATCATTGCCCCGATTTCCTGGTCTCCACCTAAAGGCCCCGAATGGAAACGATGGACAGGCAATGATACTTCTTCCATAATTCGTTTCCCTGTTGTACCAGTAGCATATAACTCATGTTGTTGAAATACAGCTTTATAGGCTGTTACAAATTGTATGATATCTTCTTTTTTCTTATCATGGGCAATTAAGGCAATTTTCATCGTAATCCTCCTAATCCCTACTCGATAATATTTTCTAGGCCGTATACAAGTACATCTAACTTCATGACTGAATCAACAGCAAGTTTAACTCCTGTCATAAAGGAGGCGCGATTAAATGAATCATGGCGAACCGTCAATAGCTCTCCATCACTTCCGAAAAGGACCTGTTGATGAGCAACAAGGCCCGGTAGACGAACACTATGGATATGCATACCATCTATATTTGCTCCTCGAGCCCCTTGAATGGTTTCTTTCTCATTCGGATGACCCTGTTGTTTTGTCTCACGTACTGCAGCTATCATATCTGCTGTTTTAGCAGCTGTACCTGAAGGGGCATCCAATTTTTGATCATGATGCATTTCAATGATTTCTACATTTGGGAAGTACTTTGCAGCCATTTGTGAGAATTTCATCATCAAGATAGCCCCAATTGCAAAGTTTGGAGCGATAATGCATCCAATACCTTTTTCCTTAGTTAACAAATCCAACTTTGCTAAATCTTCCTTTGTAAATCCTGTTGTTCCTACAACAGGACGAATTCCATGATTCAGTGCAGTTTCTGTATGATACATTCCTACTTCAGGTGTAGTTAGGTCAATCAATACGTCTGCATTTACAGCCGAGAAGCATTCATTAATATCGGAAAAAACAGGTGCTTCAATTCCTTGAAAACCATCAATATTTGAGAGGCTATCCCCGTTATATTTACGATCTATAACAGCTGCTAATTCAAACCCTTCTGTTCTATGTACTAACTTAACCGCTTCATTACCCATTCTGCCACGAGGTCCAGCTACAATCACTCTTACTTTACTCATCCTTTACTTCCCCCTCTACACTCTCATCTTTTTTTGTCCATCTGTCTTTATCACGTGTTGCAAACTTATGCATGACCGTATCGTGCGAGCTTTGAAGGTCAATACCAAGTGAATTAGCAAAACAAATTAACACAAATAGCATGTCACCCATTTCCTCTTCAACTGTATTCTCAATTTCAGTTGATTTCTTAGGTTTTTCACCATGGTAATGATTGACTTCCCTAGCCAGTTCACCAAGCTCCTCTGACAAGCGTGCTAGCATAGCCAAAGGGCTGAAATATCCTTCTTTGAATTGTCCTATGTATTGGTCGACTTCTGCTTGCATTTGTTGGATCGTCTTTTGCTTTTCCATTTAGTCACCCATTCTTGATTTTCGTTAATAAACATTATACCTTCTTTATGTTAGCTAAAAGTGAATCAGATGACAACAGATACGTTCGGTAACAACAATTGCCCATAGTTGGTTAATTAGTTATAATAAGTAAATTAACCGCATTCAAACGTTTTGGAGGTAAAAGACATGCTTTTCGGCTTAAAATTGAAAAACACTATATTTATCCTTTTTGGAGCTGGAATCTTCGCATTTGGCCTCGTACATTTTAACATGCAAAATAACTTGGCAGAAGGCGGTTTCACTGGTCTCACCTTGATTATATATCAACTTATTGGGATAAATCCTTCTTATTCTAATTTGGTTTTAAATATCCCCTTATTCTTAATAGGGTGGAAATATTTAGGGCGGACTTCTTTTTTTTATACAATCATTGGAACAGTTGGTTTATCCGTTTGGCTATGGGTATTCGAAAGATATCAAATCGAAATAAATCTCGGGAATGATTTGATGCTGGTGGCATTGTTTGCCGGGGTCTTTGTTGGTGTTGGGCTAGGTATCATCTTCCGTTATGGCGGGACAACTGGCGGCGTTGATATTATTGCCCGATTTGCCCATCGATATTTAGGAATGGGCATGGGTCGGACCATGTTTATTTTTGATGCCATTGTTATCGGTCTATCCATTCTCACCTACTTGAATTACAGGGAAGCCATGTATACCCTAGTGGCGGTATTCATCGGTGCGCGGGTTATCGACTTTATGCAGGAGGGAGCCTATGCTGCTAGAGGAGCAATGATTATCAGTGAGAAGAATGAGGAAATTGCTGATAAAATCATGAAAGATATGGAGCGAGGAGTAACAGTCTTAAGGGGATACGGATCCTATACAAAAACTGATCGAGAAGTTCTATATTGTGTTGTCGGTAAAAACGAGCTCGTTCGCTTGAAAAATGCCATTACATCAGTGGACCCTCATGCTTTTGTATCTGTAAGTGAAGTGCACGATGTATTAGGTGAAGGCTTTACCCATGATGAGAATAAGAATCCAATCGAACGGTAGTAACCACTGTGAAACCATTACATCATTTTATATATTCCCCGAATAGTGAAGTTTTATAAGTATCTTTAACTATCCTTGGTATATATCGTAAACGTATAAAAAGGACTTCATCATGTGATGAAGTCCTTTTTATTTAATCTTCTTCTCTCATACCTGTATACATAAGCAGAAGTCGAACTAGTTCAAGCACGGCTACAAGTGCCGCAGCAACATACGTCATCGCAGCTGCATTTAATACTTTTTTTGTTTCTCGTTCTTCATCATTACGGATAACTCCTACAGAAACGAGTTGATCCATTGCCCGAGAGGAAGCATTGAACTCCACTGGCAGAGTGATTACTTGAAATAATACTGCTGCTGACATAAATACGATACCCGCTATTAATAAGCCTGGAATTCTGGCTAACACCCCGATTAAAATTAAGATCCAAGATATATTAGAACCGAAGTTAGCGACAGGTACTAACGCATGACGAAAACGTAAGAACGCATAAGCTTCTTTATCTTGAATCGCATGTCCCACTTCATGGGCTGCAACAGCAACGCCGGCAACAGAATGCCCATGATAGTTATCAGTCGATAACCGGACCGTTTTATCTCTTGGGTCGTAATGATCTGAGAGCATTCCAGGTGTTTCTTCGACCCTGACATTATATAGTCCATTTTGATCCAAAATGGCCCTCGCAGTTTCAGCACCATTCATACCAGAAGAAGCCGATACGTTTGAATATTTTTTATACGTACTTTTCACTTTCATTTGTGCATAAATCGGGATTAAAATGATAATCGCCAAATAAATGAAATACATGGTATCCTCCTAAAACTATTATTACTCTCAATTCTAGGGAATGAATGCAACCATGTCAAATATAGAGTTCTCTTCACTTACCTTCAATCGTTATGTCCTTTTTTAGGTTTTTCCCGATCTCCTTTATATTTTCTCCAGCCGACATAAGAAAGAGTCATAATAATTATACTGCCAGTAGTTATGATAACCCACCAAAGGGAAGGATCTGCATCATCTTCTCCCATATCATTAAAAATAGACGATAATTCATTTTGCAATGCATCAAGCTCTTTTTGGCTTTCACTATCGCTCACTACTTCAGGGCGGTATTGATTAATGTATTGAATCCTAGTATCCAGTTGCTGAATCTTTTCTTTAGAAAGGTCGACCTTCAAGCTTGGATATATCATTTCATATTGTGAAAGGAATAAGTTCAATTGATTATTAAATGTTATTGTGTCTTGATGCATTGCGGCATCCTTTGTTTGCCTGAAGGAATTCATCATTTGATCCTCCATCTCGGTCCAAAGAGGCTGATGCGTTGACTTCACAGCATCCACAACAAGCCTAAATTTTGTAACTGAATTTATCTTTTCAGAATCTCCCTTATTCATATCCTTTATTGTCATCAATGCTTCATTATGGGCTACAGTTATAATTCTAAGTTCGTCCATGTCAAGTATCTGTTCTTTCGCTGTCTCTTTTATAAACTGGTCAGAAAAAAACGTAAGCATCTTTTCCGAATCTCCATATCGCTTCAACTTTGTCATTTCCAATGCACTATCGGAAATGTTATCTAATTGCTCCAAACTTGAAGAGGATTCTGCATAGACAGGGAAATGTAAGACGACAAATAAAACAGCAATGGTTAATATAGATTTTTTCAACATGCTACTCGTCCCTCCTCATATCTCTACTAAAACGATATGAAACAAAAAACATGAGTAGACCTTGTTCATCATAAAAAGTTAACCCCGCACTCACAAAAATGAATGCGGGGCTAACCATTAGTTAATCATTGAAAGAGTAAATCGCTTTTTTCTAAAACCAAAGTACCATCCAACAAAGATAGAAAGGATACTAAGCCAAAAGGTGAAATAACCTATCGAATTCATATAGACCAATAAATCACGATAAATAGGCATCATTTCAAAAACGTAATCGATAATATCATTATGTATTGTCCAAATCCCTGCTACAACCAAATGCCAAGGTTTTATTCGATAAAATGGTGCATATAATATCCCTTGAATCGCCATACCCAAATGAGAAGCCATTAACATATAGCCTTCCCAAGGCAATGAACCTGTTGTCATATATGTCAGTACATTCATCACAACTGCCCATAAACCATATTTGAATAGGGTTATTATCGCCAATGCCTCCATTAGGCCAAAGTTTCTTTTCAAAAGAAACCCCAGTAATACAAATACAAAAAATAAACTAGCAGTCGGACTGTCTGGTACAAATGCTAAAAAAATAGTCGGTGTGTTTGCTAACTGACTACCATACCAATAATATCCAAATAGAGTTCCGAATATATTAACAATTAATAACAAAAAGAGCATTTGCCGATTTGCAAGCCAGCTGTAAATAACATTCATTCTTTTTACCTCTCTTACATTCTCAATACAACCATTTTACAGTTCCTGATCTTTAAATCCAAGTTTTCATTTCAATTTCTTATCAGATTCGCTTCAATTTTCCAATAAAAAAGCCGACAACCGTAGTCGTCAGCTTTTCCATTCGGCAGCATATGAAGAAAATGCTGTCGATAAATACTTTATTTTGCTGTTAAACCCGAAACAAATTCAGCTAATGTTGCCAACTCTTCATCAGAACCTTTGAACATACCAGCTGGCATAGCACCTTGTCCTTTGACAGCAATTTTGGAAATCTCTTCTGGGGTTAACCCAGTGTCAATCAAGCTCGGTGCACCTGCTCCACCTGTTAACTCTGCTCCGTGGCAACTAATACAACCACTAGCATCCATGAGTTTATAACCTTCGCTGTCTTTATCAATGTCTGCACCTTCTACGATTGCACCTTGCTTCTTAGAAGCTTCCCAGTCGTGATGGGCTGCAGACTCCCATGTTAGATAAAAAACACCAGCCATTGCTAATAGCATAAAACCTACAGCAAATGGACGTTTTGCTGGACTACGCTCTGGACCACGGTCTAAAAATGGTGCCAAGAGCAATGCTCCGAATGCTAGTCCAGGTATAACGAGAGCCCCGATTGCATTATACGGACCTGATGCATAAGTATACTTAAGTAATTGGTAAAGGAATAGGAAATACCAGTCAGGTAGCGGAATATACGCTGTATCTGTCGGATCTGCTATTCTTTCTAATGGAGACGGATGTGCAATTGTTAGGCACAAATAGCCTACAAGAAATACAGCTCCGACCATCCATTCTTTTAAAAGGAAATTAGGCCAAAATGCTTCAGTTTTCCCAGGATATTCTGAATAATCTTTCGGAATATTCGGTTTACGGTTCGCGGAGATACGCGAGTCACCTACGAATTTCATACCTTTCCCACGATGCATTGAACAATCCCCTCCTTTATGAAAAGGTTTTTATGATTCTCAGTTCATAATTCTTTTATAGTGGACCTGAAATACCTTGTTTCCGGATCATCAAGAAATGAGCCGCTAGTAAAGCAAATAATGCTGCAGGCAGGAAGAATACATGAATTGCGAAGAATCTTGTCAATGTCTGTGCTCCAACTATTGTTGGATCTCCTGCTATCAATGTCTTAAGTGCTGGTCCCATTAACGGTACCGATTCGACAATTGTCAAAGTAACCTTTGTTGCAAATAGCGCTTTCATATCCCATGGCAGTAAATAACCTGTTAATCCTAATGCCAGCATAATAAAGAAAATTAATACGCCGACCATCCAGTTCAATTCGCGCGGTTTTTTGTAAGCTCCCTGGAAGAAGACACGAAGAGTATGTAAAAACATCATAACAATAACTAGACTTGCTCCCCAGTGATGCATACCACGGACAATTTGACCGAAGGCAACTTCATTTTGCAGATAATAAACAGATTCCCAAGCGTTTTTAATGTCCGGTACATAGTACATCGTTAAGAACATACCCGACAATATTTGGATGACCGTGATAAAGAAAGTTAACCCACCAAAACAATATACGAATGCAGAAAAATGATGTGCGGGGTTAACATGTTCAGGAACCTCATGGTCAGCAATATCCCGCCATAATGGCGTAATATCTAAACGCTCGTCCACCCAGTCATATAACTTTGTTAGCAATGTTTACGCCTCCCCATGCGGTTTTAGTTGACCCAAATAAAGAATTCCATCTTTCTCTTTCGTGTCATAGACATCCAAAGGTGAAACCGGCGGTGTCCCTTTCACGTTCACACCATCTTTCGTGTACCTGCCATAATGACAAGGACAGAAAAATTGATTCGGATTAGACTTATCCGTATTCCACGCTACCGTACAACCTAAATGTTTACAAATTGGAGATAAAGCAACGATTTTACCGTCTTCCATTTTATAAACCCAAGCTGTATTTGTTTCTTCAGACTCATACCACCCGTCGACCTGCTTAAAACTAAAGTCAACACGGGTTGGTTCGGTAGTCAGTTCACTTACCTTTTGTTTAGTTGCAATGTAATCCCCGCCTTTATCTGCTGATAATACAGGATCAATTGCAAACCTAACCATAGGCATCAACATACCGGCCGCCATAAATCCACCAACGCCAGTAAGTGTGTAATTAAGGAATTGACGTCGTGAAACATTACGCTTGCTCATGCGTTTTCCCCCCCTCTATTACTATACTGAGAGCCCAAAGGACCAATAAATAGCAACACTATAAAACTAGGACATTTCCATGATATCTCAATAATTTACCAAGGTCAATATTTGTAAAACCCAAAAGGTGGCAACTATGTGTCAAATAATGCGAAAAATCCTACTTTTTTTCATTTTTCCAATTATAAGTGAAAATATCAAGGATCTGGAGAACCTGCTGGTTAATCATTTCCCTAGCTTGGTTATTTTCTAGGGTTTCAAGAGGGATGGCTGGAATCCATACTAAATTATGTTCTAATTCCCGCTCTTCCTTTTTCCATTCAATATCTGATGTAAGAAAAAAAATATGTTTAAAATTATTTTCTTTCACTTTGTTGGTCCAACGCTTTAATAAATCAATCTTATCCTCCTCATCACTCAAATAATGAAAAGTTGGCATTAAAAGAATTCTTCCTTTCATCTGCTTTTCAATTTCCGAGCTTAAAATGGTAAGAAATTCATTCATTGAACCAGTTTGCTTAATTTGACTTCCAAATGTTATGGGAACCAAAGGAATTAAAACAGTATCCACATACTCTTTTGACTGGATATACATATCCAAATCTTTTGCTGTCCACTTCATATTTTTTCTTCACTCCCGATTTATTAAATCAACTCCTTTTCATTTTACCATTTTTTTATTACATCTTTACCATATACTTATAGTCTTTACAAAAATGTGGATTTTATCAGTGTTTTATAAAAAATAAAAACCTTTCCTGATTACGGAAAGGTCGTTTTAGTTAGCCAAGTACTTTTAATTGATTAAGTTGTTCGGTTAAATTCTTAAATGCCTGTTCGTCATGTTTATCTAGCGCTTCATCAATTTCCTTAAGTAGGCGGTCCCTTTGAAAATACAGCATACTTTTTTCCAAAAATTGCTCAGCCAGCAGCTGATCTTTTTCATTTGCAGCCGTGGATTTCGGCATGAAAGGGTTATTCTCAAGCACTGCTGCGTACTGATATGAAGAATAAGCGGATTTAAAATTGAGTTGAATATAAATATCTTCATCCCGGTTTAAGCGGATATCATGAAAAGATTTCTCTGCATCGGTCGTCATAATATTGGACTTATAGAACCTAAAAGGAACCTCTTCTACACAATGTGTCGACATAATTAATCCGCGTGGACAATATTGTGCATTTTCTACAAAATGAACCTTTTTCATTAATTGATCATGACTCATTAAATAATTTAATATCCAAACACATTCTCTTCTTTTCAGTTGATAATGATTTAAAAACCACCGAATAAAATCCTTTTTCTCATTCACAGAAACAGGGGCAGCCACCATGAATTCCCTCCTCTGTCTTGATTTTATTTTCTCTTCTCTACAATTCCTCTGGACTTTCGTCAAGCCGCTCCAAAATCATCACATACTCATCGTTTGCTGGGTTTATCTCAAGCAGCTTATTAAATACTTCTCTAGATGTGGTTCTGTCTCCTTCTTCAATTAAAAAGAAACCATAGTTTTCAAGAAAGTCTGGATTGTTCTTGAAAGAATTATATGCTTTATGATAGCAGGTTAATGACTCTTTAAATTGTTCTGTGTGTTGATAACATACGGCAGCTATCCATTCAAACTGCGGATCATCCTCACCGTATCTTCTAACCTCGCCAATACACTCTAAGATATCTTCATATCTTTCGTGATGCATATACAGTTTCAATAGAGTAAGTGCAGCTTCTAAATAGCCGGGATCAATAGCAAGAGCCTCTTTGAATAAATTTTCTGCTTCTTTATCAAGTCCGCTTTTTAAGGCTATTTTACCGCCGAAGAAATAAAGCTCCTTATTGAATTCATCAGCCTTGATGCCTTCTTTTACCGTTTTCAAAGCATTTTCCAAATCTTCAAGATGTTCATAACTCTTAGCCAAATATAAATATAAGGAATGATATTCATGATCCAATTCTTTCAATTCAATAAACTTACGCACGGCTGTTTCATAAAGACCTGCTTGGAAAGCTGTAAATGCATACTCAAATAACGTATTTATTTCGAGTCCGTCATTTAGAGCCTTTTCAAAGTACGGAAGGGCTTCCTCAAACTTCCCAGAACTGCTTAATGCTTCAGCTAGTCGTTGATTGACATTAACTCCAGCAATTTCTTGTTCCTGTTCCAAAACCTTTATGTAATTTGCAATGGCTTCCTGGTCTCTTCCTTGGTGATAGAACAGTTCACCTAGTGCAAAATCAATGATGATCTCATCTGGTAGTATTCCCTTTGCCTGCATCAATTTTCGCTCACTGACCTCATCCATCCCCTGTAGTTGATAAAGGTCTGCTTCCAAAAGCAATGCACTTGGATATACTTCATCATCTACACTTACTTTTTCAAGCATTAACATCGCTTCATCTTCTTGATCCATATCAATCAAAATTTCAGCTAATGAAACAATCAATTCTCCTTCATCAGGATATAGTTCTAGTAGATGCTCAAAAAGATCTTTTGCCTCCTCTACAAAACCAAGCTGGAGTATTTCCTCAGCCAGCAACAAAATGTCCTCGGCTGACTCTGATGATTTAATTCGATTTATATGTTTAAGAGCCTCTGTTAATTCCCCTTTTTTTAAATGCTGAATAACTTGATCTACTGTGTTCATTGCTGCTTCCTTCCTTTTTGCATAATAAACTTAGTCTCTAGACAAACACTCTCACGCGATAGTCTTATATTCTCTTCCATAAAGTACAAAATGTTGTATCTAATCGTGAGGTGCATAGTAAAAACAGTATTCATTAGTTTACCATACTGCAGCCCTGTATTCCATTGATGAAATTCTCCCCCCATTCTCATTAAAAAAAGGTTAATAGTTAATTCTCCATACAAAGGTAAATCTCCTTTTTGGTGATAATCACCTTTTTTATTATTCTAAGGAGTCATTATTTGAAAAAAGACTATAATGATAGCGCTTTCAACGATTCCAAGGGATTAATCTACGAAAAAAAAATATAAAAAAGTCTGCAGACTCTAATAAGGTCTGCAAACTTCTTATAATCTTTACTGTATTAAATGAGTCAAATGCTCAAAAAATTGTGGATATGAAACATCAATTGCATCCGGATCCTCAAGTTCTACTTTACCATCTGTGATCAATGCCGCTACAGCCAGCATCATCCCAATACGGTGGTCTCCATGGCTTGTAACCGTGCCACCATTTAGTACTTTACGTCCATTGATAATTAAACCATCAACAGTCGGCGTTATATCCGCTCCAAGGATGGAGAGTTCATTGGCTACCGTATCAATTCGATTGGTCTCTTTCACTTTAAGCTCTGCTGCGTCCTTGATTGTTGTTATTCCTTCCGCCTGGGTGGCCAAAAGTGCAATAACCGGTATCTCATCGATTAGGCGCGGAATTAAATCACCGCTGATTGTTGTTCCTTTTAAGCGAGAGCTTCTGACAGTAATATCGCCTGCCGGCTCACCTTCGCTCGATTTCTTCTCGACCGTTATATCTGCCCCCATCGCTTCCATAACTTCAATAATACCTGTTCTTGTCGAATTAAGGCCCACATTCTTCAGAACAATTTCACTATTTTCTGTAATCGCAGCAGCCACCATAAAGAACGCTGCCGAAGAAATATCTCCCGGTACATGAATATTGGTTCCTTTGAACACTTGATTGCCTTTTACTTTTATCGTTTGACCGTCTTTTTCGATTTTTCCGCCAAACTGATTTATCATTCGTTCCGTATGATCACGAGTCTCTTCCGGTTCGACAATGATTGTCTCCCCTTCTGCCTGCAAGCCAGCAAGGAGTAAAGCTGATTTGACTTGTGCGCTTGCCACAGGCAATTTATAGCTAAACCCTTGTAATTTGCCACCCCTTATGAAAAGCGGAGTGTATTCGGCTCCTTTACGGCCATCAATGTGTGCTCCCATCTGACTGAGAGGATTCACTACTCGGGTCATCGGGCGTTTAGCTATTGATTCGTCACCTACCAACACAGCCGAAAAATCCTGGCCAGCCAAAATGCCCATCATTAATCTGATCGTAGTACCAGAATTTCCGACATCAAGTACTTCACGTGGTTCCGTCAAACCATTAAAACCTTTGCCTTCAATACGGACCTGCTGCCCATCTTGTTCAATGTTTACTCCAAGCTGTTTAAAACAGGAAATAGTACTTAAACAATCTGCTCCAGGCAGAAAATTAGTAACTGTCGTTTCACCCTCGGCAAGGGCTCCGAACATAATCGAACGATGGGAGATGGACTTATCTCCTGGTACAGCAATCGCACCACGTAATGATTGAATGTTCGTTTTTAAACTTTTTGTATTCATACAATCATCCTTCGACTATTATTTTATTATGCGAGAATTGTTTCATATTCTGTATGTCTTGAAATACATTCCGATGCTTTAATACGGTCTACATCCGTTTGGAAGCTAATAACTAGAACACCGTATATTTCTTCCCTAGTTTCAATAATTCTTATGTTTGTTAAACTGATTCCTTCTTGAGCTAAATATCCGGTAATTTCAGAAATTACGCCAGCATAATCCGGTACATCAATATACAAATCATAAAAGGCAGGAATGGCGCCTTTCGCATGGGTTGGCAAATCATCTCTAAAAGTCTTTGCATCCTTAAAGAAACGCAGAATTTCTTCACTATCTTCATTTATTACAAGCTCTTTGACATTCTCCATTTCCTTCAGCCAATCATTCATTAATACGAGTAACACCTCACGATTATGTAGCAATATGTCACGCCACATTTCTGGACTGCTTGAGGCAATTCTCGTAATGTCTCGGAACCCTCCGGCTGCAAGTCTAGAAATCAGCTCATTTTCCTTACTATATGTCTCTGCCTGTTTAACCAAACCGGAAGCGACAATATGTGGAAAATGGCTGATTACACCTGTCAGTCTATCGTGGGTACCAGGAGTTACTACCAAAAAGTTCGCTCTAGTGCCAATTAACCATTCTTTTAACTGCTCAATTTTACCTTCTTCGACAGTTTCTTCTGGAGTAAGTAAATAAAACGCATTCTCAAATAAATGCAGTTTGGCGGCCCCTGCCCCGCTTTTATGAGACCCAGCCATAGGGTGACCACCGATGAAAGCCACACCTTTATCTATCAATGGTCTTGCCGCTTTTACGACTTTCTCCTTTGTACTACCCGCATCAGAAATGAGGACATCTCTCTTCAAATCCAATTCAGCTAATTTTGCTAAAATCTGGACGGTTTCATTTACGGGAACTGCAAGCAGAATTAAGTCAGCATCACACGCTCCTGCTTCAAGAGAAGATACTGAATCATCAATGATTCCCAGCAGCCTTGATAGTTGAATATTCTTTTCGCTTAGATCAAATCCAACAATCACAGCTTCAGGATGTGCATGGCGTACAGCCATGGCCAAAGATCCACCAATTAGACCTAGACCTATTACAAAAACCTTTCCCTTCACTCTTCTCTCCTCCGCTTCTTTTTGCTCCTATATACTTGCTGAAACGATTAAAGAAGCGAATTAGAAGAAGTAGCATCTTCATTTAAGAAAGATTTGATAGCATTAATCATTCCTTCATTTTCTTCTGTTGAACCAATCGTTACACGCAGACTGTTCGGGAAACCGAACGATTTTCCAGACCTTGCAATGTATCCACGCTCTAGCAAATATTGAAATACTACATCCGCATCCTGTTTGAAATGTATGAAAATAAAATTACCTTGTGATGGGTAATAAGCTAGATTTTCCTTACTGCAAAACTCATAATATTGTTTGAGTCCTTTTTGGTTCTCAGTATTACACTTTTCAATGAAAGCTTGATCTTCCAGAGCAACAATAGCAATCTTTTGTGCGAAAGTATTGACATTGAATGGTTCTCGGGATGGGTCGAGCTTCTGAATAATATCATCATCTGCCAATCCGTACCCGACCCTAAAGCTGGCAAGACCGTAAATTTTTGAAAAGGTGCGAAGTAAAATCAAATTCTTATATTTATTGATCCATTGATTTGTTTTCGGGTAATCCTCAGCCACTGCATATTCACAATAAGCTTCATCCAATACGACAAGAACATCATTCGGGACCTTTTCAATGAATGTTAATAAATCCTGTTCCGGAATGTATTTTCCTGTTGGATTATTAGGTGTACAAACCCAGACAACAGCCGTGTTCTCATCTATCGCTTTTAGCATACCTTCTAAATCATGTGCTCCGTCAATATGAGAAACTTCTCTGATTTCCGCTCCTTCGAGTGTAGCATTATGGCGATACTGTGAAAAAGTACCTGTTGCCATGACGGTGTTCTTACCAGCTCCCAATAGGCTTCTAGAAATGATTTGAATGTTCTCATCAGACCCATTTCCGAAAATAAGCTGTGTTTCTTTTACACCTGTATGCTTTGCAACAGCTTCTCTAAGCAATGTTGCATATCCATCCGGATAGATAGCAAAAGAATGGGTTGAGTTCTTAACGCTTTCTTTGACCTTTTCAGAACAACCAAAAGGATTTTCATTTGAAGCTAATTTCGTGATTTTTTCAAGACCGTACATTTTTTTTACTTCATCGGTTGATTTCCCAGGTTGATAAGACTTCAAGGAAAGGACCGCATCATTCCATTTCATGTCATTCACCTCTATATTTTTATCACTTTAAAGTGAGAAAGTGTGAGAATAGTATAGCATATTTTTCATAACTTCATATCTTATATTTTATTTGTCAAATCCGGCCGCAATACGACAGCTCCGGCTTGATAAACATGTTGTATCTCTTTTTGAGATTTTGTTGTATTTACATGAATCATTACCCGTATACAAGATGGAAGGGAGTTGCTTACTGGTATTTCTTGCATGCACGTTACTGGCACATATGTCCAACCCTCGAATTTACGTAGGGCTTTGGCTGGAAAGACAGAGCGTATCTCATCCGTTGCAGAAAAAAATACAGAGGCAACCATATCAGGATCAATCTCGTTGACCCGAATGATTTCTGCCATCAACTGCTCAACAGCAGCAATTACTTCTATTTCTGTGTCCTTCTCTACTGTTGTTGCGCCCCTTATTCCTCTTATCACACACAGTTCCCCCATTTCCTGTTTTTTATTTCATTTCAATCATTTCCTCTATAAGCACAGAGTCGGCTATATCCATTAATATTGGTGACCCCAATTGTTTAAGCAAGACAAAGGTAGCACCTTCATTGATTGATTTTTTGTCTGTTTTCATTAAATTAAGTAAGGTTTCTTTTTCTAGTTGTAAAGGAATGGTTGTTTGATAACCTAAAGAGGAAACCCAATTAATAAACTCGTCAAGTTTAAAATCTAGACCCTGTTCTTTACTGCTTAATTTAAGAGCATATACCATCCCGATTAAAATGGATTCACCATGCGTAAAATTTCCATATCCCATAGAGCCTTCAACAGCATGTCCAAGTGTATGACCGAAATTTAAAAAAGCACGAATCCCCATTTCTTTTTCATCTTCTTCGACAATGGACGCTTTTATGCCAATGCCTTTTGTAATCATTGTTAAAAATTGCTCATCCGTTATATTATTCAAATCAACAATATTCGACTTTAACCACCGATAAAACTCTTTATCAGCTATCAAGGAATGTTTAATGACTTCAGCAAAACCCGACCGTAATTCTTGAAGTGGGAGAGTCTGTAAAAATTCAAGGTCATAAATGACTGCTTCAGGCTGATGAAAGGCCCCAATCATATTTTTTCCAAGAGGGTGATTGATGGCAACTTTGCCGCCCACAGCACTATCATGGGCGAGCAGAGTCGTCGGAACCTGGATAAATGGAATCCCTCTCATAAAGGTAGCCGCAACAAATCCAGCCAGATCACCGACTGCACCACCACCAAGGGCGATAATCAATGACTTGCGATTAAGTTGTTGAGATAAGCAATAGCTTTGGCATTCATAAAACACTTCGAACGTTTTAGCATGCTCCCCTTCCGGTACAACATAATGCAGGACCTGTTTTCCCGTCTTAATCAGAGCTTTTTTCACAGTTTGTAAATGAAGTTCAGCTACTTTCTCATCGGTTATAATCAAAATCTTATTTAGTTGATTTAATTCATGTGTAATAAAATCAGGCAGCTCGTTAATCGCCTGTTTGCCAATTAAAACTGGATATTGCTTGGAAGCCGTTTTTATTTGCATGGATTCCATAGCTTAAAACTCCTTTACTTCTTCCCGATAAGAGTTTATGTATTCTGCCAATTGCTCATAACGATCTGAAGGGAATTGATCAACAATCGCAGCTGCAAGTTCCCAAGCCACTACAGCCTCGGCAACAACAGCAGCAGCAGGAACTGCACAGCTATCGGAACGTTCCACACTTGCTTCAAATACTTCCTTTGTATCAATATCAACACTTTTCAACGGCTTATATAAAGTAGGAATTGGCTTCATAACGCCACGAACAATAATCGGCATTCCAGTTGTCATACCGCCTTCAAAACCGCCAAGGCGATTGGTTTTACGGTAATAACCATTTTCTTTGTCCCAAGCAATTTCATCATGAACATCACTTCCAAAACGATGGGCCGCTTCAAATCCAAGACCTATTTCTACCCCTTTAAACGCATTAATACTCATAATTGCTGCTGCAAGCTTAGCATCTAGTTTACGGTCATAATGAACATAACTTCCTACGCCCACTGGCATTCCTTCTACAATGACTTCAACGATGCCGCCAATCGAATCCCCTTTTTGCTTCGCTTCATCAATTGCATCTTTCATCTGCTGCTCTACGTTTTTATCAAAACATCTAACAGAAGATTCTTCGGTCACCTGCTGTAATTGCTGAATTGTTTCATATTGTGGTGGTTCAGCCTTTATTCCACCAATTTCCAATACGTGTGATGCCACTTCAATCCCCAATAACGACAATAACTTTTTAGCAACTGCACCTGCAGCAACCCTTACAGTCGTTTCACGGGCTGAAGAACGTTCCAATACGTTTCTTAAATCACGATGCCCATATTTAATACCGCCGTTCAAATCTGCATGACCAGGACGAGGACGAGTAATTTTACGCTTGATTTCTTCAGCTTCTTCCTCTGAAAGCCCTTCACTTCCCATGATCTTAGTCCAATGTTTCCAGTCATCATTCTCAACAACTAAAGCAACCGGTGAACCTAGTGTGTAGCCATGTCTTATTCCCGAAGATATAAAAGCCTGATCTTTCTCAATCTGCATTCTTCGTCCACGCCCATGCCCTTTTTGCCGGCGTCCTAATTCTTCATTAATATCCTCATTCGTAATCGGCATTCCTGCCGGTAATCCCTCAATAATAGTAGTCAGTTGCGGACCATGTGATTCTCCCGCTGTTAAATATCTCATCTTCCAGCCCCCTTTTAGCACTTTAAAGTGTATATGTATCAATATACCACAATTTTATGAAATGTGGGTATACAACTTTAAAACCTTATTTGTTGTTTGAATATACACACTTTTCTTTTTATTTTACATGTTCTCCAACATTTTCGATATAGTTTAATCTCTCATATCAAGACTCTGTTTTTTAATTAGCAAATCAAAAAGGACTGAATGCATTATCAGTCCCTTGTTCTTACTATTTGCTTTTTTTATAAAAAAATGTGTCAATCGTTTCAAACTCATATTTTCCGGGATTAAATATTTGCTCTGTACTTCCTACAAAAAACACTCCCTCACTTTTCAATGACGCGCTGAATTTTTCATATAAAAGACTTTTGGCATCTTCAGTGAAGTAAATTAATACATTTCTGCATACGACTAAGTCAAATTCTTGATCAAATCGATCTGCAAGAAGATTATGTTTCTTAAATGTGACACTCCGCTTAATTTCATCATCGACCCGATAAAAATCCTCTTCTTTTATAAAGTATTTCTTTTTTATTTCGGCAGGTACTTCGTTCAAAGAACGCTCAGGGTAAACTCCCATTTTCGCACGTGCTAATACATTCTCATCTAAATCCGTCGCTAGCATCTCTATCTGGCTAAAGGGAACAAGATTGGATAAAATCATTGCAATTGTGTATGGTTCTTCACCAGTTGAACAGGCAGCGCTCCATATTTTCAACCTTTTTTTGTTTTCTAATAAAGAGGGAAGAATTTTTTTCTCCAATACTTCCCATCTTTTCGCGTTTCGATAAAACTCCGAAACATTAATTGTCATTCTGTCTAAAAATTCATTTAAAACGTTGGGACTTGTTTGAATGTCTTTATAATATTCACGAAATGAGTGATAACCTCTTTTTTCATAAAGTGAAGTGAGGCGCCGTTTCATTTGCCCTTCCTTATATAATGACAAATCAATTCCTGTCAACATTTTGATTTTTCGAATAAACTCTTCATATTCTTGAGGCATCCCTACGACTCCCTTTGTAAAAGTAGTTCTTCTCTTTATATATCGGAGAGGGCTAATTATTCTTTAAAAAACGGCTCTTTACGACTTGTGACAGGTAAAATAGTCAAAGATTCAAAAAAAAAGCAGGTTCTATCGCACAAGGACGACAGACCCGCTTTTTTGAAATTTATTAACTAACTATTAATAAACCCACTCGTTAACAAGTTTAGAATATTCAACAAGTTCTTCTTCTTTGAAGAATAAGCCAATTTCACGAACAGCACTTTCAGCTGAATCTGATCCGTGAATGATGTTTTTGCCTACAGTTACTGCAAAGTCCCCACGAATTGTAGCTGCTGCTGCATCTTTAGGATTAGTAGCACCCATCATTTGACGTGCAGTTGCGATTACATTTTCACCTTCCCAAACCATTGCGAAGACAGGACCTGAAGTGATGAAGTCCACTAATTCGCCAAAGAAAGGACGTTCTTTGTGCTCACCATAATGTTGCTCAGCTAATTCCTGAGAGATAACCATTAATTTCGCTCCTGCTAGAAGGAAGCCTTTCTTTTCAAAGCGGGAAACGATTTCACCGATTAAATTACGTTGAACGCCGTCAGGCTTTACCATTAAAAATGTTCTTTCCATAATTGTCACTCCTAATATGTATCATTGTTATTTGCCTATATAAGGCAATCCTTTTAGAATATTACCATTGTTTGATGAGTTTCGCAACTCCAAGTCCTAAAACTTTCTTTTTCCGATATTTTTCGCTATATCAGATAATGTTTTCCTCGCCTTTATAGCAGGAAGACCTTTCAACTCGGAAAAAGCTTTTTCTAAATACATGTCACTGATTCTAGCAGCTTGCTCAATGGCGCCTGAAGATTTTATAGCATTAATAATATGGGTCATTTCGTCTTTAGACGTATCTTCCCGAACTGTTTCGATAAGCGTTTTCAACTTTGGATCTTCCATCGCAATCAATACTGGTAAAGTAATGTTTCCTTGAATCAAATCGCTTCCGGCCGGTTTCCCAAGTTCCTCTTCCGAAGCCGTAAAATCTAAGATATCATCAGTAATTTGATAAGACATCCCGACATAATAACCAAATTTAAATAGCTTTTGATGAATTTTCTCATCAACGCCCGCCGAAATAGCTCCCAACTGGCAGCTAGAAGCAATGAGTAATGCTGTTTTTCGTTTGATTCTTCGGAAATAAATCCGCCAATTTTGATTGAAATTGTATTTATCTTTAATTTGCTCAATTTCTCCGAGACATAGTTCAACCATAGTATCCGCGAGAATTTGATGCGCAAGCGGCGACTCAATTACTGCCATCATTTCTAGTGCCCGTGCAAAAATGAAGTCGCCTGTATACATGGCGACACGATTATCCCACTTTGATTTTATAGTTGCAGATCCCCTGCGTAAGTCCGCATCATCAACAACATCATCGTGTACGAGAGAAGCAGTATGGATTAGTTCCAATGTTGCTGCAACATGCTTCACGACATGAATATCATAATCGCCAAACTTCGCACCCAAAAGGACGAATACCGGACGAATTCGTTTTCCGCCGGATTGCAGTAAATGCAGTGAAGCTTCCCTTAAAACAGTGGAATCGGCTTCAATTGCAGCTTCTAGTTTTTTTTCTATTAATTGCAAATCTGTATTCAAAAAGGAATACATCATTTTAAATTTCATACATTTCACCCAGCTTTGTCCATTGCTATTATGCTTAATTTGAAGGCTTGTACCCGAAATGTGTTGCTGCAACACCGCCGAAATGGGCCTTGTAACTGACATTTTCCATTCCTGCCTGTTTAAACATGCTTTCAAGCTTTTTCATGCCCGGAAAATCACGCGCCGATTCCTGCAGCCATGAATATTCGTTATAACTTTTAGCGAATAATTTGCCAAACACGGGCATTATGAAACGAAAATAAAAATAATAGCCCTGTTTAAACCCAAGCATTGTTGGCTGTGAGGTATCGAGGCAAACGACCATTCCACCCGGTTTGACAACACGGTTTAATTCTTTGAGCACTTTCATGTAATCAGGAACATTCCGCAACCCGAATCCGATTGTGACATAATCAAAGCTATTATCCTCAAAAGGAAGTTCCATCGCATTCCCGTGCAAAAGGGAAACTTGATCTAAATTGAGTTCTTTCACCTTTTGTTCGCCAATTTTTAGCATGTTTTTACTAAAATCTAGGCCAACAACCTTTCCTTCAGGTCCTACTTCATTAGCAAGGGCAATGGTCCAGTCCGCTGTTCCACAGCATACATCAAGTGCATGGGCGCCTTTTGGGACATTCATTATAGCCATTGTAGCCTTCCGCCATTTAAGATGCTGCTTAAAGCTGATGAGGGAATTCATCTTGTCATAATTACCGTAAATCTTTTCAAAAACATGATGAACTTTTTGCTCTTTAGACTGCTCCATGACTCACCCTTCTTTCACGTATGAAATTACTTCACTCTCAGTTTGTTTCAAAATTACATTTACTCTTTGAAGTAAATAGTCATTCTTAGTTACTAGCTTCTGCATCGAAAGCTTTACAGATTGCCTGGCATCCCTCAGACACTTTTCGAATTGATTCCGTATCTGTGCTTCCTTTTCTGAAGCATCATTACTATTCGAATCATCAAAAGATATGTCTCTTAAGACATCAAAAACTACCGATTGACCAGACGTTAGATAGTTTCTCATCTCAGCTTGCAGCCGATTCAAAAGAAGCAGGTCTTCTGAGATGTCAATCCAGGCAGGCTGATTATAATAATCAGCCAATTTAAAAATCAGCGAAGCCTCAATCGCTTTAATTGTCGTTATAAGCGTTGGTACATCCTTAATGGACCGTTGTTGATAAAGAATGATTTTATGATCATTTATTTTTTTAATGGCGCTTGATAGTATACGAATCATCTCAACATTACCTACACCGGCAAGCCCTTGATAGTATAAGCCGCTATAATAATCACCAGCAAGAACTTGTAATTGCCGATTTTTCAATTCCTCAGGCAACTCTATTCCTTCGCCCGAGTTTGACACTATTTCATGGGTATCAAGAGCTATTTGCACTAACATAGTTGAAATAATGTATTGATTCCGTTCTTCGCTTAAAACGTCCACATCGTTAAACAATCCCCAAAGCAATAACAGTTTATCGTCGTCTAAGCTTGGCTTTTGAATATATTTCAATAAATATGGATGTTGAGCTTTGGTTTCTATTAATTGTTTTAATTGAATTAAGTCGTTCGTTATGTTTAACAATTGAGATCACCCTTGCATCCCCGAAAGATAATTTTTTTTCATACATATTGGTTTCTGTCTGTGTAAAATACACATTATTATACCATAAAAACAATCAGATGAAATGGACAACGTTTATAAAATGAAACTTCCATAAATAAGGAAACCATCGTCTTATGTTCATTCAAAAAAATGGATGCGGGAAATTTACAGCTTGTTAAAACGTGATATCAGATGATTGATTTAAAACATAACCAATTAGGGACAAGATTTTACTTGTCATAAGGATTCTTTTTCGAATCACTTTCAATCTCACCGAATGGAGTATAAATCTTTGCATTCCCTCTGATTTTAATCGCAGAAGTGTGCTCTGTGAATTGTGCAATCATCACTTCCCCTGAATCGAGTTTTTCAGAGTGATGAAACTTAGTATCCGTTCCTCTAGTTAAACCGATGACATTTACACTATCCTCAATGGCTTTAATTACCACAAAATCATTCAAGATCTTTTTTTCATTCATTTTCTCCCCCCCCATATCCTTAGTCTTTAATGAATGCCAGTACTTCAGCTCTTGTACGATGATCCTTAGCAAACGTTCCTCTTACAGCTGAAGTCACTGTTTTAGATCCGGGTTTTTTGACACCTCTCATTGTCATACACATATGTTCAGCCTCTACTACCACCATGACACCATGAGGTTCAAGCTTTTCCATTATGGAGTCCGCTACTGTTGAGGTGATGCGCTCTTGGAGTTGTGGACGCTTTGAAACTGCCTCTACAGCTCGGGCTAACTTGCTTAAGCCTGTAACTTTCCCATTTTTCGGGATATATGCTACATGAGCTTTTCCGTAAAAAGGCACTAAATGATGTTCACAGACGGAGTAAAACGGGATATCTTTTACAAGGACAAGTTCCTCATGGTCTTCTCCAAAAACAGTTTCGAAATATTCTTTTGGATCCTGAGTAAGTCCGGAAAAAATTTCTTCATACATTCTTGCTACACGGCCAGGGGTATCAAGCAGTCCTTCTCTAGTAGGGTCTTCCCCAACAGCCTCAAGAAGCATTTTCACCGCTTCTTCAATTTTGGCATGGTCAACATTAGCCATTTAAACTTACCTCCTAATAAATAAATAATATGTATTCAGAAAAAAATGCATGGCGTTTCACCCTGACATTCATATTTCCTATTTTTAAAGCAAACCTATGCCTAACTGCTATGTATTAGCTTATAGTGAACTCGAAATTAGCTTTGTCGGATTTGCTTTTTTCATAATGATAGATCCTTTTGAATAAATTTATCAAAATCACCTTATCTAAAGTATTCACTGTCTTTTATATTATCACAGATAGAAATTAAGAAGCAAAAAAAGGGCCGCGTTTGCACGCGGCCCTTTTCCGGTTAAGCACCCGTATGTAATGGTAGAGTTACTTCACTGCATCTTTCAGTGCTTTACCAGGTTTGAAAGCTGGCACTTTGCTAGCTGCAATTTCGATTTCGTCACCAGTTTGCGGGTTACGACCTTTACGAGCCGCACGTTCACGAACTTCAAAGTTACCGAAACCAATTAATTGGACTTTATCACCGTTTTTTAGAGCTTCTAAGATTGTATCAAAAACAGCATCAACAGCTTTTGTAGCGTCTTTCTTAGAAATTTCAGTTGCTGTAACAACTTCATTAATCAATTCTGTTTTGTTCATGCCATTCACCTCCTCCCAAAAGGATTTTATAAAAAATCATTATTACAACACTATAATAGTGATTTGATATTAGTTTCGGTCAAAAATTTCCGTTCCCTGATAATCAGGGTTAACCCAGCTGAAATAATTTCCCAAAAAATGCACCTAGAAATTTTAAAACAGGTTGAAATCGCTGATATAACGCGTTTTCTGTATGTAGATTATCACAAATCCTATTAGCTTAGCAAGGGAATTCAAAAAATAATGGGAATTCTTTCATAAATAATTGTATATATTATAAATTTTGTCTTTCGCTATTCATCATTTCCCTTTTTTATAGAAATTAAACTTGTTATATTACTGAAAATCGCATAGCCATAGGGCTTTTAGAGATTATACCGGAAAAACATCCAGATTTTCAAGAAAGAAACTCCCATCAAGAGAAATTTTTCAGGAAAATAATTGTTCCCTCTCTTACTTTGGCAACATAGAAGCCAGTACGACCTAATGTTAAGCCAAAAAGGTATCACCCATTTTTTTATTCTTATTAAATTCTAAAAAGACCAATCCGATGAAGGAGTTGGTCCAGCTTTTAACCTTTTTATAATATGATAGCAATCAATCCCCCACTGCCCTCATTAATAATCCTTTCCAGCGTCTCTTTCAATTTGTAACGTGCATTATCCGGCATCATCGCTAATTTCACCTGAATGCCTTCTCTTACGTAAGAACTCAGGCTTCGGCCGAAAATATCAGAATTCCAAATGGAAAGTGGATTGTCTTCGAAATCTTGCATTAAATATCGAACCAATTCTTCACTCTGCTTTTCCGTTCCAATGATTGGTGAGAACTCCGATTCAACATCGACTTTGATCATATGAATTGAAGGGGCTACAGCTTTGAGCCTTACCCCGAACCTGGCTCCCTGACGGATAATTTCCGGCTCATCTAGACTCATATCATTAAGAGAAGGGGCTGCGACGCCATAACCCGTTTGTTTAACCATTTTTAATGCATCTGCAACCTGATCATATTCGGCCTTGGCATAGGCAAAGTCCTGCATCAGAGATAAGAGATGATCCTTCCCCCGTATCTCCACACCGACAATTTCTTTTAAAATATCATCATAGAGTTCATCTGGTGCGTAAAGGTCGATTTCAGCCACACCCTGACCCATCTCAATACCTGCAAGAGCAGCACGGTCGATAAACTCGAATTCATTGAAATGACCGACTACACGGTCGACATCTCTTAGGCGTTTAATGTCCTTCACGGTCTCTTTAACAGCTTCCTGATAGCTTTCCCTTAACCAATGATCCTCCCGCAAAACCATTACCCAGCTCGGAAGATTCACATTGACTTCAAGAACAGGAAATTCATATAGGGCCTCACGCAAGACGCTATATACATCTGATTCCCGCATCCCTTCAACACTCATGGCCAATACAGGTATATCATACTTTTCCTGTAAAGACTCCTTTAGTGCGACTGTATTTGGGTGATGGGGCTGAACGGAATTGACAATCATAATAAATGGTTTGCCAACCTCCTTCAATTCTTCAACAACCCTCTCTTCCGCCTCTAAATAATCACTGCGTGGAATTTCTCCAATTGATCCATCCGTAGTAACTACTACTCCTAGAGTGGAATGATCCTGGATTACCTTTCGTGTGCCGATTTCAGCTGCTTCATTAAACGGGATCGGCTCCTCATACCATGGAGTATGAATCATACGGGGACCATTTTCGTCTTCATACCCTTTAGCCCCAGGTATTGTATAACCCACACAATCGACTAAACGAATGTTCACTTCAAGCCCTTCCGCTACCTGAATTGACGCTGCCTGATTCGGTACGAATTTAGGTTCTGTCGTCATAATCGTTTTTCCAGCGGCACTTTGAGGCAATTCATCCTGTGCCCTGGCACGGTCAGCTTCTGACGGTATATTCGGAATAACAACAAGCTCCATGAATTTCTTAATAAATGTGGATTTCCCAGTTCTGACGGCACCGACCACACCTAAATAAATGTCGCCACCGGTCCGCTCAGCTATATCTTTGAAAATATCTACCTTTTCCAAGGTATCCCCTCCCGAATTAGAGTTTTGGGATTTCGTTTATCCATTTACTTTTATTTAGGACACTATATATCTATGATGTTGTCCTAAAAATTTATTCCAATTATTTCCCTGGTTTAATCCCTTCCTCCACCAGAAATTTTATATAAGGGTTGTTATTTTAAAAGTAAGATGAAATAAAAATAAAGAAATAACCCTTCCCCTACAATATATTTTGTAGAAGAAGGGTTATGACTATTTTGAAAGAAATTTTGGATTATTTGTTTTTTTATCAATTGTATATGGCAGTGAATAGGCAGGAACAAACTCTGAACTTTGTACAAGGAGTTCACGTATATCATCACCAGGATTAATATCTCCGTCATGCCCCTGCAATACATCATATAAATCAGGTGTATAGTCAACAAAAATATTGCCTTCACCGTCAACCACCAAATATAAGTCTTTTTGTGAAAATGGACTCGTGACCGTAGGGGCTTCCTTAAGACCCATTTTTGCATAATCCAGAGTAAAGACATTATCCGCTAACCTTTCCTTGAATGGGGGATATCCGTTACTTTGCTGATAAGCTTTCAATCTCAAGGAAATATCCTGAATTTTTTGAGCCATCCTGACATCCAAAAGCTTTACCGTCGGATCATCTTCAACATTAACAAGGATATATTGAAAAACTCCTCCTGATTCATAGGCACTGTCAGGCGGTTCTGCCATATATTTGGGTGAAATCTTTGAAAACTTAATCACGTATTTTTGGTAAATTGGTGTTTCAGCCTCTTTTGTAACAATTGGTAAAATGCCGCCTTCATCTTTCTGAAATTGATCAACTGCGCTTTGGACAGATTGAATTTGCTCTTTATAAGGCAGTTGATTTTGCACTTTTTGCTTCTGAGGATACAAACATCCAGTCAATAACCCCGAGATACATAATAAACATAATATTTTGAAAAAATTTCTCATCATTTCTCCTCACCTATCAAGTGGTTGGCCCGCTAAGAACAACGATAAGGATGATCAAGCCGGCTAGAATCATAAGTATGTATGCAATAATTGCTGTTAAGCCTTTCCAAAAACCTTTTAATTTATAGCGGCTTAAGTAAATAAGAAATATAGAGATAACCATAAAGCCCATAGCTATAAAGGATATCCACATTTTTTGCAGAGCAGGTGTCATATCATAATCACTCCTTTTTCCAGAAATTATTATAACATACCAAATTACGTTAAAGGAATTAAATCATTGTCCAAACTGTGTAATAAATTGCTTGTCCATTCAATTGATAAATATTAATTTTCAATTTCACTACCTTTAGCTTGCATTTAGTCCGATAAAAAGCTGCCACTTCTTGCAAATTACTCGATTAAAACAAAAAAGACTGTAGGCAAAAGCGGTTATATCTAATTGTTAAAACAAAGTTGATTGGAACGGAAGGTGCGAGACTCCTGCGGGAAAAGCGCGTCCAAGGGAGACCCCACAGGCGCAAAGGCGCCGAGGAGGCTCCCGGACCGCCCGCGGAAAGCGAGTTCCCTACGTTCCAATCAACGTTCGAATTTTTAAAACCCTCAAAAAAACTGTAGACAAACTCGATTTTCATCGAGTTTGTCTACAGTCTGAAGCAGCCCTTCGGCTGCTTTTTTTGTTGAATTAAAATTAAGATTTTAGTGCTGGCAACACATCTTTAAACGCTTTGATAACTGTATCAACTTCATCCAAGTGGATTGTCAATGACGGCTCAATCCGGATTGTTTTAGAGTTTATAAGCGTACCCGCTACCAAAATACCTTTATCGAAGAGAGCTTTTGAGAATTCATAACCTACTTCGTCTTTATGGAACTCAATGCCAATCATTAAACCTTGACCACGGATCTCCAAAACCTTATCTTTATGCTCGTTAGCTACCTCTCTTAATCCATTAAGGAAGTATTCACCTACTTCTGCGGCACGCTCCGGTAATTTTTCTTCCAAGAGCACATCGATTGTAGCAATGGCTGCAGCACAGGCAAGTGGGTTTCCTCCGAACGTGGTTGTGTGCATGAACGGATTTTCGAACCAGCTTTTAAACACTTTCTCATTGGCTACAACAGCCCCAGCTGGCATCACTCCACCACCAAATGCTTTAGCTAAACAAATAATGTCTGGAACAACATCATAAAGCTCAGAGGCAAACATTTTGCCTGTACGCCCCATTCCCGTTTGCACTTCATCCAAAATTAATAACGCATCATACTCATCACACAATTCTCGAACTTGCTTCAAATAACCTTGTGGAGGCAGAATGACTCCTCCCTCTCCTTGGATAGGTTCCAACAATACAGCAGCAACATCTTCACCGACTAGTGCACTACTTTCAAACGTTTTCCTCATCATATCGATATCACCGAAAGGTACATGACGTACGCCTGGAATCAGTGGTAGGAACGGTTTACGGAACATGCCCTTTGCAGTAGCCGAAAGAGAACCAAGACTTTTTCCGTGAAATGATTTTGTCGTCGAAATAATCGTGAATCGGTCACTGTACATTTTAGCCAATTTCAACGCAGCTTCTACACTTTCAGTACCGCTGTTCGTAAAGAAGGAGTATTTTAAATCTCCCGGTGTAATATCAGCAAGAATCTTAGCAAGCATTGCCCGTAATGGATCTAGTAAGTCCTGGCTGTGAAGTGCTTGTCTTTGCAATTGATCAGTAACGGCTTTTACAACTTTGGGGTTACGGTGGCCAACATTATAGATACCAAAGCCGCCTAAACAGTCAATGTATTTTTTTCCATTAACATCTGTAAAACAGGAATCCTGGTCAGACCATTCTACTGCTGCGAATTGTGTATCTTTCGTTACCGTTTTCCGATATTCTAAAAAACCTGGGTTTACATGATTACGGAAATTTTCAACAGTTTCTTTCGTTACCCATTGAGCATCTTCTTTTGAAATTTCTTTTTGTTCGATTAATTGAAGCACTTTTTTAATATAATCCTGTGTTTCTAATTGGCTCACTTGATTTGTTTTATTTTCTACATTAATTGACATATAAAAAACTCCTTTTTTGTAATCTGTAGTGGTAGGTTAATTAAGATAGCTCTGATAAAACTTTACTGTTTACCTCCCTTTTTGCTTATACATATATACAAGCAAGAACCATGCCAACATGTTTCATTGAGGATATAGCTATTTTTCTTTTAAAAATCTATAAAAACTATGCAAATATGCATAGCTTATTTTCTGATGCATACATCCCTTTTTAGAAGTCCTTCGAGAAGCTTTCCAATTACTACATAAAAAAAAAGCCGTTGTACAAGTTAAACACTTGTCAACAGCTTTCATTCAAAATAATACATTTTTTTCGCTTCTCTTATTTTGCTCTGCTAAGATTTTTTGATACTTTCTGCTCACTGACGATTGGCTGATCCCTAGCGCTTTTGCCGCTTTCGTCGTAGTTTTATATTGTTTCATTGCAAGCATGATCAATTGCTCTTCCACATAATCCTGTGCCTCTTGAAGAGGAAGAATTCTCGTTATGATTGGTTTTGTCTGTTTGAAGTCGCTGCCAACCGTAAGGAACTTCTGGATAAAGTCGGCATCAATCATTTCTTCATCCGCTGAGACAACCAATCTTTCAATCATGTTTTGCAATTCACGAATGTTACCCGGCCATGAATAGACCTCCAGAATATTTAGAGCATCAGGAGAAAAATGGTAATTCCGGTGATACCGCTCATTTAGCTTTTGTAGAAAATGAAAAGCTAGCGGCGGTATATCCTCCGGCCTTTCCCTTAAAGGCGGAACATGAATGGGAATGACGTTTAACCGATAGAACAAATCTTCTCTAAATGTCCCCATCTCGACCATTTTTTCCAGTCTCTTATTCGTGGCAGCAACAATTTGAACATCAATGGGTATAGGTGTAGTGCTACCAATCGGAATCACTTCCTGTTCCTGTAAAACACGAAGCAATTTCACTTGCAGGTGTATAGGCATATCTCCAACTTCATCGAGGAATAAAACGCCATTATTCGCCTGTTGAAAGTATCCTACCTTTCCATTTTTATCTGCGCCGGTAAATGATCCCTTCGTATAACCAAACAATTCACTTTCGAGTAAATTTTCCGGTATCGCTCCGCAATTTATTTTCAAGAAAGGTTGTTTGGAGCGTCTACCCATTTTATGGATTGCCTCGGCAATCACTTCTTTACCCACCCCAGACTCTCCATTGATTAACACGGTAGATGAAAAATGGGCAATTTTCTTCACTTGACTAATAATCTGCTCCATTTTAGGACTGGCGAAAATCAACTCTTTGTAAAATTGATCTTGTTTTTTGAACGAGTCAAGTTCTTTTCTCATTTCATTTAACTCTGATTTTAACTGAGTTGTTTCTGTAATATCCCTTGATGCAATGACAATTCGCTCAATGTCTCCTTTTTCATTGAACACAGGGGTTCCTACGGAAAGGACTTTCTTTTTCATTTTCGTATCTTGGACTATCGATACTTTCTTCTTTTGCTCAAGAACTAACCGGGTGACCGAAGGGTTAAATATCCCTTCATCCTCTATTTGCAAGAGGTTTTTCCCAATATAATCCTTTAAATCCATACCCCAGAATCCAGAAATGATGCTATCACTGTAGCGCAGCAGTTCCCCTTTTTGATTAACGACTAGAATTTCATCGTAGATATTTGCTAAAATGGCATTTAAATCCTTATTCGAACTTTTTATCAACTCTATTTCCATAGCCATTTCCTCAACCATTGGTAAGTCCTGAACGATGATAATAAGACCTTCCACTTCTTTTGTATGGTTTAGAATTGGGCTATAATCGACAAGCACACTCATTATATCCGTAATTTCCAGCTGATTGAGGATACTGCCTCCACTGGTAAACACACTATGTATATGCTGCTTATTAAAGATTGTCTCAGCAGGTTGATTAAGTACTTGTTCTGAAGGCTTCTTTATCATTTTCAAGCCTGATTCATTAAAGTTAACAATATTTCTGTCTTTATCAGCTACAAAGATCCCCATAGGAATGGATGTCAAAATAACTTTTAACAGATCTAAATTTTGTTTGCTGTCCTGCTTGAATAATTCAGCTAACACATCTTCTCTTTTAACATAGCCGGAAAGCATGCCTTCGTCCGTTTTTATCAATACGATAGGTTCACCGATAATTTGATAAAGAAGCGGCAGAGAGATGTTCGGAGGCAACTTACAGACATTATCAATTGAAAAGGCATACTGCACAAGCTGTTCGACTGTTAATGTTCTATCGTTTAACGGGAGGTCTTCCATGCGGATATAGGCAAACACTTGCTGTTCCTTCATCAGAAAAAAGAAAGGTTCCTGTATCTCATAAACTTTTTGAGCTGAAAATGTAGGTTGGTCAATTGTGATAGTTATGAATGGTCTAATTTTATCATCCGGTATGGATAGCACAGTTTCACTCTCCTTTTGTCACTAGCCTTTATTTTAACATATTTCTGAATTGCTAGATAAAAAATAAACAGTTCCTCCTGAACTCATCTTCAATATAACTGAATTTTTAAACATAAAAAAGGGCCCTCTATAGGACCCTTTTTACATAGAACGCTAATGCATCTCCAATTTGTTTTAAGCTGAGTTGTACACATTTTTCCTTTCTAATTTTCATGCTCTTTTTAGATTTTTCATTAGTATTGTTATGATCCGCTTCACTACTGAAAGGTTTAAATACTGAGCAAATGTGCTAAACACTCTTGCTAACGTCCTAAACGAAAAACCAAATAGAACAACAGGTATGAGCGTTAACGACATCTTTATCAGATATATGACACCTTTCTTGTACTGGTTTTTTTAGATTTTTTGAGCTTCTTCAAATTGAAATTGAGGAGGAGAATAGGTAAACCATTTCGTCCGATAAAGAAGATAACCAATACCGATTACCGCCCAAATAACCCCTAGAATCAGTGAACTCATTTCAAGATTAAGCCAGAGAATGAACACTGATGCTGCCCCTATTACCGGGGATAAGATATTACTTAGAAATCCTTTAACTGAACGATAGCTTTTATTTCTAATTGCATGGATGATTACACAAATATTTACGAAAGTGAAAGCAATTAAAGCCCCAAAATTAATCAGGGAAGCAGCTGTCACTAAATCAAGGAATAATGCCACCAGTGATATAGCCCCAACAAAGATGACATTGTAAAATGGTGTTTTATATTTAGGATGGACAAATCCAAAAAGTTTTTTCGGGATCATCTGGTCTCGACCCATAACATATAGCAGCCTTGAAACACTAGCATGTGATGCAAGACCTGAAGCAAGGGTACCAGATAATGTACCTGCAAGAAAGAACGCCTGAAAAAGTTTTCCTCCAACATAAAGGGCAATTTCAGGTGATGCCGCTTCCGGGTCAGCAAAACGGGAAACATCAGGGAAAAATAACTGTGTAAAAAAGGCAGCTGTCACAAATAAAATTCCGCCAATAAAAGCAGTTAAAAAAATGGCACGCGGAATTGTTTTGGATGGATTTGGTGTTTCTTCTGATAACGTAGTGACCGCATCAAATCCCAAGAAAGAGAAACATAGAATCGTTGCACCTGTTATGAGAGTGGACATTTCCATATGTGGCCCAATGAATGGCTGAATCGTGAAGACCTCTCCTGCTCCCTCACCACCTATAACTCCTTTAATAACCAGTACGACAAAAATGATAATGACTAGCATTTGAAAAAAAACAAGAAAGCTATTAAAGTTGGCAGCAAAGTTCACATTGAATAAGTTAATGACCGTCATTAAAAGAACAAAAGCAACCACCCATATCCATGGAGACACTTCAGGAAAAAGAGCAGTTAAATATATTTTTGTTAATACGGCATTCACCATTGGTAAAAATAAATAATCAAGCATCGATGACCAACCGACAAGAAAGCCTAAATGTGGATTAATCGTTTTTTGGGTGTAAGTATAGGACGAACCTGCCTGTGGGTAAACTTTTACCATTTTCCCGTAACTGGCAGCCGTAAAGAGCATCGCTAATAGAGCAATAACATAAGCTGTCGGTACATGGCCCCCTGTTTTTTCAGAAACAATCCCAAATGTATCAAAAACAACCATTGGGGTCATATATCCAACGCCGAGCAATACAATATGCCATAAGTTTAAAGACCTGTTGAGTTGACCTGTTTGCATTTATCATTCCCCTTCCTAATTATCTGTGTTCACGATTAAAAGTTAACCAACGTTTTTTAGGGCCTCCTTATTGCGAAATTTCTGAATATATTACACTACGCAATTTTCATACCAAAAAAAATAGTCGAAATTAGGCAAATAATAAGGGAATTAGTAGAAATTTCATGCAAACTTGAATAATCTATTCATTTATTCATAATTTGTAAAAATCAAATAAAAAAAACAATAAATAAGTATTTAAAATAAAAATAAAATTTGTAATAAACGAAATTGTACGTGATTTTGTGATTTATTCATAAAAAAAAGCAGAAGATATTAAGATATCTTCTGCCCATTTGACTAAATCCCCCGTGCCGAGGTCAAATTACTAGTTTACTTTCGTTGCATTGTATGCTGATACATTGCAAGGCGCATCCTCGAATGCCCATTTTAATGAAATTCTTTTATTGAAACTACAGATTTGAGGTTAATCCTGCTGTCTGCTATCCAAAATGTTAAAGAGTTCTTCCATTTCATTCGTTTTCGAACGATTCATCAAGAGATCAACTGCCTGTTTCACTTCTTCACCATTAAACAAGACATCGTACAAGGCTTCTGTAATCGGCATATTCACCTCGTACTTTTGAGCTAGTTGATAGGCAGCTTTAGTTGTTCTTACACCTTCAACAACCATCCCCATGTTTTCTAAAACTTCTTCAAGCTTTTGTCCTTTTCCAAGCATATTTCCTGCTCTCCAATTACGGGAGTGTACGCTTGTACAAGTTACAATTAAGTCACCAATACCCGCTAATCCTGAAAAAGTGAGTGGATTAGCGCCCATGGCTACACCTAGACGGGAGATTTCAGCCAATCCCCGTGTAATTAAGGCAGCCTTCGCATTATCCCCATAGCCTAACCCGTCCGTAATACCGGCAGCTAAAGCAATTATATTCTTTAAAGCTCCTCCGATTTCGACACCAATCAAATCTGGGTTTGTATACACACGGAAATTATGATTGATAAAGATGTCCTGAACCTTTTCTGCCGCATTCATATTTTTTGAAGAAACGGCAACAGTTGTTGGATGACGTAAACTGACTTCTTCAGCATGACTTGGCCCAGAAAGGACCACAATATCTTTAAGCCAATCTGTTGAAGATACTTCTTCAATCATTTCTGAAATACGAAGTAGCGAATCAGGCTCAATACCTTTACTTACATGAACAATTGTTAAAGGCTTATCATGAGCTGCCTCAATCTGACCAAGCACTTCACGATAGGCTTTCGTCGGCACAGCCAATATAATTATTTCAATTCCAACTAAAGCCTGCTCGATTGAAGAATATCCCTTAATTCCTAATGGAAGTTCAATTCCCGGCAAATATTTTTTATTAGTATGAGCTTGATTTATTTCATCAATTTGTTTCGGATTATGACCCCATAACCTTACTTCATGCTGATTATCAGCTAATACCATCGCTAAAGCAGTTCCCCAGCTCCCTGCACCAATAACTGCGATACTTTCTTTTGCGTTCACCATTGTACATACCGCCCTTTCTATTTTCTTTGGCGTCCAAAAATGCGTATCGGTGTTCCTTCAAATCCAAAGGCGTCCCGAATTCGATTTTCTAAAAATCTCTCATATGAGAAATGCATTAACTCTGGATCATTAACAAATACAACAAAAGTTGGCGGCTTAATGGCTACCTGGGTCGTATAGTAAATTTTCAAACGGTTCCCATTATGAGTTGGTGTCGGATTCATAGCCACTGCATCCATAACCACTTCATTCAATACATTTGTCTGAACACGGATAGCATGATTCTCACTAGCTTGATCAATGACTGGTATCAACGTATGTGTACGTTTTTTTGTTAGGGCAGAAAGATAAATGATCGGCGCATAATCTAAGAATAGGAAATGAGCACGAATCTTTTCTTCAAAGTCCTTCATGGTTTTTTCATCTTTCTCAATAGCATCCCATTTATTGACGACAATTATGACCGCTCTACCCGCTTCGTGGGCATATCCAGCAATTTTTTTATCCTGCTCACGGATACCTTCTTCCGCATTCAAGACGACAAGAACAACGTCCGAACGTTCAATTGCTCTCAATGCACGAAGTACACTATACTTTTCCGTACTTTCATACACTTTCCCTTTTTTTCTCATCCCTGCAGTATCAATAATGACATACTCTTTACCATTATATTTATACGGTGAGTCAATCGCGTCACGAGTCGTGCCTTCAATATCACTGACGATAACCCGATCTTCTCCTAGCAAGGCATTGACTAGTGATGATTTACCAACATTCGGTCGGCCAATTAAACTAAATTTAATAACATCATCGGCATAATCCTGACCACTGAATTTAGGGAAATGTTTTGCCGCTTCATCTAAAAGGTCTCCAAGACCAAGACCATGAGATCCAGAGATTGGGAATGGATCTCCAAAACCTAACGCGTAGAAATCATAGATTTGATCTCTCATTTCTGGGTTATCGACTTTATTGACCGCTAGAACGACAGGTTTTTTCGATTTAAAGAGTATTTTTGCAACCTCTTCATCTGCAGCTGTTACTCCTTCACGACCATTCGTCATAAAGATAATTACATCGGCTTCGTCTATGGCAATTTCCGCCTGCTGGCGAATTTGTTCGAGGAACGGCTCGTCACCGATATCGATCCCGCCTGTATCAATTATGTTAAAATCATGTGTCAACCATTCACCTGAACTATAAATTCTGTCTCTTGTTACTCCTGGAACGTCCTCCACTATTGAAACACGTTCTCCCACTATTCTATTAAAGATTGTCGATTTACCTACGTTCGGCCGACCGACTATCGCAATTACCGGTTTTGGCATTGCTATTCACCCTTTCTGCTACTATATCTCTGTCAAAGTCACGAAATTCATGAATGCATTTTTTTAGTATTGCGTCTGCATTGTTGATTTTCATTATTTCCTTTTCAAGGAAAAGGCTGCATCCACCATCATATAAAGGAAACTTCCATCAGTAAGAGAGTTCCCCACTGATAGTTAGTTAAACGTATCAAGTATTTACAGGCTGATTGTCCAATTCACTTCCCCTGTTCCTCAGGTGACATGAAGCTGAACTCTCAGCATGGTAAAACGTGATTAAAAACAGCCCAAAAAAATGAAGATAGCCGAAAAAAGCTTTCGGCATTCAGCTTCCTTTTTATTTGATTAGAGCATATTACGATTTATCTACAGACCTCTAACTATCCTATAGTAACAAATTTCTCGACAATCAACAATGTTTGTATGCATAAAAGCCTTCCGATTCCAATTAATTCCAAATACACTCTTGCTTATTGGATAAAACCGAGCATTTATCCTCATACCGTATATTCCGACTTTATTAATAGTTAAGTCAGAAATTTTCATTGATTAAAATTCCCTTTTCTCTGCTTTGATAAAAACCTCGATTGAGATGATAAAAAAATGTATCTACTCATAAGTTCCAATAGTCTCCAGACTATGTTCGCACTCAATATCAGTACTGCAGTATCATGCCATGCGTATGTTAGAGCTTCATAAGACAATGAATGATAGACAAGCAATCCCGAATAGACGAGGTCACCCATAATTAACCCAACTAATAGGACGAACAAGCGATGTTTCCAATTTTTAAAAAGTAATAGGATAAGATAATTCAGAAAAATACACAAAAGGTAAGAAGGTTTCATAATGAGCCAAATGGGATCAAGCATAGAAAATAACTGAAAACTAGCATAAGCAAGGGTGATGATAAGGCAACCGGTGATCAGCTCTATAATCTTGATGATTGATTGCTTCCTTATGTACACACAAAGTATAAAGATAAGATATAAACCGCTCATATGTATAGAAAGCAAGGAAACCTCCAGATTATATCCTGCTAAAACCATGACAGCTAACAGATGAAAAAGAAAATCAAAACGAAATGGAACCGTCTTTGGAATAAAATACATGACAATGACCCAAACTATCCATGACATCCAATAAAAAAAAATTCCATCCATGTAGCTTCCCCCTTTTAGGAAACATTATGGCTTGTTTATTTAAAGAATAAACGTAAAGCACAATTTTTAATGAGTTCTTGTAATACCTATACATAAAACTGTTCATTAAGTTATTTATAAAAAGGAGGTGTACTCATGGGTAAAGATCGTCAAGAAAAGAAATTGAAAGAAAGTAAACGGGTGGAATCTGATACAGACCAATCACTGGATAAAAAAGGAGCCACTATAATGGAAAGCCCGGAAGAGGCAAGAAAAAGAAACAGCTAAATAAAAAAAGAAGCATCCGATTGTCTTTGAACAATTAGAGATGCTTCTTTTTGTGTCATTTAGCATATGTCGAGCAATCAATACCTCTTTGAGTTAACCAATGATAGGTATTGCCAGCAATAACTATTTTTGATTTCCTTAATTCAGAAATATTAACAGCTCCAACGGCTGTCATAATGATTTTTAAATCTTCATGTATGTAGTTTATTTCTTTAATTAACTGTGCCAAGCCCAATTCTTTATGCAGTTTTAGGAAATGGCCTGCTAAACCTACACCTTTTGCTCCTAAGGCTAGGCTTTTTGTAATTTCTAAAGGACTTTGAATACCTCCTGATCCTATAACAGAGAGCGCAGGTGAAACATTTACCGCTTCTACTATTGAGGCAGCAGTTGGAATACCCCATTCATTAAAATAGCTGAGTATTTTCGCTCGTCTTTCATTTTCAATCTTCGCAAAATTCGTTCCGCCGAACCCGCCCACATCAATAATCGAAACTCCAACGGAAAGTAATTGTTCAACCGTTTCCTTACTCATTCCAAACCCGACTTCTTTTACAATCAATGGAACCCCAAGGCTTCTGTTGATTTCTTCAATACGTGATAATGTACCTGCAAAATTCCGATCTCCTTCAGGCATTGTTAGCTCTTGAATGACATTGAGATGAATCTGTAGAGCGTCAGCCTCAATCATATCGCTCGCTCGCTTTGCTTGCTCTACAGTTGCTTCACCTCCCAAATTTCCAATCAGTACTCCATTAGGATTCTCCTGTCTTGCTACTTTAAAGGATGCACGCTGACTGGAATCCTTTATGGCTGCCATTTGTGATCCAACTGCCATAGCAATTCCTGTTTCCCTTGCAGCAATGGCTAAATCCCCATTCAACTTTTCCGTTTCAGGACCACCGCCTCCGGTCATTGCATTTATAAAAATTGGCGAACTTAATTTAAGTCCGCCAATTTCTACTGTAAGGTCCACATTATTCAAAGAAATTCCTGGTAAGCTCTGGTGAATAAACGAAATATCTTCTAGTCCGGATTTACGCTGCTGACCTGTTTTTAATGCAAAATCTATATGCTCTAATTTTCGTTTTGCTCTCTCCAAGGCTATCACCATTATTTTCTTATTTTAGTTTTTTCAATTGATCACCAATCATTTCACCCAGCTGGAAGCCCTTTGTTTCTTCAGGGAGTTCATAATCTGATGTGTAATTGGACTGCGGATCTTCAAGTTCTTTGATACTCAATGATAAACGTTGTTCTTTTTCATTTACATCAAGAACTTTCACTTCGACAGACTGACCTTCTTTTAACACTTCCTGCGGTGTTGCTATATGTTTGTGTGAAATCTGCGAAATATGGACAAGCCCTTCTACTCCTGGGAAAATCTCCACGAATGCTCCGAAAGAAACAAGGCGTTTAACGATGCCTTTTTGTGTAGATCCTTTCGCGGCTTTATCAGAAATATCTGCCCAAGGCCCCGGAAGAGTATCCTTTATGGATAGTGAAATTCTTTCATTATCGCGGTCAATAGAAAGAACTTTCACCTGCACTTCATCGCCTTCGGTAACGACATCTGATGCCTTATCTACATGCTCATGAGAAAGCTGCGAAATATGGACAAGTCCGTCTACCCCTCCAATATCGACAAATGCACCAAAGTCGGTAATCCTTTGTACCGTTCCTTGGAGTATTTGCCCGCTTTCAATTCTATCAAGAACATTTGCTTTTTGTTTTTCTTTTAGATCTTGCACGACTGCCCGATGGGAGAGAATTAAACGATTCTTATCCTTCTCAAGCTCAACAATCTTGAATGTTAAAGTTTTGTTTTTGTAATCAGAAAAGTCTTCAACGAAGTAGTCTTCTACTAAAGAAGCTGGAACAAAACCACGTACGCCTAGATCTACAACAAGACCGCCTTTGACAACATCTTTTACTTCTGCCTCAAATACGTCTCCGTTTTCAAATTTTTGTTCCAGGTCATCCCATGCCTTTAACGCATCAATTTTACGTTTTGATAGAATAAGAGCTTCTTCTTCTACTTTAATAACTTCAAGCTCCAATATATCCCCCTCCGAAACGGCATCTGACGCCTTTTCGACATGAAGGCTGGACAGCTCACTGATTGGAATAATTCCATCTGACTTGCTGTTTTCTACATCTACAATAACCTGTTTTTCTTCTACCTTTGAAACGGTTGCTTTTACTTGATCCCCAACTTTGTAATTGTTCACTTCTACCTGATTCATATCTTCTGTCATTACTAACTCCTCCTTAACCCATGACTGATCAGCAAATTTCCTCTTCATCGGCCACATATTTTATTTAAAGTGGTTCAATAAAAACACTTTCCTAATAAAGATAAAAACAGCTTTTTTAGAGTAACAAGGTTTTTTCCCTTTTCATTCCTAAAACGGAACTATACCCCTATTTTATAAATTCTAACAAAATCATAAAATTGTCAAGTATGAAGGATTATTTATGCTCAGAAATCAATTTTCCGATTTGGTCCATAATAATCTTGGTTGCTTCATCGGCTGAAATCTTCTTTTCCCGATATTCAGTAAAATTTATTGGTGGACCATAAACCACTTTTAATGGACGCAAAAACTTATAGGGACCAATAATTGCACAAGGAATAATGACTGCATCAGAACGCAAAGCGAAAAATCCAGCTCCAGCCAAACCTTCTCCCAATTCACCTGTCTTACTTCTTGTCCCTTCCGGAAACAGTCCAAGCACCTTACCTTCTTTTAAAAGCTTTAAACCTTTTCTAAGAGATTCCCGATCGCTATTGCCCCGCTTTACGGGAAAGGCATTTACTCTAGGTAAAATACCCTTTAAAACCGGTGCATGAAACAACTCTTCCTTCGCCATGAAGTGAATATCCCTTGGAGAAGTTATGCCAACGATAGGCGGATCCAAATTATCAATGTGATTGGCACAAATCAATACCCCTCCATCTTTAGGGAAGTGTTCCTTCCCAAGAGTTTTAACCCTGTACGAAGGCATTAAAACGCTTTTTACGACGTTTTTGGCAAATGTGTAAAAATCCACTTTCATCTTTTCCTCTCTTCTATCAAAGACATGATACTTTCAGCCACTTCTTGAATCGATAATGAAGTCGTATCAATTTCTATTGCATCTGTTGCCTTTTTCAAGGGAGCTACTTCGCGTTCCGAGTCCAGCTTGTCCCTTGTTGCAATTTCTTCTCTTAACTTTTCAATATCGGATGGAAAACCTTTTAAAATATTTTCTTGATGTCTCCGCTGAGCTCGTTCATCTACAGAGGCAATTAGAAATACTTTTACTTCGGCATTAGGTAACACATGTGTCCCGATATCTCTTCCATCCATGACAACTCCACCATTTTCACCAAAATTCTGTTGCCTGCGCACCATTTCTTCTCGGATACTCCGGTGCTTCGCCACTTCTGATACAGATCCAGTCACTTCATTGTTTCTGATTTGGGCTGTAACGTTTTCATTATCCAAGAACACCAACTGCCCATTTTCACTCGGTCTTAATTCAATTTCTGTATTAATAAGAATCTCAAATAAAGCTTGTTCATCATTCAAAGGAACCTGATGATTCAGAGCTTTATAGGTTAAGGCCCTGTACATTGCACCTGTATCCACATATATGTAATTGAACTTTTCTGCAACAATTTTAGCAACCGTACTTTTTCCAGCAGCAGCTGGTCCATCGATTGCAACTGATAATTTTTTTTCCATAAATCCTCCCAAGAATCCTACAATCATGCTGATTATTTAATACCCTTTCATTTTATCACAATTAACGGAAAAATCATTAATAAAAGGGCGTGTACATCCAAAATCGCTTTTGTACACTTTCGATTTAAAAGGTCATTAATAGTTTCCTTCATGAAAAAAACTTCATACAAAAAAAAAGCGGATTGGCCGCTTTTATTTTGATATTCCATTGAAGGTTTCAATGATTTTCGTATAATTATTGCTATTGACACCTTCATACCTAGAGAGCTTAGTTAATTCGAAGATATGATTCTCCCTGCTCAAAAGGAACTGAAAAAAGAACAAACAGACCAGTTGGATAATAATGACTTTAATTAACAGCCTTTCAAATGTTTTCATAAGCTGCTCCTTCCATACTGATTATCTTATCAGTATGGAAAGAATCGCTGTTTTTCATTCAATCAGTCAAACATACAACCCTTTTTTCTTTGGCTGTGTTAAACTTGCCTGTTGATTTCCGCCACAGGCAATTCGCTTTCCGCGGGCAGTCGGGTAGCCTCCTCGGCGCAGAGCGCCTGTGAGGTCTCCCCCTGACCTGCTACTCCCGCAGGAGTCTCGTGCCTTCCGCTCCAATCAACATAGTTTGAAAAATCAACAATTATGTTTTCATAGCCTTTTTTTTAAAATCCACCTGCTTTTCAAAAATAAATCTTATTAATGTTTGAACATCATTTTTGGTCGAATCAATGAATTGTATGTGCAGTAGCAAATTACCATGTTCTTTCTCCGTTACTCGAATGACTCGACTTTTTAACTGCAAGTAATGGATTTGCCCTGATTTTAGAGTAAGAGCTATCCACAGATATAATTGTGAAACCGATCCTATATTTGCACCTTTTAAAAGCCTGATAGAAGCTCCGCCGGCACTGATGTCCTCAGTAAGTGCACGAAATGGAGTAAACTCAAAACATTCGGGATGGGTGGCTGTATCAAGCGTTACATCCAGACGAACGTAATGCCTTCTTTGAATCTTCACAAATGTTTCTACATCCGGCAAAAATAGTTGAATCATCGATATTGTCCTAATTAGAAAATGTAACGTTCACTTGAGTTCCGTCCACAAGAAAATGCAATTTTTCCAGTCGCTAAATTGATGGGAAAGTTTATATAAACACCCAGCTTCCATTTCTACAACCATACATTTGATCTTATCATTTTGAGAAGAATATTTTTGTTCCAGCATTAATATATCACCACGTCCTTCGCATTCTATGATAGCCACTAAAGAAGGAGATAGCATAAAATTTTTCCATATAATCCATAAATAGTTTATATTCTTATGTCATGAAATAAGAAAAAGGGAAAGTGACTAGGCACATTCCCCTATGATAGTAAGTGAATTATAAAAGAATTACATAAGATTTTCGTATATCGGCTCGGAATTTTTTAATTTTTCCACCTTTTCTTCTTGGCCGTTATCAGCATTAATGAAAATACGGTATGTATCTTCTTTGATGGTACCAAGAAATTCATAACAGAGTACTTCTTCGCCAATATCATTAATGATTAACGCTTTCCCTTGATCCATTATTTTAACATTTAGGTTAATCTTTTTCTTTGCTTCTTCCTCAGAAATTTTTGGGTTTCCAATTTCCCTAACCTTATGTGATTTTAAATACTCGTCCGCTGAAAATCCTATAACAGATCCATCATCCAATGCTATTTTAACCTTGACAGAATCCGGATAAATCTTGACTCCATCTACTGATGTCACGAAATTTAACAGAGCGATATTATCGTATTGCGCACTTTCAAACAATTCAAGTGAACTGAAATCATGTTCTTTTAAAAAATCTGCGGCTTTAGTATATGCCTGATTCAAATCAATATTTGTTTTGTTAACGTCCCTATTATTGATATACCAAATTGGATAACCGCCTTTTTTTGTCAAATCCATATTCACTTCGTTATCGGTATCCTTATTAAGAATGCTTACACTGTAAAATCCGTAATCGGATCCTTTGCCGTTTTCTTCAACATTCACCTTCAAATTGCCGTTTTTAATATGCGCATATCTTTTTGCAACAGCAACAGCGTCTTCTTTTGAAAAGACTTTACCTTCTAAATTTTTGTAATTTTCCTCCTTCTGTTGTGCAGAAGTAAAAGTCGGATTCATCTCATTTGTTTCCCCATATCCAGATACTTTTTTCTCTACCGTTTTTAATCCGTCGATGATCGTGTTATCCGAATTTTCTTTTCCTGATGCAAGAGCCATTTCGACATCCATCCAGCGTAAATTGTTTTTAAGGACTAGATATTGCACTTTTCTTAACTCGCCCTGTATGTCACCTGCCTGTGTGTACAAGGATTGTAAAGTTGAATATTCCTTATCATTCAATGGTTCTTTTTCAAGGTCACGTACAGCTGTTTTATAACTAAAGTCTGCAATTTTAGATAAAAATTCTTCCGTTTTATTGAATGGGAGCAGAGTCAACGGCAGCTGTCCAACATCACTTTGGGCTTCGGAAGTGATACGCCATACATCGGTTAAGGCCGGACTTAATGAATATCGAGAATTCATAGCCAATGTGCTGCCGACTTTATCATGCAATAAGTCCACTTGATAGCTTAAATCATGAAAGGCTCGCTGATACGTGTTTTCCGCATTGATTAATACAGCATTTTTTTCCTTATGTTCTTGATAGCCCCAGAATGCGGTTCCTGCAACGACTACAACAAGCAGGACAATCACTATATTCCTAATCATTTCCCTTCACCTCTTTACTTACAAAAGATATGTTTTCCGATTCTTTTAATTTGTGCTCTTGACCAGATCCACTTGCTTGTTGCCGTATCGGGATTAAAGTAATATTCTGCATTACCGCTTGGATCCCAACCATTGATAGCATCCACGACGGCTTCTTTTGCCCTTTCGTTCGGTGTCAGCCAAATCTGTCCATCCGCAACAGCCGTAAAGGCCCCAGGTTCAAAAATCACTCCCGAAATGGTATTAGGAAAAGATACACTCTCCACCCTATTTAAAATAACCGCTGCAACAGCAACTTGACCGGTATATGGTTCCCCCCGTGCCTCGCCATAAACAGCATTGGCCATCAGTTGTATATCATTCTGAGAGTATCCGCCCGGAAGGTTCGCTGCTGTAGCAGTTTTGGAGGGTGTTTTACCGGATGGAGCTTTACCGGATGGAGCTTTACCTCCACTTGGCTTAGTTCCTGATGTATTCCCCTTCACTTTTACCTGCTTTTCAATATCTACTCCTCCATAATACGTAAACTCGTTACCTTTATTAATCTGTCCGTGAACAAATTCCCTGTTAAAGTTTGAGGCATTTGCCAACTTCTGTTTTGTCGAGGTCCCGGCAAGGCCATCGATTGGAAGTCCGAAATCTTGTTGAAAGTTTCGAAGTGCCCAATAAGTACCCCAGCCATAGACTCCATCAATCTTTCCTTGATAGTATCCAATGTTTTGTAACCGTGCCTGAAGTTCAATTACATCATCACCAACCGCGCCTTTTTGAATAACTTGGCTCGAAAAGGCATTTGTTCTTGTTTCCGGGAAAATTCCGAAACAAATCGTTATACACGAAAACAGCAAAAGCCATTTCCATTTTGACGAAATTCCTTTCATCAAAAACACTCCTCTTTTTCTTGAATTAATGTAATTCTATTTTCTTCTTAACTGGCTTTTTTATTCCAAAACAATAAAAAACGGAGCGGGCAAAATATGCCAGCACTCCGTCATAGAAATACATATTACTTACTAAGAAAATGTTTTTGAGAAAGTTTTTCTACATGAAACTCTGACAATAAACGAGCTTTTTTTACCTTTTTCATACCTAACCACCATAAATAAATCATAAATGGCAAGATAAAATATACCCAAAATTTTTGTGATATTAAAATATAATCATAAACCCCATGTAGCAAGATTGGTATGACAAGTGCCAAGAATAAATAGAACCTATTATTCGAAGGAGAAAATTTAGCCTTGCCCAAATAGTAACCCATGATTACACCGAATAAAGCGTGACTTGATACAGGGAGAATAGCTCTGATAAAAGCATGTTCTACTCCATTGGCCAGCAAATACAATATATTTTCCATTGTAGCAAACCCTAGGGATACCGCTGCACCATAGACGATTCCATCATATGGCTCATCAAAGGCTATATGATGATATATTACATAAATGAGTATGAACCACTTAAAAAATTCTTCAAGCAATGCAGCCCATAAAAAAGCATTAGCAAAATCGGTATTTAAAATATGTTCCGTTTCAAGCACATATTGGATAAACATAATCGGCAGAACTAGGAAGACACCGAAGAGAAAAGTTTTGATGACAACCGAAATTGGTTCGGTTTCATATTGATCTTTCAAATAGAAATAGCTGAGTAGCGCCAACCCTGGCGCAATAGCTGCTGACAACATGACCAGCATGAGCTGACCCTCTTTTCCTTTTCTTTTTCTTTTTCTTTTTCTTTTTCTTAATCGTACCATGGAATGAAGAAAAACTAAATCTAAGAATCAAAGTCTTTCTACATTTTTTAATCCCTCAGTACTTAAAGAATTTTTCATCTACGGTGTGTTCACTGGCCAGAACGACTGCTAACTTAATTCTAGCTTTCTTGCTGTCATAATCAGCTCCTAATATTACTCCACGTTGCTTTAGATCAAATGCGCTACCTTCATAATCATAAGCAGGATATACTTTTCCTTCTTCCGCACTTGTTGTCATGACGATAGTAACACCATTATCGATTGCCTCTTGGATGGAAGGAATCATTTCCGGAGTAACCTGCCCTCTTCCAACACCTTCGAGCACGATACCCTTAGCGCCTTTTTTGACCGAAGCTTCTATAAAAAGGCCATCAGCGCCAGTATGGCACTTGATGATATCCACTCTAGGGATACGATGATGGATATCAAAGCACTCCCGATGTAGTGGTTTTTGATATATGCTAACAATATCGTTATCAATAATTCCTAAATACCCATAGCCAAAAGATTCAAATCCTTGCAAATTGGAAGCATGTACTTTTTTTACATATTTTGCTGAATAGATTCTTTCATTAAAAACAACAACCACACCAACGTCATGAAGCAAATCACTCGCGGCACATAATATTGAATTTCTTAAATTCGAATACACATCAGTTCCTACATCTTTAGGAGATCGCTGAGAACCGGTTAAAACAATTGGGCGTTGATCCTTAATGGTAACATCCAAGAAATAAGCCGTTTCTTCTAATGTATCCGTACCGTGTGTTACGACAATCCCAGTAACATCTGGATCCTCTAATTCTTTTTGAATTGCAAATTTAAGTTTTTCCATTTTCCCAAAACCCATGGACATACTAGAAATCTGGAAAAGGTCTACAACTTTCATTTCAATTTGGTTTGGTAGTTTGCAAAGTGATGCTAATTCCTTCCCACTTAATGCACCAGAAGCCAACATACCATTCGTGGTTTCTTTACTGGCAATTGTTCCACCTGTTGTTATTAATGATATTTTCTCCATACTTTCAGCTCCTGTAAAAAAATCACTTTTCCTTAACAGCCAAATGGTATGCAATCAAGCCTCCATGAAACCGACCATTTTCAATGAAGATTTCATTCGCATTATTTCCGGCTGCTAGAACTCCAGCAATATAGATACCTTCAATGTTCGTCTCCATCGTTACCTCATTATAAGTAGGCCTTCCTGTTTCCTTGTCAATTTTGATGCCCATTGATTCTAAAAATGTATGATCAGGATGATATCCAGTCATTGCAAACACAAAATCATTTTTAATAACCTTTTCCTCGTTACCTACGTGATAAATGACACTCTCCTCAGTGATCTCGTCAATAACCGCATTAAATTCCATCATAATTGTCCCATTACGGACTAATGATTCAAATTCAGGGAGAATCCATGGTTTAATTTTTGAAGAGAATTCTGAGCCTCTATACAGGACTGTAACTCTTGCCCCTGACTTGACCAATTCCAGCGCTGCATCTACACTTGAGTTTTTACCACCGATGACTGTAACATCACAATTAAAATACGGATGACCCTCCTTGAAATAATGAAACACTTTAGGAAGCTGCTCACCGGGAATACACATATAATTAGGATGATCATAATAACCGGTCGATACGATGACTCTCAAAGCTGTATAGTTGCCTTTTGATGTCCGGACTAAAAATTTTCCATTATCCTGTTTTTCCACTTTTTCAACTCTTTCGAACTTATTCACTCGCAGTTCTTTCCTTCTAACTACCTCCCTATAATAGGCAAGTGCTTGATTTCGGACAGGCTTACGGTTTTCCGTGATAAAAGCCGTGTCACCAATCTCCAATTTTTCACTTGAACTAAAAAAGGTTTGATGTGTTGGATACCGATATATGGAATCGACCACATTGCCTTTTTCAATAATTAGAGACTGTATCCCCACTTCCTTCAGGGCAATTGCAGCAGCCAATCCACATGGACCTCCACCTATGATAATTACTTCTTCAAAATTCATTCTATTCCACTGCCTTCCTACACACTATGTAATTCGTTTTTCTAAAAAAAATAAAAACTCCTATCAATACATGATAGGAGTTTTTACAAATCTTTTCAATGATAATGCAATGAACGCAATTATTCGTATACAATCCAAGCTTTGAACCTATTAGATCCAACCACGGAAACGTGAAGCTTCAGCCATTTTTCTTACACCAATCATATAAGCGGCAAGACGCATATCAACACGTCTGGATTGTGCAAGCTCGTAAATATTGTTAAAAGATTTCACAAGGATCTTTTCAAGCTTTTCGTCCACTTCTTCTTCAGACCAGTAATATCCTTGATTATTTTGTACCCATTCGAAGTAAGAAACGGTAACTCCGCCAGCAGAAGCCAGGACATCAGGAACAAGTAATATGCCACGATCCGTTAAGATTTGTGTCGCTTCAATTGTTGTTGGACCATTTGCTGCCTCGACAACGATCGAAGCTTTAATATCTGCAGCATTTTCTTCAGTAATTTGATTTTCAATAGCAGCCGGAACTAAAATATCGCAATCCAATTCAAGCAGCTCTTTATTTGAGATTGTGCTTTTAAACAATTTAGTAACTGTTCCGAAACTGTCTCTACGATCTAGAAGATAGTCAATATCCAAACCTTCAGGATCATGCAGTGCACCATATGCGTCTGAAATCCCAATCACCTTAGCACCTGCATCATGCATGAATTTAGCTAAGAAACTACCAGCGTTACCAAATCCTTGAATAACAACTCGTGCTCCTTTAATATCAATTCCACGCTTCTTCGCAGCTTCATTTATACAGATAGTTACACCTTTTGCTGTTGCAGACTCACGGCCATGAGAGCCACCTAGTACAAGCGGTTTACCCGTAATGAATCCTGGTGAGTTGAATTCATCCATACGGCTGTATTCATCCATCATCCACGCCATGATCTGGGAATTAGTAAATACATCAGGTGCCGGGATATCTTTTGTCGGTCCTACGATTTGGCTGATAGCACGGACATAGCCCCGGCTTAGTCTTTCCAGCTCGCGGAAGGACATATTACGAGGATCACAAACGATTCCGCCTTTACCTCCGCCATAAGGCAAATCAACGATACCACATTTCAAACTCATCCAAATGGACAATGCCTTTACTTCTCGTTCAGTCACATTTGGGTGAAAACGGATGCCACCTTTTGTTGGTCCAACAGCATCGTTATGCTGTGCCCTGTAACCCGTGAAAATTTTAACCGAACCATCATCCATACGTACTGGCATCTTCACGGTTAATAAACGTAAAGGTTCCTTTAACAGCTCGTATACCTCTTCAGGATATCCCAGCTTGTCTAACGCTTTATGTATAACAGTCTGGGTAGACTTCAACACGTCGTGTTTTTCTTCCTCATTTACATGGCCATTACCTTTTGCCGATTCCATCAATAGTACCTCCTAAAAAATCTCATACAAATATTAATTATTATTTACAAATAGTCCTCTTCAAGTGCTAGTATACACCTTCATTATATTTATGCAAGAGTTAAAATGGGAATTTAAAAGTTGGAAATATTCTAAAAATGAAAACGTTATCATACCAACTGTTTTCTTCCTCTTTTTCCTATACATATTTTATCTTAAACAGGGAATTTGAGACGGATAAGGCAAACCGAATTGGGATGGTCAATATTTGTCTGCCCTGCCTGCCTCCCTCTTTTACAACTAATTAAAGTGTGAGATTAATACACGTATGGCTTCTTTCTCGATTATGCATGTTCCATATTCATTGATGCGGTATAGCGTAAGAGTTGAAGCACGGCCATACTCAGCCGCTAAGGAGATAACCGTATCATAAGTCGTATCTTTGACATTCTCAATCAGCAAATAGTATCTTCCCTCATAATGATAAAGAGTGCTTTTAAGCAAGCCTTGATATGACAATCTATGAGATAATTGAACGATATCTTCAAACTCATTGAAAACATACAGAATATGGGGGAATTCATCAATTTTCACTTGCAAATCCAGGAACTCTTCTTCTTCTGTTAATAACTCTTCTTCTTCCTTCGTTACAATGATTATCAACCCCTGAGCAGGCAGGGAAAAAATCTCGATTGCAATGGAACCACTCATTTTAAAGCTGAGTTCTTCACACGCTTCCTCCACCATATCCTGAAATAACTTGTGGACTTTTAAAGAATTCCCTAAAATATCTTCTTTTGTTATGCCTCTATCAATTAAATCATCAAGGGTCAAAAAAATCTTGATTTTATTATTAGTTAATCGCTCCAGCTTCATAAAAAAATGCCCCCTGGTTACCATCTTCATACATCATATGAAGCCTTGGTCTCAGGGTGCATATCCATTATTCACCAAACAATAACCACTAAATTTTCAACCATTCCTCCCAATCTGATTGAGAGCCCCCGATTAAAACTCTGCTGAAGGAGGTTTTGATTTCATCTGATACATGGTTCAGTGCCGTTCCTCCAAGACCAACCTTCAAATCAGGAAAATCCCGGCTTAATTCTTCGACAAGTCTTAAGGTTCCTGCGAGGTTTTCATTAAGTGAACAAGACATAAATAAGTAGGATGGTCTTATTATTTTTAAAACGGTAAAAAGATCTTTGTCGGCGATGGATTCTCCTAAATAAACCGTTTCATATCCTTTTCGCTTTAATAAGATTGTAAAAATCAACAGGCCCAATTCATGTTTTTCACCAGGGGCACAAACAGTAAGAGCTTTAGGAAGGAATTCACTTGTTGGAATCGTATGCATTACGGAACTAATTCTGGACTTTAGAATGTTAGATGCAAAATGTTCATGAGCAGAAGTAATTTCTCCTTTTTCCCACTTATCGCCAATCTGAACAAGTATGGCACCAATCATATCAACTACAGTATGTTCAATTGTATACATACTAAAAGCTTGGCTGATCAGCATTTGAGCTTTATTTTCATTGAAGCTTATTAGAGCTTCAAGTAGTTCATCGGCTAACTTTATAGATTGCTCATTATTTCTTTTTGCTTCAGGAACATCAGTCGAGACAGTGCTGGTTTCGAGCAGTGAAACGGCCTGACTGATTGTAAAGCCCTGATCTGTTTTATTGATTAGCCATTTGAGGATTTGAAGATGTTTCTCTGTATACAGCCGGTGACCAGAATCATTTCTGACAGGTTCAATAAATTGATAGCGCCTTTCCCATGCTCTCAATGTACCCGACTGAATGCCTAGCAGTTTAGAAACTGCCTTAATATTATATTTACCTTCTTGCATGGTTTTACAAAGCCTCCAATAACTGAACATTCATTTGTTGAAATTATAGTGGATTCTTTCAACTCTGTAAAATTTCGATATGCTTGTTTACGAAGGCAGATTAATAGGTCTTTACCACGGCTTTGCCAATTTGCGTATGTTCTCCTCTTTTCAGCGTAAAAAGGTGAGTTTCTGGCTTCGCTTCAAGTCTTAATGGCACTGCGCTTGTCCCATAACCATTACTCGTCATGTACAAGCAGTCACCCTCTTTTTTTATACTACCGATCTGATATGGCCCAAGCCCGAATATCCGAATCTGTCCTCCATGGGTGTGACCTGATAGGACAAGTCTTATATGATGTTCTGGTGTTAATTGTTTTCTAACTAGCGGGTTATGACTGACCAAAATCCGGAATGGCTCGTTCTCGCAATCTGATAGAGCAAGGTCAAGCCTATCTCTTTCTACTGCTATATCATCAATACCTAAGAGAGCAAATTTCTCCCCTTTTTGGGACTCAAAAGAAACGGCTGTATTATCCAATATTTTCACACCATGCTTCAGAAGTGATGCATCTAGCTCATGAAAGTCTCCTTCGTAATCATTATTTCCCCAAACAAAATAAAGGGGACCAAGTACTTTTAACTTCAAAATATTTTGTTCAACCCTCTCCAGAGGAACCCCACTTTCTCTGATATCACCACCGATAATTACCATATCTGCTTTACCGCGGGCTTCCTCAATCAATTTATCCGACACGATCCGTCGATGAAGATCAGATATAAAAAAAATCCGAACATCGCCAAATCCTTCAGGAAAGTCGTTGAAATATAAGTCTTGAAAAATTATCCTATCCTGATTTGCCGTACGCCACATATGTATAACAGTAGCAAATAACAGCAGAATTAAGCCTAAAAATAATCCATATACCAATAACATCTTCCGTTAAACCTTCTTTCTCTACAAATGGCAAGAGTTACCTTCATATAACCATAAAACCATATTACCCGCAATTAAATATTCTTAACGGGAATAATCATTTATTTTCATGATATAAGTTTATATCATAGTTCTTCTTCATCATTTCAAAAACCTTATGTCGACTTTTCCATTCATCCTCTTTTTCCCACAGCTGCTTACTTTTATTAATGATCTCGCAACGAAGCAACTGAAACTCCTTCTCAGCTTTATCAAGCTTCTTTTTAATTAATATCATATATCCATATAGCCCTATTGCTGCTGCTAAAAAAAGAAAATGACTGAAATGGTCAACAAAAACACTAAACATCTTGAAAAAGGAATAGGAATAAGGGACTACAATATAAAAATAAAGATAAACCAAAAAAAGAGCAGCAATAATCATTGTTGCCCATAAACTATGAAGATGTTTCTTTTTAAGAGCCTCGAACTTTTTTTTTCGATCCACAACGTTCTGCAGCATTTGTTTTGTAGCTTGATCCGTTTTTTCATCCAATAAAATAATTGTCGGTTCCATTTTCTTTCCCCCTCATAACTACCCTTGAAGTCATAATATGAGATTGTCCAGAAAAAAATGATAAATAACTAGGCATGATTAGCTTCTTTGCGGAACAAAGAAAATCTGTATAAAAGTAAAAGCACTCTGCCTCAATAGGCAGAGTGTTCATTATTATTTCTTTATTGGAATTTTTAAAACCTGACCCTTGGAAATTTCATTGCCATTCAGGCCGTTCCACTCCTTAATTAGAGCAATTCCTTCCTGTGATTTGTAGTAATTCATGGAAATTCGGAATAATGTTTCTTCCGCTTTAACAGTATGTAAGACAACCTTATATTCATCCTTATTTGGCTTGACTGCCAGTGCTCTTTCCGCTGTTTTTTTGTCTTCTGCTGCTTCTTTCTTAGCTTTTTCTTCAGCTATTTGTTTTGCCTTGGCTTTTTCTTTAGCTTCTTGCTGTGCTTTTTCTTCAGCTATTTGTTTTGCCTTGGCTTTTTCTTCAGCTTCTTGCTGTGCTTTTTCTTCAGCTATTTGCTTTGCCTTTGCCTTTTCTTCAGCTTCTTGCTGTGCTTTTTCTTTTTCTTCTGCCTTTTTCTTCGCTTGTTCCTTTTCTTCAGCATTCTGCTTTTCTTTCTTCTTCTCTGCTTCAGACTTAGGAGAATTTTTTTCTTCTTTCTCTAAATCATTATCCTTTAAATCATCTGCAGTTGCTGTAGTTGGTATCGTTTCTTTACCAGCGTCTTCACTATTATTATAGTTCACTACCTGATCACTTCTTGTATCATGTTCAGGTCTTTCTTGAAGATATGTATAAAGGCTGTAAATTCCAAATGGAAGCAAGATAAAAAACAACGATAATAACTTAATCATCGGAAACTTAATCTTTACTTTACTTTTTTTCTTTTTATTTTGATGGATTTGGCTACGCTTTGGCAGAGATGACTTCGATTTCTGACGTTCGACTCGCGTCCCAAGTTCACCAGCCTGATCTTTGTCTTTCCCACTCTTTTTTACATCATTCATATAGGTCACCCCCCTTCTTGCTTAACCCGCTTTGCTTGTTTTCTCCTGATTAATACTCCAAGGATAAAGTCAATCAAAAAATGAGCCGTGATCGTCACCAGTATATTATTTGTCCATTCAAACAAAAACCCGATAAAAAAGCTCAAACCCAAAACATTTAAAAATAAAAACCAATTAAATAAATAGCGATAATGAACCGCAGCAAAAATAATACTCGTCCAAAGTAAACCAAGATGAGTTTGCAACACTCCACGAAATAATATTTCCTCACTTATTGCTACCACTAAAGCAACAACAAAAATCATCGAGTAAGACAGACTACTGAAAATGCGTTCGTTAACCCCACCATCATCTTGATATGATGATGGTGTCACTCTCATCATTAATAAATCAAATAGAACGACTATAATTCCTGCAGGGATACCAAATAACATAATGTTAAGGTCATTGAAGATAAATAAGTCGAAAAAAGCAGAACGATCTTTAAATAAAATAATACCTAAAAAAAATGCTAACGTTAAGAGAATAATTTGTGTAAGAAACAAATTATATAGCAATTGTTTATCTGTTAGCTGTTTTATTAATTCAGATTGCTTATTTTTCATCCCAATTTTCCTTCTTTAATAAAATAAAAGCCAATTCCTGTCTCCAAGTAGTATAAGAATTAACCTGTTCTACCTTCACTGCAGGCAATAAATCGATCATTTTATTCGCATCCATTCCACAGAAGTCGCAGCAGAAAGGATTCAGCTTTTGCTGCTTTTCATCAAAGTAATTCAGAATTCCCAAACGGCGACATTTCTGAGCATATATCCAATTAAGAAATCTAAGCAACTTTTCCTGATTCTGGGCCTTCCTCTTTTGACAATACTCTCTCATCTCTGCCACATGCTGATAAGGATCCTGATTTCCTGAAAAAAACTGTGTAAAGAAACGAAGCTGGATATCATTTAAAGAAAAAGTTTGAGACAGCTGTTCTTTTTCAGAAAGAGTCAAATTTGCTGCTATCTTTTTTGCTTCGCTTAGAAAAGAACAAACACCCTCGATTTGCATATCAGTCGGCAACTGTTGTTCCATCAAATGAAGGGGAAGCCCTTCATCTCCTTCGCTATATAATAAGACAGCAACACTTTGTTTCCGATCACGTCCCGCCCTGCCTATTTCCTGCAAATAAGATTCCATTGTAGAGGGCATGTGAAAATGGATAACATATCTGACATCTGATTTATTTACACCCATGCCAAAAGCACTCGTTGCGCATATTATTTTTAATTGGCCAGAAATGAATTGCTGCTGAATAAGCATTCTTTGTTCCTGATCCATGCCGCCATGATAAAAATTGACGCTTTCTACCCCGTTTTCCTGCAAAAATCCAGTGACGGCTTCTGCCACCTTTTTAGATGAAAAATAAATAATGCCACTCCCCGTGAATTTTCTGACAAGCTCTAGCACACGGGATAGCTTTTCTTCGTAGCTGAATAGTCTCTCAGCAAGTATGGCAATATTATCCCGATCAACAGATGATACGGTTTCTTTAGCTTGACTGATATTGAGTTTTCCAATGATATCTTTTCGCACTTCTTTGGTTGCAGTTGCTGTCAAGGCGAGCGTTAGCGGATTGTTCAACTCACGTCTAACTTCTCCTAAATTCAAATAATCAGGTCGAAAATCATACCCCCATTGTGAGATACAATGTGCTTCATCAATGACAAACAAACCTATGTCTAAGTTCTTTAAGGACTTTATCACACCCTCAAGGCTAAGCATTTCAGGAGATAAAAAGATAAACCGATACATATGTAAACGATCGAAAGCCTCCCTTTTTTGATTTAACGTCAAAAAAGAATTAAGGGTTAATACACTTTTTTCACCTCTCATTTTGAGCTGATCTGCCTGATCCTGCATTAAAGACAATAACGGGGAAACTATTAAGGTCGTCTTATTTAAAAGGTAAGCAGGCAACTGATAACACAATGACTTACCTGATCCCGTTGGCAACATCGCTAAAGTATGACAGCTAGACATCAATGATTCAATCACTTCTTTTTGTCCAGGACGGAATTTATCAAATCCGAATTTTTCTTTTAAGACATGCTCTAAATTCATCATCCATCACCCAATTTCGCAAGCACAAGCCTTATTTGGAAAAAACTAATCTGTTTATTATCAACTTCCTGTTTGATCGCCTTTAGCTGTTTCGTATTTAGTTCCTTGATTGCAGCGATAATTTTCCCTTCATCCTCATGGGATACATATTCAGCAATTGGAAAGCTTTTATCAGATAAGACAATTTCAACAAGATGATCTTCAATGGTGTTGACTTTTAAACGACGGATTTCTGCTATTTCAAACAAAGTTTTCTCCGCTTGAATATATCGCAATGTCGTTTGGGTAGAGTGTGTCAAATGAGGATTACCACTCCTTTGCCAATCACTGAATAAAGATGCCAAAATAGGGTAATCTGTTACCTGTTCTATTTCCGCAAGCATTTGATGTAACGAGTCAAGAAATGTAAAGCGCACATACTCTTCTTCTACATCTTTCCTTTTTGCAATCTGTTCAAACGTAAGTCCGATCCTGTTAACACCTGTTAATTTCAAAATAAAAATATCTCTTTTTAAATGACTTTGCTGCTCTAATAACGATATCAGTTCTTCATAAAGATGCTGCGCGATCAACCCACGGTCCTGGCGATTGTTTTGTAAGAATTCCTTTACGAAATATTGGATTTTGGGGTTTCGTTGTATAGGATAAAAACGTCTTTCATTGTGGACAATATGGGATATAGTTTGAATGAGTAAGTTTAATCTCCCCCAGAATATCGGGGTGATACTTTGATATTTCCAGCCATTTAAGTATGATGGAAAAGGATACTTCTTCAAATAATCGGTTAACTTTCTCCCGCCTTGCCCACTGATTATATAAGCATCGGTTTTATCGGTTATCTCAATGAAACTATGCTCATGAAATAGTTGAATGTTTTGATTTAATTGTTGTCGGGTAAAACCAGGTATTGTCCCAAATATATTTGTTAACCCGAATAAGTGGGCATCCTGGATTGTCTGTGACGACTTCTTGCCCTGTAACATATGATAAATAGCATAAATAGAACGCTCGCCTTGAAATTTTTTTATTGCATATAGAATGATTACCTGTAGATAATTATTCATTGGACTCACATCCTTGTTTCAATTAACCAATTAAACCTATTGTAACAAAAAACTGCAAAAATCACCGTTTTTATTGATTAATACAAGGAAAATTATGTGACTAAATGACGAATCATGGAAAGGGCCATGTTAATTTTTCCGATGATTTTCGTTGACATTCTGCTACATGATAGTTATTATCAATACAATTTCTATTGAAAAGTTTGGCATTCGGTCTTACAATAGGAAAGAGAAAATAATCTGAAATAAAAAGATTATCAGTTGTTAATCAACTTAGGAGGGGTTATATTCATGGCTAAATTTACAATTGTTGATAAAGAAACATGTATCGCTTGTGGAGCTTGTGGAGCAGCAGCACCGGATATATATGATTATGATGACGAAGGGATTGCATTTGTTACCCTTGACGATAACGAAGGAATCGTTGAAATTCCAGATGTACTTATAGATGACATGATGGATGCATTTGAAGGATGTCCAACGGATTCAATTAAAGTTGCTGACGAGTCATTTGACGGGGATGCACTAAAATTCGAATAGAGGTACCAGCCATTTTCAATCGAAAATGGCTTTTTCTTGCTTCTTATGTCACTTCACCTACTAATCAAATTAAACAGACAAAAAACCGGACATAAATATCCGGTTTTTTGTTTTCTATATTTAATGCCATTAAGCATTTTTATATAATATTTGCTTATTGATCCATGTCTGTAATTTAATAAACAACAACATGAATACAGAAGTGATAAGCACGCCTTTAATCATATTGAAAGGTAAGATTGCCGTCGTTACGAACTTTCTTGACTCGGGCGCCGACATTGCATCCCATCCCATAAAGAAGGTATATGCCGGTAAAAAGACATAATAGTTTAAAACACTCATAACTACCGCCATGGAAACTGTACCAGCAAGCAAAGCGAAAGTCATCCCTTTTTTTGAATTGATTTTTTTAAATACATAGTAAGTTGGCAAGACGAACAGTATTCCTGCTATAAAGTTAGCAATATGCCCCACAGGTACAGCAGTCATTGTCCCTGTCATGACTAAATCCAATAGGTTTTTAAGAAATTCAACTAGAATTCCAGCCATCGGACCGAAAATCAATGCTGCCATCAGTGCTGGAATGTCACTAAAATCAACATTCAGAAAAGGTGGAAATCCTGGAAACGGAAAATTCAAAAGCATCAATAGATATGAAATGCTTCCCAACATTGCCAGTGTGACCATTTTATTCACTTTGTTCTTTTTCATAGTTCTCTCTCCTTCTTTTTCTGATCTACCCGAAAAAGAGGTTAGTGCTCCTTCATCATGTTGATGTTCAATAAAAAACCCTTTAATTCCGATTGAATTAAAGGGATAAATTAAAGGTTTCATCAAACAAACGTTCAGCAAATGACTGTTTGAACGCAATCAGGAACCTCCATCTTCTCCCATCCAGACTATACTGTCGGCTTTGGAATCACACCAAATCCTGCCCTGTAAGGCTCGCGGGCTTAGAAGAATTATTTCTTCATCACCGCCGGTGGGGAATTACACCCCGCCCCGAAGATAGACCTATAAAATTTTATTTTACATATTACATTATATATGACTTTCCTTTTGTTGAATAGTATTTTTAATTATAAAAAATTGTATAAAGATATCCATTTTTAAAGACCACCATGTTTTCTTACATCTCACCATCTACATAATGATGAATTAAAACAAAAATTATATTGGCGATTATATCATTTTTAAGATTATGAAAATAATTGTTCTTTTTCAAACAATAGATGATAAAGCCATTAATATTGCGGACTTATACAATTGATTCACTTACTAACACTTATTTTAAGCGCTTACATTTTAAAATGCCAAATTGACATATTCGGTATTTCAATTGTAAAATTAACTGAAATTTAAGATAACTTTTTCCTTAGGAAGGTGTTTACACGTGTATCGGATTTTAGTAGCAGATGCCATCAAACCAGAAGGACTCGGACCACTATCAGAGGCATCCAATATTCTTCTTATTCAAAAGACAGTAGAAGAAGCAGCAAATGAACTTGATCAGATTGATGCAATACTTGTTAGAAGCGCAACAAAAGTTACAGAAGATTTAATGAACCGTATGCCACAGTTGAAAATTATTGCACGCGCTGGTGTCGGCGTTGATAATATTGATATCCCTGCTGCGACAAAACGTGGGATTGTTGTAGTTAATGCCCCTGACGGCAATACCATTTCAACAGCTGAACATACATTTGCAATGATGGCTTCAATGATGCGCCACATTCCTCAAGCATATGCATCTCTGAAGAATGGCGAGTGGAAACGTTCTTCTTATACTGGAACAGAACTTCGCGGTAAAACATTAGGTATAGTTGGTTTTGGACGTATCGGAGGAGAAATCGCCAAACGCGCAAAAGTTTTTGGTATGGAAGTCATTGTATTTGACCCATTCTTAACAGCTGATCGTGCAAAAAAAATGTCTGTCACCTCCCTGCCATTAGATGAATTGCTTCCTAAAGCAGACATTATTACTGTTCATACACCTCTAACAAATGAAACTAGAGGATTAATAAATAAAGAAAAACTGCTTACCTGTAAAAAAGGTGTTTATGTATTAAATTGTGCTCGTGGCGGAATTCTTGACGAAGATGATCTATATGAAATGATTGTTAAAGGGCATGTAGCAGGCGCTGCGTTGGACGTTTTTGTTGAAGAACCTCCACTTGGCCATAAACTACTTGAACTTGATAATGTCATTGCTACACCTCATTTAGGTGCTTCTACAAAAGAAGCTCAATTAAATGTTGCAGTACAAGTTGCACAAGAAGTGCTGACATATTTTGAGGGAAATCCAGTTTCAAGTTCTATCAACCTTCCAGCCATTTCTAAAGAAGTGTTTGAAAAGGTTCAACCATTTTATCAACTCGTACAGCAAATGGGCTCAATTGCTTCTCAATGCATGAAAGAAGGCATCCAAGAGATTTCCGTTACATATGCGGGAGAATCATTGGATTTTGATACAGCCATTTTGACAAAAAGTTTAATATCAGGCTTCTTTAAATCAAGAGTTGACGCTTCTGTCAATGAAGTGAATGCCTTGCTTATTGCAAAAGAGCGTGGCATCACTGTTGGAGAAAAAATCTCTGCAGACTCTTTAGGTTATTCTAACCTTATTAGCCTTAAAGTAAAAGGTGATAATCGTGAACTAACAATCAGTGGAACTTACATTGAAAATTATGGTTCTCGTATTGTAAGTTTAAATGGCTTCAAAATCGACTTCCATCCGGAAGCAAATTTACTATATATTCAACACACCGATAAACCTGGTGTAATCGGTAACGTTGGTAAGATCCTTGGTGATCATGAAGTGAATATTGCCACCATGCAGGTAGGTCGAAAAGAAGCTGGTGGGGAAGCTATCATGGTTTTAAGCTTTGATAAACCTTTAAGTGATAACATGAAGCAATTTTTAAAGGAAACAGAAGAAATTACATTCATGGCTCGCATTTCATTATAAGAAAAAAAGAATGTGCCCCCTTAATTGCGGGCACATTCTTTTTCTACGAGATTTTAGATACACAGCAACCATTATCAGGATGTTTTATTTAGCCTAGCTCCCACTCCTTTTGGCGGACTTCCTCACCTCAATTAACTTGGTTAGGGGCTTTGGGTACTACTAGGTCTTCGGTTAGATTTAGATTGCCAACCTTTTCTATTGGAGCATTTTCAAATTTTACTCTTTTATAGCCAAATTCCTTAGCAATAAAGAGGATAGCTTCTAAAGCTTGAAGCGAATCCTCACTATTTTCAATTGCAGTATGTTCTGCTAATTGAATAGTCACAAGATCTCCAACTGAACTTATTTTTTCCCAAATTAAATCATCAGGGATAGCAGAAGATATTCCCTCTATGCCTGGCTCCTCTTTTCCTGCCTGAAGTGCCTCCTCAAAATCCTGATAATTCATATTACTTGGTACTAGAAACTTTGGTGAGGATTCATCATTTTGATAAAGTAGAAATGTGCGATTTTTTTGTTTAGGTATATCTGCTTCTTTTAAAAATCCTGCATGAGCGAACCTTGCACCTTGCTTTCCATCTGTGGCAAAGGTCATCTTCTCTATATTTAGATAGGACAGCGTCTCTTCCATCGTATGGAGAAAGAGGATATCCTCATCCAATAACTGGCTGTCTTTATGTAGCTCAATATGAGCAGTATTCATTTCGGTTCCTTGGGTAATCTCTATATCAAGCGGGAAATAGTCAGAGAGACCATATTGTTCCTCATTGATATCCGACATTTGATTAACTAACTGGTTTACAGTATCCGATTCATCATAACGATTGACAACAAATGAAATCGGGATGACAAAATTCAGTTGATTATCTGGCACACCCATGGTAATCGTCGATTTATTTTTTAGATCGTCTGGGTAAATTGCAGGAGCAAGGGCTACTTCACTGTCCTTTTTTACCGGTTCACTATCAGAAACTTTTTCTTTATTGTCTATTTCTTCTTCATGCATACTCTGAAACTTGCTATTTTCCTCTTTGTCTTCGGCAGAATTATCTTTTATTTTTGCATCCTGTTGTTCAGGATCTGACAGGGTTTTAAGTTCAGAGAGGGCTAAATTCCCATTATCGCTGCTCTCCTCTTTGCTTGTAGTCCCTTCTTTCCCGGTAATCAGTGAAGAGGCCAGGACAACCATTAAGAATAAGGAGGCAACACCCGCAATAAGAGGAAACCATTGTTTTTTCCGCTTTTTATTATGAATCCTTGCAAACACCTCATCCTTTGTTCGTTTGTCCTTTACTTTCGGAAGCTGGTGAAGCATGTCTTCAATTTCGTTTTCTTTCCAACGGGATTTTCTCAATGGGGTCATCCTCCTTTCCAGACAAATCTTCCATCATCTTTTTAATTGCCTTTAACGCACGATGCTGGGTTGTTTTAACCTTACTTTCAGTCCAATTTAATACCTCAGCAGTTTCTGATATGGACATTGCTTGAATATATCGTAATATGATGACGGACCTTTGGTCGACCTTGCATCGATTCAAACATTGATATATATCATGGATATCATCATGCATAATAGCCACCTCTTCCGGAATAGGCTGTGTATCTTTAATCATTTGCCTCTCCCAGTCGAAGTTAGAAAAGATTTTGTCTCTCCACCCTTTTTGTTTCCGAAAATAATCAATCGTCACATTTCTCGCAATAGAATATATCCAGGTTTTTTCACTGCTTTTTCCCTCAAATCGGTCATAGGCCTTCATAACCCTTATATAGACCTCTTGAACAAGGTCCTCTGCCGATTCACGATTTTTAGTCATATAAAAAATGAATTGATAAATTTCCTGATGATATTTTTCATAAAGATCGTGGAAAACGGAATCCATCATTTCCCCACATCCGTTCATAAATATAGTCGTCATTCATATATAAAAGTTACACTTTACATATGATCTTATTACAAAATTGAGTGAATATCTATATAGAAGAGTCCTATTCACTAGAATATTACTAACCTGCTCCCTTTCTAAGAAAAAAAACAAAGACAAGTTGGAAATAAATCCAATTGCCTTTGTCTCAACTGTTTCTTATGAAACAAGATTTTCTGGCAAACTACCGGTTATTCATTCAGTATTTTCCATTATTCGAGGTAGGATAATGCTGAATGTCGTCCCTTTTTTAGGTAAACTGTTTACCGAAATGTAGCCATCATGGGCATTAATGATATTTTTAACAATAGCCAATCCCAAGCCAGTACCCGATCGACCTCGTGTACGTGCTTTATCCGCTTTATAGAATCTCTCGAATACAAATGGTAAATCCTCTTCAGGGATACCTGAACCAGAGTCCTTCACATCAATAATCAACCCTCTTCGATCACTTGTCCTTTGAATGACATCAATCTTCCCGCCTGGAGGGGTATGACGAATAGCATTATCAATTAAATTCGTCAATACCTGTTCAATCCGGTCGGGATCAAAACACCACTCGATTCCGTTGTCTTGAAGATTAGTGGATATCGTTATCCCTTTTTCTTTAGCTAACCCTGAAAATTTGCTTGTAATCCTCTTTAAATAAGATGAAATAAGTATACATTCATAGCTGAGACTCATTTTTCCTGATTCCAATTTAGCTAGATCGAGTAAATCATTGACTAAACGGCCCATTCTTAGAGATTCATCATAAATAATCCTGGCCATCTCCATTTTTTCCTCTTCACTTCCAGCTATGTCATCAACAATTGCTTCACTATATCCTTGCAGCATTGAAATCGGCGTTCTTAACTCATGAGAGACGTTTGCTATGAAATCAGTCCTAAGTTTGTCCATACGCCTTTCATCACTCATATCACGAATGATGGCTACTGCTCCGCGAATATTGTCGGCATTTGTATATAAAGGACTGACAATCAACCCCCAATCCCTTCCCTGCAATGTAATTTCACCGACCTGTTCCTTATCGAAAGACTCCGATTCATCAAATAGATTCATCAGTACCAAAGGGACATTTACGTTATCTTCCCGGTTGTAGCCTTTTTCAAAGTACCAAGATTGCAGAAATCTTTCTGCTGGCGGATTCGTTTCCAGGATAGTTCCATCTTTATTGAAGGTAATGACCCCATCCGCCATACTACTAAGGATGCTCGAAAGATGTTCTTTTTCCTGGCTAAGAGCATTCATATTGAATTTCAATTGCTTTCTCATCTGATTAAATGCTATTGCCAACTCACCAATTTCATCCTGAGTCAAGATAGGCACCTTTGTATCAAATTTCCCCCTCGCAATGGCTAGGGCAGCTTCCCTCATCTTCACCAGCGGGGCATTGATCCTTGTAGATAAAAAGAAAGCAAAAATCGTTGTTAAAATAATTGCAATCCCTGCGGCCAACAGAATGAATTGCGTCGTGGACTTAGTTGTTTCTTCCATGGATTCCAAGGATTGAAATAAGAAGACCTCGTCTTGCTCCCCATTTAGTTCAAGTGGCACTCCGACAACGATTGCAGATAATTCCTTATTTCCATTGTCATCAGATAGCGCCATTTCTTTTTTTACAGTCTTTCTTTCTGTAAAAACTTTTAGCAAATCGGGATCATTTTTAATAGACTCTGGCGTAATTTTAATCTCCTTATCACCGATTGATGAGAATATCATTTTGTCATCATTAAGGATAATCATTTTCGTTTCGTTGCCTATCAATTCCGAAGCTATTTGTAAAACATTATCGCTAGAGCCCTGATGATTATTTGTAACCTCTATAATCTGCTCTGCCGTTTTGGTTAAATCATTTTCAATATTTTCAATTTGGAAATTCTGAAAGAATTCTACTAGTAGAACTGTTAAAACGATTAATACAAAAGACACGAGCAATAGAATGGTTGCCCAAAGCTTCCCTACAACACTGCCCCATAACATCAGTCATTAATAACTTCGAACTTGTAACCGACACCCCAAACAGTGACAATCATCTTGGCAGCATTTTCGGATATACGGTTTAATTTTTCACGTAGGCGTTTAACATGCGTGTCAACAGTTCGAAGGTCTCCAAAGAATTCATAATGCCATACTTCTTTTAACAATTGCTCGCGATCAAATACTTTATCAGGTGATTTCGCTAAGAAATACAATAATTCATATTCTTTTGGTGTCAAAGACACCTCTTTGTCATCTGCAAGTACACGATGTGCATCATTATCAATTGTTAAATGGGAAAAGACAATCACATCTTTTGTCGTCGTTTCGGTTTGCATGTAACTCGTGCTTGAAGAACGGCGTAATAACGCTTTCACCCTTAACACCACTTCACGAGGACTGAATGGTTTGACAATATAATCATCAGTCCCTACTTCAAATCCTTGTACCCGATTGACTTCTTCTCCTTTTGCAGTAAGCATGATTATAGGTGTTGCTTTTTTCTCTCTTAACTCACGGCAAACTTCGATTCCATCTTTTCCTGGCATCATAATATCCAATAAAATTAAATCATAATCATTTTCTAGAGCTTTTGATAAAGCAACATCACCATTTTCAGCTTCATCAATTATATATTCTTCTCTTTCCAAATACATTTTTAACAAACGGCGGATTCTTTCCTCATCATCCACTACGAGAACTTTAATAGCATTATACATTATGTAATCAGCCTCCCTACATATATTTTACAAAACGAAAACTTCTATGACTAATATTTTTTCCATCTAAAGTACGATAAATAGCCAATTCTGGTTAGCTTCTATGAACTATTCACCATTTTGTCACAATAAACACACTCCTACTATTCCCTCACTAATGCCTGGTTGTTTTTTCCCCCGAAATAACATGGAAAGAAAAGGATAGAAAAAGGGATCATTCTTAGAAACATCGATAAGTATTCTCCTCGATGTTTCAATCAAAAGACCCCCTTAAATTTATTAAATTACCGAATCAAGCATACGAATGCAAACCAGCAATAACAAGATTAACAAATATTAAGTTAAATATCATAATAGCAAAACCGATAACGGCTAGCCAAGCTGATTTTTCTCCCTGCCAACCCTTTGACATACGTAAATGTAAGAAAGCTGCATAAAACAACCAGGTAACCAGTGCCCAAACTTCTTTCGGATCCCAGCCCCAGAATCGTGTCCAGGCAACTTGAGCCCAGATCATGGCAAAAATGAGGGCTCCAAGTGTAAAGATTGGAAAACCGATAAGAACCGAACGATAACTGATTTCATCCAATAAATTCAAATTCACATTTTTAACAATCGGTTTGATCAAGGCTGCAACTCTTTTACGAGAAATCAGTCTTATCAGGCCATAAAGAACGAGTCCGACTCCCATCGACCAAATGACTGTATTCAGTTTCTTAGCATTAATTAGCGCAGGCATGTTCACCAGTGGTTCAAATCGTTCTGTATCAGTTAGTTCCCCTTCATGGGGACCTACAAGTGCAGGAAGGTTAAATTCCTGTTTAGCCAACTTTTCATGTTTATCGACCCAATCGAAATTCGCTTTATAATCCATGGCTGCGAAAGTTGAAGTTATAATGACAAAACCTATGGTACTTACTAACGTGTACATGATGATTTCAAGCCAGAACGTTCGTTTGCTCGGTTGAGATTGATCTACGAATTTGACTAAATAAATTATAGCAGCAATAAAACTAATTGCTAGGATAGACTGTCCTGCTGCTGCAGTTGTTACATGAATATGAAGCCAATCACTCTGCAAAGCAGGAATGAGCGGTGATATTTCTGTTGGGAACATACTTGCATATGCGATTATTAATAAGGCAATAGGTAAGGCAAATAACCCAAGAGCAGGCATTTTATAAAGGAAATAAATTAAAATGAAAGCACCAACAAGCATCATTCCGAAAAAAGTCGTAAATTCAAATAGATTACTTACCGGCGCGTGTCCGGCAGCAATCCACCTAGTGATAAAATATCCAATTTGTGAAGCAAAGCCGAGAATGGTAATCATTATCCCCAATTTAGCCCATTTGTTTTGTTTCTTTTCCTCTGCTCCTCGTTTATCCTTAATCGATCCTCCGAATAGAAAGGTAGCAATCAGATATAAAATGAAAGCTGCATATAAAAAGTTACTGCTTAATTCAGCCATTTAAAACTTCCCCCTTAGTAGAAGATTTCTCCTCCTCAAGTTGATCCGATGGTTCGCAAAGAGAAGTGGATTCTATTGCATGTTTTATATCTCTTTTAATACCGTGCCAGTTTTTGTTTGTATGGCCGGAAATTAAAATCTCCTCATTTTTCCTTTTAATCCAAATCCGACGGTGATTCCAATATGAACCTTGGACGACACCTACCATGAAAATGATTCCACCGGTGAACAGAATCCATAGTGTAAGATCTTTTCTAACCGTTAAAGCAGTGACATCTTTAGTTTCTATACCATTAAAAGCCATTTTATATGTATTTTCCCCTAATGGTTCCACAGTCTCTTTTATCGCAACAAAACTGACTTCACCTTCTGGTTTATCCGGTGTGTACATTTTAAAGATAAATGCCGGATTATTCGGAATCTTCGATATCGTTCTCGGTTGGCCTTTTTCATCGAACTCGAAATCTGGGAAGTAACTCATTAAATCTACTGAATATCCCTTATTTAATTCATATTTCTTTTGAGGGTTATTCAAATCAACCTTCAAGCTTCCATAATTCTCTTTGGTTTTTTTATTAATTAAATTAAAAGCCATCGTACTAAGTTCATCTAGTTTATAGTCCACTTGGTAGAGAGCATAATGATCATGTTTCAAAGGTTCATTGACTTTAATTTTAAAATCTTTGAGCTTAGCAAGGTCAACCTTTTCCCCAGGTATCGTTTCTCCCTGACGTTCATATAGTGTGACATCGGATTGATAGGTTTTAGCTATCGTACCGGTTTTGTCTATTGCGGCACTGTATTGCTCGTCCTCTTCATTTTCCTTGTCATACACCTCTAAGGTAAACCCATTGTTCTGAAGATAATATTCCCCATTTGTACCCGGAATTTCTTTCGTCTCGCCTTCCCGGAGCCAGAGAACTTTGTCAATATACATCCCGGGGACAGAGCGCAATAACGCCCCAATTAAAAAAATGATAAGACCGATATGGTTTACGTAGGGTCCCCAACGTGAAAAACGGCCTTTTTCAGCAAGAATATTACCGCTTTCCTCTCGTATATGATAACGCTGCTTTTTCAATCTCTTTTTCACTTCTTCAAGGTCGATATCTTGATCATCCAGTTTTGTTACTCCATATATTCGCTGACGTTTCATAAAACCGTCATGACGTGTGACTCCTTGTTTTTTCAATGAACGATATAAAGGAAAAAAACGATCAATACTGGCAATCAAAAGTGATATACCCAACATGCCAATGATAATCAAATACCACCATGAACTATACAAATTATGAAATCCAAGTTCATAATACACCTTTCCAAACCAGCCGTATTCTAATTCATAATGCTCTGCTGGCGTCGCAGTCGAAGGGATGTACATTTCCTGTGGCAAAATTGTACCAATCGCTGAAGCAACTAAGGCAATGACAATGAGCGTAACTCCTACCTTAACGGAAGAAAAAAAGTTCCATATTTTGTCAATGATTGTTTTCTTATAGGTTTGTGAGCGCCTGGCACTACCTTCATATCGCATATCAATAAGCTTGTTTTCTTTTTCGTTTCCAAGTACCATCCCGCAGTTGCCACAAATTTTTGTACCAAACGGATTTACATGACCACAATCGCACTTTACTTCATTCATGTCAAAAACTCCCCAATATTATGGTTTAATTCTCTCCATATGCTTTTGGATGCTCTCCTCTGTCAAAGCTCCGGTAATGATATCTATTACTTCTCCCTCTTTATCAATCAAAAAGGTGACCGGCAAAATATCCACGCGATAGGCATTCTCTACTTTACTACCATTATCGATCATGACAGGAAAGGTAAGATTATGTTTTGCAATAAAATTGTTGACAGCATATTCAGATTCCCCAACATTAACCGCTAATATCTCAACGCCCTTTTCTTTATAGTTTTTATATTGACTTTCCATATAAGGCATTTCATATTCACATGGCTTACAATATGTACCCCAAAAGTTCAAGAAGACACCTTTTCCTTTATAGTCAGACAACTTATGCTCTTTGCCTTCCATATCCGTCAAAACGAAATTAGGTGCATCTGATCCTTTTCGAAGACTTTCATTCTTATCTTTAGTGAAGTTTGTATAAAGGGCAAACACTAAAGCTGCACCTAATAGCAGAAGAATGATGGTTCTGCTAACAAGGCGTCGCTTTTTTTTATCCATAGAAATCCTCCTAAGGCAACACTAAAATTTAACCATACCATTATACCATTTAACACCATGTCCATATTTTTTACATTTCCGAAGGTTTTGTGACATTCTTTTCCGATTCATGAAAGAAAGGGTATTTACAGGTTGTTTTCCACCACCCATCCCTCAAGTAAGAAGAATGGGGTAGTGGTTTCAACCTATTAATACAAGGATAACTTCTTTCTTACATTCTCCGTTGTTTAGGCTCGGTTGTTGCTAAAGTTCGCATTAATTTGACCTCATGTGGAGTCAATTCACGGGAGTCACCTGCAGTTAAGCCGGCTAAAGTTAAAAAGCCATATTGTTCCCGCTTCAATTTAATTACAGGGTGACCAATTGCTTCAAACATCCGGCGGACTTGTCGATTTCTTCCTTCGTGTATAGTGATTTCCACAATAGCCGTTTGCTTTTTTTTATCGGTTGACAGAACCCTAGTCTTAGCTGGAGCTGTCTTACCGTCCTCCAACTTAATTCCCTTTTCTAACTTTTTCAAGCTTTCACGTAATGGCATTCCTTTCACTTTTGCCACATACACTTTATCTACTTCATGTTTTGGATGCATTAACGTGTTTGCAAACTCACCATCATTCGTTAAAAGCAATAAACCAGAAGTATCATAATCCAGGCGGCCAACTGGATAAATCCGTTCATTAATGTAAGGGAAATAATCCGTTACAACTTTTCTATTCTTGTCATCCGAAACTGCAGATATAACACCACGCGGTTTATAGAATAGGAAATAAACAGGAGCTTCTTTTTCAAGTGGGACTTCATTAACCTGAACCTTGTCATTTGGACCTACCTTCACACCTAATTCCTTCACTACTTTGCCATTCACTTTTACCTTACCTTCTAAAATCAACTCTTCTGCCTTACGACGGGAAGCCAGACCAGCATGAGCTATCACCTTTTGTAATCGTTCCATCTATCTTCACCCCATAGTATAATCATTCGTTTGTTATTGTCTATACATACACAATCATACAATTATTACATATAGAGAGGCAAAAACAAAAGGTTTTTCGTGATTAAGAGCTTTTCTTTTATTATTACACCAATTATACAGACGGTTAAATGGGTTGGTTTCCATAATGAGTGTAACATAGCTTATTTTTCCATACAAAAAAATGTTTCTTTTAGATGTAGGTTTGAATTTTCCACTAAATACTGGCCCAGTTTAAGTTTAAGGACAAAAAAAAGAAATGGAATGATACCCATTTCCCAGACTTTTATTTCATTCCGAAAACGAGAGTAACAACGATAACAGCAGCTACAATTCCGATTAGATCCGCTAAAAGACCAACCTTGAGCGCATCACCCATTTTCTTAATTCCCACAGCTCCAAAATAAACGGTCAAAACATAGAATGTGGTATCTGTGCTGCCCTGAATCGTGGCAGCTAAGCGACCAACGAAGGAATCAGGCCCATAAACTGCAATTAAGTCGCTGGTCATTCCTAAAGCCGCAGTACCTGATATCGGGCGGATTATCGCAAGTGGTAAAACCTCTGCTGGAAAATGAAGCAGGGAAAGCAACGGATTTAAAAATTGTACAATAAACTCCAGTGCCCCTGATGCCCTAAATACGGAAATGGCCACAAGCATTCCTACTAAGAAAGGGATTAGGGAAAAGGACATGCTAATTCCTTCTTTCCCCCCCTCGACGAAGGTCTCATAGGTAGGAACTTTTTTCAATGTCCCGTACAGTAATATTGTTAGTATCAAAAGCGGTATCATCCAAATTGAAATGGTGGTCATCCAGTGCAACATCCTATTCCCTCCCGTTCCTTTTTCTCCTGTAATAAAAATATCGATCAATCGCAATCCCTCCAACCGCTGAAATGGCCGTGGCGATAATAGTAGGAAATACGATATCTGTCGGGGAGTGAGCATTATAATTCATTCGAATCGCAATGACTGTCGTTGGAATCAGAGTAACGCTCGATGTGTTTATCGCTAAAAAGGTAACCATCGAGCGGCTGACCGTTGCTTTTCCTCCATTTAGTTTCTTTAACTGCTCCATGGCTTTAATACCAAGAGGCGTGGCTGCATTCCCTAGTCCAAATGTGTTTGCCATCATATTCGATAATATATATCCCATTGCTGGATGATTGGGTGGGACCTCTGGGAATAGCCACCTCATGAAAGGTCTGAACAAGTTGGATAACTTATCGAGCAGTCCAGATTCTTCCGCTATTTTCATTAACCCCAGCCAAAAAACCAGAATGCTCATCAACCCTAGACAAAGGGTGACTGCTTCCTTTGCACTGACAAAAAGTGCTTTATTCACCTGATCCATCGTTCCATTTATCATTCCAAATACGATGCCGATCACCGTCATTCCAACCCAAATATAATTAACCATTGCTTTTGATTCCTAATACTGTTTCAAATAGTTCAGCCCAGGTAGATTGAAAGGATTGATGCTTGAAGCTTTCTTTAGCTTCTCCATAAAAAATAGAACGTGAACCGATTTTTTTTCCATCGAGATAGATAGTAGCTTTGCCAATTACTTCAGGGATTTTTCGTTTATCTTCCCAAGCCTTTTGTGGTTTCAACAATTTCATTTTCACATTGACCAGTTTTCTTTCTTCTTTAGTGAGTGGATACGAAAAATCGTTTTTAATATATACATGGCCTCTATAGGTTTTATTTTTCATATCTTTTACCAAGCCTTCAGGTAAAATTTCAGTTGGCTTATATTCTTTAAAAGCGGATTCATACATTTGAATATGATCATTCCAATCGTCTGGACCATTCAATGTTACAGCTATTAGATTATGATGGTTTTTTGTAGCAGTCGTGACCAGAGTACGCTTTGCCAGTTTGGTAAACCCTGTTTTTCCCCCAGTACAATACTCATATAACTGTGTCAGTAGTCGATTTTTGTTCTTCCAGACATAATCCCATTGTTCTGTTGAATTAGGTGCTCGGTGCACCTTAGTACCTGCAATCTTTTTATACGTTTTATTTTGCATGGCATAACGAGTCAGTAAAGCCATATCATATGCTGTTGAATAATGGTTATTCGTATTATCCAAACCATGCGGATTTGAGAAATTTGTATTCTTCATACCGATTTCCTCTGCCTTTTGATTCATCATCCAGACGAAGCCATCAAGGCTCCCGCCAACTTTTTCGCTGATTGCGACTGCCGCATCATTCCCCGAACGTAACATCAATCCATATACCAAATCTTCAAGCTTAATCTTTTCTCCTTCTTTTAAATAAAGGGAAGAACCCTCAGTCCCGAAGGCATTACTACTAATCTTTACTGTTTCCCCCATTTTCCCCGATTCAATAGCCAGTATAGCCGTCATGATTTTCGTGATGCTGGCAATACGGTTTTTTTCATGAGCATTCACCTCATAAATGACCCTTCCGCTTTCCTCATCCATTAATATCGCGCTGTGGGCACTAACGGCTACGTTAGCATTGGCGCTATGTACCGGTGTTAGAAAAGACAATAGGAGAATGACAATAGACAAACCTGATAACCCTTTATATAGAAAACGCATGAGTGCCCCCTCGTCTCTTAGCTTGTTTTTGTACAAGTTTATGCAAAGGGACAAGGGTTATGAATAAAAAGAATGTGAATATCTATAAGATCCTAGGATTTAAAAGGGCTATTCCCATAAAACTTTATATAACATTAAAAAATTTTACCCATGTACTAGTCTAGATCAGGGTAAATCCAAATGCCCCTCCACTCATTGAGGAGTATGAAAGGAGGATCATTTTATATTTTGTGTAGAGTGAATTTCCGATGAAGCCTCCATGTTTAAACCAAAAAAAAATCGATAGGGGACATAAGATGTCCCCCTATCGATTTAGCGTTCTATCATACTAATAATGCAGCGATTTCATCAATTTTCTTAGCTCCGAATACTACTTCTTCATCATTAATGATCATAGCCGGCACGCTCATGACTTTATATTTCTTCTTGATTTCCTGGAAATTACTTATATCGACCATTTCAGCTTCAACGTTAGGGTTTTCAATAGCAATACGTTGTGCACCCACTACAACGTCTGGGCAGTAGTGACATGCCAATGATACCATAACTTTAATGTTGGCTTTTTTACTGATTGATTTAATCGAATTTAAAACAACTGAATCCAACGCTTGACCAGGTCCAGCTAGGTTATAAATAGCTAAAATGAAGGAATTCAACTCATGACCGCCTGGTACACCATGGTATTTGACACCACTGTATTCACCTCTCGAATTTAATAGAGAGACAACCGGGAACTTATCAGCATTGATTTTTTCTTCGATTTCCTTATTTTCACCTTTGTTATATAACTCAAGATGAAGCTTATCACCTAATTCAGCAACATCCAACAAAAAATCACGCAATTCGACTGATTTTGACAAACTTTCGTCCACAATAGATACCAACGTTACATCGCTTTCCATCTTGCCGAAGATTCCTTTTAATTGACCACGTAATGCGTCACTTAATAGGGCGCTTTTTCCTGCTGGAACAGCAGCCTGTTCTTTTTTCGCTGGTTTTTCAACTGCAGGCTCATCTTTAATACCTAAGCGATCTTTTTCTTCAGCAATGTATTTACCTGCATCCGTTGCTGCAATCGCTCCGTCAGAAACAGCGGTGATAATCTGACGCAAGGATTTTGGTCTTAAGTCGCCAGCTGCATATACACCTTTCACATTCGTTTTCATATCATCATCTGTGAGAATGTAACCAGCATGGTCCATTTCGATATGTCCGTTGAAAATCTCTGTTTTCGGCTCGTAACCAATGAATACGAATACTCCAAACGTACTGTCTTCTTTCTTCGCTTCATATTCAAACTCTTCTTTGGTAACGTTATTGATAAAGCGGGTACTTTGAATCATTCCATCCCCATATACCCCAAGGATTTCTGTATTGAATTTCACTTCAATCTTATCGTTTTCCATTACTTTATCAACAATAGAAGGAGCACATGAGAAGCTTGATTCCCTGGCAATGATTGTGACTTTTGTAGCAAAACGAGTCAGGAAGATAGCTTCTTCAGCTGCTGCATATCCTGCTCCAATAACGAAAACTTCCAACCCTTCAAAAAATTCGCCATCACAGGTTGAGCAATAAGCTACTCCACGACCAGTAAATTCTTCTTCCCCAGGGAATCCAAGTGTTCTCGGAGAGGCGCCTGTTGCAATAATTACAGCTCGCGCATGGTAATCCCCACTAAGCGTTTTAACGACCTTTACCTCACCAGAGAAATCCACTCCTGTTACATCAGCTTTGGCAAACTCCACTCCAAAATCTTCATTTTGAAGTTTCATTTCTTCAACTAACCTTGGGCCAGAAATGTGTCGAATACCAGGATAGTTTGCAATTTCTGATGTTGTTGCAGCTTGTCCGCCACCTGTACCTTTTTCAAGAATTATTGTTTTAATTTTAGCTCTACCTGCATATACACCCGCAGAAAGACCTGCAGGACCGCCACCAATAATTATTAAATCATGTATTTTTTCCATTGTTGTTCTCCTTGTTGAATAATAATACGTACTAAAAAACAGTTTATTTTGAATAACAAAAGGCACTTATTTTAGGTAAGTGCCTTTTGTCATTAAAAGTTTTGTCAAACGAATTGACTTCGTAATTAATGTGTAGATAGTGTCCATTAACGAATCGGATTATATCCTAAGATTAAAGTTTACCTACTAGATCTAAGCTTGGTTCAAGAGTCGCTTCACCTGGAGTCCATTTAGCTGGGCAAACTTTATCACCATGTTCTGCTACAAATTGTGCAGCTTGAACTTTTCTCACAAGTTCTTCAGCATTACGACCGATTCCTAAATCATTCACTTCGTATGCTTTAATTTGTCCTTCTGGGTTTACGATGAAAGTTCCACGTAGAGCTAAACCATCTTCTTCGATTAATACACCGAATTGACGAGATAAAACGTTTGCAGGGTCAGCTAACATTGGATATTGAATTTTACCAATTGTATCAGTAGCATCAGCCCATCCTTTGTGGCTGAAATGAGTATCTGTTGAAACTGAGTAAACTTCACAACCAATTTCTTTGAATGTTTCATAGTTGTCTTGAAGATCAGCTAATTCTGTTGGACATACAAATGAAAAATCAGCTGGGTAGAAGAAGAATACTGCCCATTTTCCTTTAACATCTTCTAATGTTACTTCCTTGAACTCACCTGCATGGTAAGCTTGTACTTTAAAATCTTCAACTTGTTTATTAATCAATGACATAATAAATTCCTCCAATAGTATATTTTTTTATCTGCTCCTATTTATAATAATTATTAAATAGAAACTAGTCAATAAATATACCTTAATAATTTTTAAGTTCACAAATTAGCCACAGTTTTTATATTGATATACATTAAATAATTTATAAAACCGCATTGTACTTTAAAATAGCGTACTTAACATATCTTCAATGTTATATCAAGGTTAAAAATAACAACTATCCTAATTATTTTGAAAGATGATATTGTCTCCTTTTCAATAAAATAATAAATTTCAAATGAGAATCAATTGTCGATTCGTAATATTATTTACTTCATCTTTCATATACTTCCCACATTATTCCTAATTAATCCTAAAAAACTAATCTATTCAGACCTTTTAGACGAAAAAATGCCGAACCCTAACGGCTCGGCCCTTCTACTCAAAAACAATTCGTTTTTGGTACGACATATATTTTATCGTTATTGTTATTTCCAAGTAAGCTTTTTCGCTTCAGTAAACCGTAAAGCTGTCTGGGGCCAGTTTACAACATCCCACCATTTATCCACATAAGAAGCTCTATTATTTTTATATTGCAAGTAATATGCATGTTCCCACACATCTAATACAAGTACTGGAATCGTATCCCATTGTGTTAAAATCATATGCAACTCTGATTGAAGAATTTCTAGTTTACGCGCACGTGGGACCCAGACTAAAATCGCCCAGCCAACACCTTCAACCTGTTTTGCTGCTTCACTAAAGTGATTTTTAAAGGCCGCGAAACTTCCAAAATCCTTCTCGATCTGTTTAAGTAAGTCTCCCTTTGGCTGTCCGCCGCCTCTTGGTATCATCCCTTCCCAAAATATTGAATGCAGATAATGCCCGGATCCATGAAAGGCTGCTTCTTTTTCCCAATGTTTCAACAATGAATAATCCTTAGTCTCCCTCGCTTTTTTCATCATTAATTCTGCTTTATTCAGACCATCTACATATGTTTGGTGATGCTTATCATGATGAAGGTACATGATTTCCTCTGAAATGGTCGGTTCCAACGCATTATAGGCATAAGGTAGCGGCGGAAGCGTATGTTTTCCAATTGCTACAGATTGAGTATGTCTTTGCTGAGTACCGAGATCTCTAGCTATCTCTTCAATTTCTTCGTAGACCCGAGCCATCTCTTCTTCAATCAATACCATATTCTCATAATCTATTTCCTCTGAAACTAGATCATTAGTCCATTGGGAAAGCCTTTCAATGTTTGCCAACACTGTAGAATCGGTGATATCTATCCTCTCAAGATATGCCATAATTTCATCAATCCAATCACTTACCTCTTTTGCATACTGTCTTACATCAGACATTTTCCAACCCCCCTGTAACCTAATTACACATAAATCATCAGAGTATTTTATGTTACAAATAAGCGGAGATTCCATTTATAAACAAAAAAAAAACAACAAGGCCTATTAAGCCTCGCTGTTTCTTTATCTTGACTGTAACATTTTTGTCCGGTAATCCGTTTCATAATACTCTAAATCTTCTCGCATGGTCTGAAATCCACTTTCTACGGATTTCAGAATAGATATAATGCTGTCCGGTACACCTTGATGAAATTTAATCGAGTTTTTTCCCGTATAAGCAGATCGGCTGTCTTCAAACCAACGGTCTGATTTTGGGGAAAAGTATTCTTCTATACATTGATGATACACTCTATATAGCGTCTTTTCAGCTGCAGCTTTATTAAAAACTTCATTTTTAAGAACGATTTGGCAAGCTTCTAAACCCTCTTCACAACTTACAAGCATTCTTCTTAAACTAGAGAGAATTCCTTTATAATAACTTTCTTCCCCTCTTTTTTCCTGTTGAAGCTTAGAATAGGTCGTCTCATTTAAGAACTCTTCTAATTGAGCTACTGTGGTATCTAAAAAGCCTTTTACATCCTCAAGCTGAGATTTTACCAATGTATTCCCCAACCGTGAACCCTCCTCAAAATGATTATGAATAAATATAAAAATCTATTTGTGATTTAATATCATATGGTTTAGCTTGGTCAATAGATATAAACACTTTCTCCAATTTTTCAAAATTTATATTTTCGAAATAACCAGCTAACTCTTGTTCTGAATTAATGTATATACGTTTTCGGCTGGACAAACTCGGGTCTTTGAAGAGGCAAACCATTGCAATGATATCAGCCATATAAATATCTCGGTCAAAACTTTTGAATAAAGGATTGGTGGGATACGGAGTCCAACGAGCGGCCATCTCATCAAAATAGCGAAGATACAGTACGTTCAGTGTCTTTTCTTCTCCATCCTTTATGTATTCTATAACGGATCGGTTAAAAAATTCCTCCGGAGAATTTGACTTTTCTTTTTCAAGCTCAAATCCATTGCAAGTTACAATTCTCACCCGAAATCCCCCCGCATTCAGTTTTTTCTATATTATCACAATTTAAAGAAAAATGTTATTCGATTGTTTGTTGAAATTTCTCAAAAAACAAATCTGCTTCACCGTTTTCGAAGCTTTCATCTGGATTATCAGAGAGTGGCGGTAATTCTTTAATTGAGTTCAGGCCGAAATAATCCAAAAACTCTTTCGTTGTCCCATATAAATAAGCCCGACCAGACCCTTCAGCACGTCCGACCTCTTTTATTAGTACTTTAGTTACAAGTGTATGAATCGGGCGTTCCGTTTTGACACCGCGAATTTCATCAATCTCAGCTCTCGTAATCGGCTGCTTATACGCGATGATTGCGAGTGTTTCCAAAGCAGCTTGTGATAAACCTTGAGTACTTGAAGTTTCTACAAGTTTTTTTAAATAATTCGAGTGTTCTTTTTTTGTAGTCATTTGAAACACACCTGCTATTTCAATCACTTGAACCCCTCGTACATCCGATATATATTCTTCCTTTAAGCTTTCAACGATGTCTGTTGCCTGATATTCTGTAATTTCTAGGACAGAGGCGATTTGTTTGACTGAAAGTCCTTCATCTCCAGCAGCAAACAATAATGCCTCAAGAATCCCCTTCCAATTAATAACTTCCAATTGGTTCTACACCTTCCTTAGCTGCAATCATAATTTCCGAAAAATTATCTTCTTGTTCAACGATTATTTCATTTTGTTTCATTAGTTCCAATACCGCTATAAAGGTAATGACGATATGCTCCTTAACCGGTTGTGAAAAGAGCTCAAAAAAGCTTTTTTTTCCTTTAAATGATTGTAACTCAATCATGATTTCATCCATGCGTTTTTCAATTGATATCTCTTGTTTCGTCACTTTTGTATATAGGGGCTTTTGTATTTTTTGTCTTCGCAACAGTTTTTGCAGAGCGCCCAACATATCGTATAGACTAATATTCAACTCTTGTTTTTCACTTTCCGTTTCTTTTACATATACAGATAAATCACTTGGCGGTTTTGTAAACATCAAGCTTCGTTCTTCTTCCAACTCCTTAAATTCTTCTGCAGCATTTTTATACTTTTTATATTCTAATAGTTTTTCCACGAGCTCGTCCCGTGGATCTTCTTCAAATAGTTCTCCATCTTCATCAATCAATTGTTCATCTTCATGCTTAGGCAGCAACATTTTACTTTTGATGGCAAGTAGTGTCGCAGCCATTACTAAATATTCACTGGCCACATCTAATTCAAGATGCTGCATCGTATGAATGTAACCTAAATATTGCTCTGTGATATCAGCCATTGGAATATCATAGATATCTATTTCAAGACGATTTATCAAATGAAGGAGTAAATCCATCGGACCTTCAAAAGCATCAATTTTAATATTATAACCCATAAAAATACCCCATTTAAATCTAATTGGCCAATGTTAGGCCTATTTCTTTTACTAATCAAGTATAGTGGATTACCGACCTTTATCCAATAATAATAATTTGCGGCACTTAGAAAAGTTCTTAAAAGGGATTTTTGTTAATTGGGTCACTGCCCAATCACATTTGTAAAACCAACATAACCTAGGAATGTAAGAATAGCAGAACAAAGGAGGAACTTATTATGGGTAGCGGTGGCTTTGGGCACGGCGGCGGATTTGCGTTTATTGTAGTATTGTTCATTTTGTTAATTATTGTCGGTGCTTCTTGGTGCTAATTGAAGACTGATGAATCAAGCTGATTGCATAGCAATCAGCTTTCCTTATTTTCCAGGGTAATCTTCTGTGATAAACTAAAGAGAGTATACACGCACGGTGTAAAGCTGGTTAAAATGGCTTTTCTACCTTAAATGAACCCATCAAACAAAAGGGGTGCTCAGATTGAATTACCCGGAAGACTACCTGTCTTTCCTTGTCCATTTTCATGGCACTAGGGATTATTTTGAATGTCACGAAATTCTTGAAGAATACTGGAAGGATACTGAACCAAAAGAGCGTTACTCGCATTGGGTCGGGCTGATTCAAATTGCAGTTGCCCTATATCACGACCGTAGAGGCAACAAACAAGGTGCTACAAGGACCCTTGCTAAAGCTATCGCCAATCTCCGTTCGAAAAAAGTAGAGCTGCAACAGTTAGGCATCAATCCCGAAGAACTGCTCAATTTGCTTCAGAACACCCATACACGTATGTTGTCTAAAAAACCATATGAAAGCATCAACCTTCCGATAACGGATCAAGATTTGATTGTACAATGCCAAGCAATATGCAGCCAGGAAGGATACAAATGGTGCACAGATAGCGACATGGGTAATTTATCATTAATAGACAAGCATCTAAAACGTGACCGTTCAGATGTTATTTCAGAAAGGGCTCGACAACTATCCCTCCGAAGAGCAAGAATAGAGGACCACTCTTAAGAGTGGTCCTCTATTCTTGCTCTCATGGTTTAAGCTTCTTCACATTTGTCAAGGAAGCTTTCCGTATATTCATTTGCTTTGAATTCTTTGTCAGGATATTGCTCCTTTAGCGCCCTGACCATTGCTTTACCGATACCTTGCTTTCGAAAAGATGGATTTACAGATATATGTTGAATCTCAATGTGATTTGGAGAGACTTCTATTCCGATCAAGCCTGTAATCTCTTCTTCTTTCCATAAGAACAACTGTAGATTTCCATCTGTTTCGTAATCCTTCATCGTATTCCGAAGCACTTTTATCTCTTTTTCATTTGGCATGAAAGATAATAATCCCATGGCAAACTTCTCATAACTTTTCTTATACTTAATCAACATAATATCCCTCGTTACTAAATAACGTTTTTATTATCTACCTGTTTCTAATTAATTTGCTTTGAATAATAATCCCCACTTATAACATTTCCATCATACATAAAATCTTCTTTCGTTTCAACATCACTTTCAGCACTTGATTTAAAGATCTCCTATGTGCTACGCGATGAACAGCCAATATATGATTCCCCACATCAAAGCGATAACAAGCATCATAAGTAAAAGAGTTTTATTACTTTTCCTCATCCCATACTCCCTTTATTCAATGGTCTAATATTTAAACAACGAATTCATTTTACTATAACTTAGCACAATCTGACAAATACCCCTTGCAATCTTGCATTGGTTTTACTACTTTGATAAAGTAAACTTTGGATTCATAGCGTGTCTCACAGGTATATTAGACAAGGATACAATCACTTTTCGTCCTTAATAAGAACATTAGCTATTTTGGACGAAATAAATATTTTTTGATAAAACTGTATCTTTTTTACCTTTTGATTCGTCCAATACTATGAATCTTTTATTTAAAGCGGTGCTCTTTAAATAAAAGGTTTCAATTCAGCAGGAAATGTTAAGGAGGATAACTATGAAAAAAATGAAAAAATGGGTCATTGTGACTATTTTATTATGCCTATTATTACCATACAAAGCATTTGCGGACGCAGCTGTTGGTGAAATGATTGTCACACTTGGGGAAAATTTGACAAAAGAACAAAAAAGTATGTTATTGTCAGAAATGAAAGCTCCTGATGATGTTGAGGTTTTAACGGTTACCAATGCAGAAGAACATGAATATTTAGGAGGGTATATTGCTAGCCGACTAATCGGCACAAAAGCGATTTCATCCTCTGCTATTACTTTAGAGGAAAAAGGTACTGGCATTAAATTGGAGTCGAAAAACATTAATTGGGTTACTGATGAAATGTATATCAATGCTCTGGCGACTGCTGGGGTAAAAGATGCTACCGTCTATGTCACTGCACCGATACCAGTTTCAGGTACAGCCGCTTTAACAGGAGTCATTAAAGCGTATGAGATTTCTTCCGATAAAACAATTCCGGAGGATGTGAAACAAGCAGCAAATGAAGAAATGGTGAAGACAGCTAAATTGGGTGATGAAATCGGTACAGAGGAAGCCTCTGCACTCGTAACAAAAATTAAAGGAGAAATGGCTGAAAATCCACCGACTACGACTGAAGAAGTCCGCAAGGTTGTCGAATCGTCTGCAAATGAACTGGGAATTGTATTAAATGAAGATCAAACCCAAAGTTTGATTGATTTATTTAATAAGCTAAAAGAATTGGATATTGATTGGAACGCTGTTGGTGATCAGCTGACAGCGGCAAAAGATAAGCTGTCCAATTTCCTTGGATCTGAAGAAGGACAATCATTTTTAGATAAATTGAAAGAAGTTTTCAATAGTTTAATAGACGCAATCAAATCATTTTTTAACTGATTTAGATAAAAAGGAGGATGGCCTATGCCATCCTCTCAGTTTGTAGACAAAAGGGGTTCGGAATTAAAAAATTCCGAACCCCTTTTGAAATTCCCTTTGAATTTTGGCCCTTGCCATGTCCAATTGGCCATCTTCTTTAAATTAATGGCAGCGAAAGTAAGCATCGCCTGCATCGAAAATTTTTTAAGTCCCCTTAAAGTAGTCCAACGCATACCATGCTTTTCTTTTGCATCTGCGAATACACGCCCAATCGTTTCTTTACGTTTCGCATACATCTTGATGAGTACGCAGATGATCTGCTTCTTCCACATATGCTTGCCAGAAATGCCGTGTCACCACTTCTTGGTGGACTTTGCTTCCTGTACACCGTGATAAAGATGGGCATGTTGCACAAATGTTTTTTGGCGATTTGTACTCGCGATAGCCCTCTTTATTTGTTGTTGAGTACTTTAAAGTCTCGCCGAAGGGCAAAGGTAACAATCAAAATGTTCATCGTAAATATAGGCATGTTTGCGAAAGAATCCTTCTTTTGTGCGAGGACGTGTATATGGTAAAGCCGGTGTAATTTCTTTTTCGAATAGATAGCTTGTAATGGCTGGTGTTTTATCAGCTGCATCTGCGGCCGCGTGAAATGAAAGTGAAGTCAATGGCTGCCTCCATATTACGAACCAAATGGTTCGCTGTCACCAGTTGATCCAAAGTAATCATTTCAAGTTGATCTCGCTGAAAAGAATCATGTTTAGAAAGCATCCTTATCACCTCAAGTTTTAATACTTCTATTTTAAAACAAAAAAGACTGTAGGAAAAAGGAGCTCTATCTAAATGTTAAAACAAAGTTGATTGGAACGGAAGGTACGAGACTCCTGCGGGAAAAGCGTGTCCAAGGGAGACCCCGCAGGCGCAATGGCGCCGAGGAGGCTCCCGGACCGCCCGCGGAAAGCGAGTGCCCTACGTTCCAATCAACGGTCAAATTTTAAAAACCTAAAAAAACTGTAGACAAACTCAATTATTATCGAGTTTGTCTACAGTCTGGGAGGATGGCCTATGCCATCCTCTTTTCTTAATCCTTATTCATAACGGCTGCTTCATGAAGTGCCAAATCCAAATGGATAAGATCTTCGAAGGTTTCGCGTTTAATGACTAAACGAGCTTCCCTATCTTCGACGAAGACGACAGCTGGCCTAGGAATCCGATTGTAATTATTGGACATGGAATATCCATATGCCCCTGTACAAAAGACTGCCAATACATCCCCTCGTCCAGCTCTTGGCAAAGGTAAATCCCAAATCAACATATCTCCGCTTTCACAGCATTTCCCAGCAATGGACACTGTTTCTTCTACTAGATCAAGCGGCCGATTGGCAAGAATTGCATCATACTTAGCCTCATATAGAGCTGGGCGAATATTATCACTCATACCACCATCAACGGCTATATATTTACGAACATTAGGTACTTCCTTTTCAGCACCAACTTTATATAAAGTAACACCAGCGTCGCCGACTAATGAACGGCCAGGCTCAATCCAAATTTCCGGCATCTCCAAATCAGAATCAGCAACCAGGTTCTGCACTTCCCTAACGATTTCTTCTACATATTGAGAAGCTGGAAGCGGGTCGTCCTCTTCGGTATATCTGATTCCAAATCCGCCTCCAAGATTCAATACCTTTGGCTGGAAATCAAATGTTTTATGCCAATTTTTGAGCTTGCCGATAATTTTTTGTGCGGCAAGAAGGAAGCCAGTCGTTTGAAAGATCTGCGAACCAATATGGCAGTGCAGTCCTAGTACTTCTAGCCATTCGCTTTGTAGTGCTTGTCTAAGGGCCTCTTCAGCCTGCCCGTTAATAAGATCAAAGCCAAATTTCGAATCTTCCTGCCCTGTTAAAATATAATCATGCGTATGGGCTTCAATACCTGGAGTCACACGAAGAAGGATTTTTACTTTTTGTTCTCGCTGTGTACAAATCTCTTCTAATAATGTCAGCTCTGAAAAATTATCGACTACAATACAGCCGATTTTATAATCCAAAGCCATATGTAGCTCTTCTTCACTTTTGTTGTTTCCATGAAAATGAATACGTTCAGTTGGAAAATTTGCTTTAATTGCTGTATACAATTCTCCCGCTGAGACAACATCGAGTGATAGGCCCTCTTGATCGGCCAACTGGATCATTGCAATCGCAGAAAAAGCTTTACTCGCATAGGCGACTTGAGCAGAAATTCCCAATTCCTCAAATGTTCGCTTGAATCCTCTAGCACGCTCGCGAATTAACTCTACATCATAAACATATAATGGCGTTCCAAATTGTTCAATCAATTCGATTGTGTCCACTCCACCAATCTCAAGATGTCCACGATCATTGACACGACCGGTTCCGTACAAATGCATGATAGCCTCACCTTCCTGACTTAAAACTAACGATTAATAATAAATGAGGCAGCCTCAAAGAGAGTTCCCACTTATGCAAGCGAAAAAGGTTCTCCCTCTTTGAAAAAGCCTCATTCAAATTAATCGATTATCCCGAATAAAAATGTTTTCTATCCTCATTAATCAAACAAACTGCTAAGTAGTTCGAAGGGAAAGCCAGATTGGTTTAACTTCAAAGAGACAAAAGAGCTCTCTTTCTCTTTGTGAAGCCTTAACTTTACTGCTTTTTCCGAATAAAATTAAATTACCACAACTTTTCGACAACATCAACCTTTAGATTTTCTAGGCTGCCTATATACGTCCTGGGGATGTACAATACTCGGACGTTCTATAGAACCTGGATAAGGTCTTCTAAATATTATATGAGACAAAGCTTTCGGCTGAAACGGGAGAAGCGGCCATAAATACGGTGTATTTAACGTTTTTAAACTGGTAAGCAAAATAATATAAAGTGTGATACCTATAATTAAGCCCGGCACTTTAAATAAAGCAACCAACACAAGCAGCGCTAAACGGGAAATCTTATTCGCAACCCCTAGTTCTAAACTTGGAGTGATAAATGTACCGATTGTCGCTACGGAAGAGTAGAGAACCACTTCCGGGACAAATAGGCCAACATCTATCGCTATCTGTCCTATCAAAACTGCCGCAACCAAACCCATTGCCGTAGAAAGCGGGGTAGGGGTATGAACGGCAGCCATCCTTAAAAATTCTATCCCAATATCAGAAATAAAGATTTGGACAACAATCGGTATATGCGTTTTTTTATTCGGCCCGATAAATTCAAGCTTATCGGGGAGAAGCGACGGCTCTAAACAAAACAATAACCAAATCGGCAGCATAAATAACGAAACAAAAATCCCTAAAAAACGTACCCAGCGCACCAAGGTTCCAACAGCAGGTGCCTGCCGATACTCCTCAGCGTGTTGCATGTGATGGAAAAGAGTGGACGGGGTAATGATGACACTCGGTGAAGTATCCACATAAATAAGGACATGCCCCTCAAGTAAATGCGTTGCCGCTACATCAGCACGCTCCGTGTATCTTACGAGCGGGTACGGGTTATATCCTTGCTTGACGATAAACTCTTCAATCGTCTTATCCGCCATCGTTATGCCATCAACTTCTATATTTTTCAATTCCTTGCGTACGACTTCTATTAAATCCGGATCGGCAATATCTTTAATGTATCCGATTGCTATATCCGTTTTCGAACGTTCCCCCACCTTCAAAATTTCAAAACGCAATCTTTCATCCCGAATTCTCCGTCTGGTTATCGCTGTATTAACGATGATATTTTCGACAAAACCATCCCTGGATCCACGGACCACCTTTTCCGTATCAGGCTCTTCAGGCTGCCTTCCTGGATAACTCCTGACATCGACAACCAATCCCATTGCTTTGCCATCGACTACGATGACTATCAAACCGGACAGCACTTGATCAACAAGCTCATCCATCGTACTTATTTCTTCAACAGATTGGTGGACAAGCAAGTTTTTGACTAATTCAAACACTTTTGTCGTCATGATTTCAGTATTTTTGTTATGGATTAGCGAGGCAAGGATTTCCATGATGAACTCAGTATCCGTCAGCCCATTCACATAGTAAAGATGTACATCTTTTTTTAAGACCTTTATTTTTCTTACCCCTAAGTCAAAGCTGACGCCAAGACCGACCTTATCTTCCATGAACGAGTCTACTTCTGCTACCTTATTCGGAATCGGTTTCATGTCTTGAGGATTTTCTGAAGCCATCTTGACCACTCCTTTCCAATATAATTTCTACTGCTAGCTTAGTGATGGGTGCTCCTTTTTTAAAATCATCTTGATGGGACATTTTCCCGATATCCCCTATCCCGACCACTATTGGAACATTTAATTCATCGATACAATACACTGTATCTCCTGTAATCTTTCCTAGTTCAAATTCTTCGGCCCCGTACTTATCAACTCCGTTTGGTGTTAAATTCCCATCCCGGTCAATACAAACATCTACCTTGGTCCATTCTTCCCTCCTTGTCTTTGAAGCAACCGCAATCACTCCAAGGACATCTATTTCAGGATGGCCGGCAACCACTTTCATCGCTTGTTCACCGAATCCTTCACCGATAAAGCCACTATCATCAAACATAACCAGTACAGGATCATACTTCGCCTTTTTTATTAATTCAACTAGCTCATTACCGGAATAACGCGATGGATTACCTTGGGACATAGAGATGCATCGCCCTCCAATTTCCTTAGCTACAAGCTGCACAGCCCGTTTTGCATACTCATCTCCATCCGTTATCAATATAACTTTTCGTTTGGTCACCATCTTGGCCCTTCTTTCATCATCAGGAATCGTACTTAAGAACTTACAAATCCACAAAATAAACCCATTGGAATAAAGAACCAGCAATCTTCCCTAAAACGAGTGCCATTAATAGATAAATAATTTTCTCTTGAATTCCGATTCGTTTAGAAAGAATTGGAAAAACATTCAAAACTTCAGTCAAGGCAGCAGCCAGCATCCCATTAAAAATCCCGTCTGCTAAGCCAATCGGAATTAATAAAAAGTGATGCAGGAACAATCTCGTTTCTTGTAAGCCGAACCATGTACCAGCTACAACACCGGCAATAATTGCTCCTTCATAGTAATGAATCATTTTCATAGTTTTCGTCAGCTGAGTCAGTCTCGGAATCACTCCAAGTACAGTTAAAAACGCTACAAAACCGGCACCTGTTGCAAAACCTCCAGCTAAACCGACAAAGATTCCGAAGATAATTTTACCTGTCATCAAGCTGGCGCACGTTTTCCTTATTTTCATTCATGGTGACATAACGGTCTAAATCCTGCTGGTAATTGAACATTTCAACTTCGAGCGGACTAGGTTCCTCATTAAAGCGTTTTTTAAAAAAGTGATTAAAAAATAAAATCATTCCTATGCCAAGTCCGAAGCTATAAGGTATTTGTATTAATAGTGGCTTTTCATCCATCTTTCCCGTTATTAACGTAAAGACTTTTTGATGAACTTCCCCCATACTGACATCAACATGGAAATTCATAATCGTCATTCCAGCTCCAATAAATAATAAGAACCAAACTAGAGCAAAAGTTAGGTAAGACATTTTCTTTTTCGAATATATGACTTCGATGATGGTCTGGGATGGCCCAAATGTTTCCACTTCAATTTGCGGATCCACTTTACGAATCGCCATGATAAGTTGGGCCAAATCAATGACAATAATATTCTTATCTTCCTTCTTTACTGTTAATAAAAAGGTTTCTTCAATTGTTTGAATCACTTCTTCAGGTCCGATTATCCTTGCAATATCTTTAATCCTCACCGTTTGATTTCCATTTACGTGTACACGGTTCCTCATCCTGATATATACAACTGCCATTATCATCACATCCCGACCTTTTATTTCCTTATGTTTGTAGTATGGATTGGAAACACAGTGAAAATGCAGGAAGTAACTGATGTCCAAATATTACTAATTGCGAGGGTGAAAGATAAATCAAAAAAAGACATGCTGAATGACAGCATGTCTCAGTTTGTAGACAAAAGGGGTTCGGAATTAAAACATTCCGAACCCCTTTTGAAATTCCCTTTGAATTTTGCTCAATATTAAGGAATTGGGTCTCTACGAGCCCACTATGTTAGGCCATTTTTGGACCTTGGCATGTCCAATTGGCCATCTTCTTTAAATTCATGGGGCGAGACTTTAAAGTACTCAACAACGAATAAAGAGGGCTTTCGCGAGTACAAATCACCAAAACACATTTGTGTGACATGTCCATTTTTATCAAAGTGTACCGAAAGTAAAGACCATCAAAAAGTAGTGACACGCCATATTTGGCAAGATTATAGCTTATAAAACACCCGCGATTACAAGCTATCTATTTGGTAATAAAATAACACCCGCTTTACCGTATACACGTCCTCGAACAAAAGAAGGATTCTTCCGCAAACATGACTATGTTTACGATGAACATTTTGATTGTTACCTTTGCCCATCGAGCCTAAGAACCAACGGTAAGCCATATCTGTTTCAACTTCTTCAATCGTTTTACGCATTGAACGAATACCGAAGGTATATTGAATGAATGTCAATTTAACTAAAATAACTGGATCAATACTTGGGCGCCCTATCTCTGAATACATATCTTTCACCAAGTCATAAATGAAAGTGAAGTCAATGGCCGCCTCAATTTTACGAACCAAATGGTTCGCTGGCACCAGTTGATCCAAAGTAATCATTTCAAGTTGATCTCGCTGAATAGAATTATGTTTCGAAAGCATCGTCATCACCTCAAGTTTTAATACTCCTATTTTAAAACAAAAAAGACTGTAGGCAAAAGCGGTTATATCTAATGGCTAAAACAAAGTTGATTGGAACGGAAGGTGCGAGACTCCTGCGGGAAAAGCGCGTCTAGGGGAGACCCCGCAGGCGCAAGCCGAGGAGGCTCCCGGACCGCCCGCGGAAAGCGAGTGCCCTACGTTCCAATCAACGTTCAAATTGCAAGCCATAAAAAAACTGTAGGCAAACTTGATTTTCATCGAGTTTGTCTACAGTCTGAGACATGCTGAATGACAGCATGTCTTTTATTGATTACATTATTAACTTAATGAGTAGGGAAAAAAATCAGTTGAACTAAAAATATCAATCCAAAAATATAAATAAGTGGATGAACTGATTTTCCTTTTCCACTAAATAACTTCATAAGAGGATAGGTTATGAATCCAATAGCAATCCCCGTTGATATACTTGATGTAAGAGGCATCGTTAAAATAATCGCAAATGCCGGAAATGCATCATCAAACATTTTCCAATTGACTTTAGCGAGACCTTCCATCATAAAACAACCTACGATGATCAATACAGGTGCAGTGATTGCTGAAACTGAAGAAATGGCCGAAATCAAGGGAGAAAAGAAAATAGAAACTGCAAACAAGATTGCTACCACTGTGGCTGTTAATCCGGTACGGCCTCCTGCGGCCACACCTGTACTAGATTCAACATATGCAGTGGAAGGGCTTGTTCCAAACATCGAGCCAACTGTCGTTGCAATTGCATCTCCTAAAAATGCTTTTTTCGCACGAGGTATTTTCCCGTCCTTCGTTAAACCTGCCTGCTCCGTTACTCCAATCAATGTACCTGTCGTATCAAAGATTGTCACAAGTAAAAAGGCAAAAACAACTGAATATAGAGAGTTCGTAAAGACCCCAGCAATATCAATATCGAAAAATACCGGTGTTGGCGGCACAGATAACACTCTGTTAAAGTTGAGCAGACCGATAAAGTAGCCAATGACTGCCGTAATGATCATCCCAATAAAAATTGCTCCTTTAACATTGCGTGCCATTAAAATTAACGTTATAAATAAACCTGCAAGTGCTAAAACTGTTCCAGGTTGATGCAGATCGCCAAGCGTCACCATAGTTGAATCATTTGGTACGACGATTCCCGCGTTTTTTAATCCGATAAACGCGATGAATAAACCAATTCCAGAGGTGATTCCATATTTTAATGAATTCGGAATGGCATCAATTATCATTTTGCGCAAGCTCGTTACACTTATCAATAAAAATAGCAAGCCTGCAATGAAAACTGTTCCAAATACAGTTTGATATGAAAGACCTTGGGCACCAACTACACTAGCAAAATAAGCATTCAAGCCCATCCCCGGTGCAATCGCAATTGGATATTTTGCGACCACCCCCATAATAAGGGTACCTATTACTGCAGATATGACTGTTGCCATAAAGACTTGTTCAAAAGGAATTCCGATTGAGGATAATAAAGCCGGATTCACAATAAGGATATAAACCATAGTTAAAAATGTCGTAACACCCGCCATAACTTCAGTACGGACATCCGTCCTATTTTCTTTTAGGGAGAAAAACTTTTCTAAAAACATAATTTAGACCTCCAGATCTAAAGGAAACACCGATACAATCGTTTGCATGCGAAGTCAAAGGTGTCCTAAAAATTGTACTGCATCTACACTTTTTTTAGATTAACCACATTCGTTGAATGAAAGGTAAAAAAACGAATGAAAAGCGCGACCTTTACTATAATATTCGTTTTTAATTCTAATTTCAACTAAAAAATTTCATCGACTTCCGCATTTCCATAAATACCCATATGCTTTGGGCTTCTTTTTAATAAGACTAGAGTATATTTACCTTTTCCTAAAACCCAAATTTTTCTCAAATAAAAAAACCACATGAATCACTGATTCATGTGGTTTTTCATCTGCTGGAGAATCTTCTTTTCCAGCCGTGACACCTGAACTTGGGATATGCCAAGTCTTGCTGCTACTTCCGATTGCGTCTGGTCTTTATAATACCTGAGGAAAACAATTAGTCTTTCACGTTCATTCAATTCATGGATGGCTTCTTTTAAAGCGATTTGGTCAAACCAAGATGTTTCATTATGGTCGGCAATCTGGTCAAGAAGAGTTATCGGGTCCCCATCATTTTCATAAACCGTTTCATGGATAGAAGAAGGACTTCGACTAGCTTCTTGAGCCATGATTATTTCCTCTGGTGACAGCTCAAGATGCTCCGCCAATTCATTGACAGTTGGAACACGGCCGTACGTTTTTGAAAGTTCCTCTTTGGCTCTACGAATTTTATTCGCCATTTCCTTTAAAGAACGGCTGACTTTTACAGTTCCATCATCACGGATAAAACGTTGAATCTCTCCAATGATCATTGGTACAGCATACGTTGAGAATTTTACTTCAAACGATAAGTCAAATTTATCTACGGACTTCAAAAGTCCAATACAGCCAATCTGGTATAAATCATCCGGTTCATAACCTCGATTGAGGAATCTCTGTACTACGGACCAGACAAGTCTTAGATTGCTATTGACAATCAAGTTTCTTGCGTCCTGGTCACCGCTCTGGCTGCGTTGGATTAAATTCCGTAATTCCTCATCTTTTAAATGGGTCTGACCTTTTTTGCTCTTCTCTTTTTTAACCTCCACATCCATATGCAAGTCTCCCTTAATTGCACAAAGCTCTGCTTGTAGTTAAGTGCTTTTTTAATCGAATGATCGTACCTTCACCCTTATGGGAAATAATATTGATTTCATCCATGAAGTTTTCCATAATGGTGAATCCCATACCGGAACGTTCAAGTTCAGGTTTTGTCGTAAATAGTGGCTGTTTAGCTTCCTCGACATCTTCAATGCCCAGCCCTTCATCACGGATGGTCAGCTCTACAGTATCACCTTCAATAATCACGGAAATGTAGACCCATCCTTCCGGGTCACTCTCGTATCCATGAATAATCGAATTCGTAACTGCTTCTGACACGACAGTTTTGATCTCTGTCAATTCATCCATTGTCGGGTCTAACTGGGCAATAAAAGCCGCAACTGTAACCCTGGCAAAAGATTCATTTTGGCTTAGTGCAGAAAATTTCGTTTCCATTTTATTTTTCATCTTAGGCAACCCCCAGTCTTTGCAAAGCGTTTTTTTCGGATAGTTCCATTTTAACAATTTTAAACAACCCTGACATCTCAAATAACCGCTTTACTGCTGGAGAAATTGCGCAGACGACCATTTCACCCTGTTTCTTGTTTACCTGCTTATAACGCCCTAAAATAACACCTAGTCCTGAACTGTCCATAAAATGTAATTCTTCTAAGTTGAGAATAATGTGCTTGATGTTATGCTTTTGAATTGCTGCCTCTGCCTGTTTTTTCAATTTTTCTGCTGTATGATGATCTAAATCACCTCTGAGACGAATGCACAAGACGCGATCTTTCGCCTCCAAATTAATCGTAAGACTCACTATATACAGCCTCCTTCACTGTCTTATAGAGAGTCAAATTCTCTTTTTCACTTGCAGATTCCTTCTTCACAGCAAAACTAGTGGGTTTTCGCCTAAATTAGTACATTTATCATGTAATGCGACAATTTATTCTATTTCACTTGAGTAAACATGCCGAAAACCCGTTTATACAATTGCCACCAACTGGCTTTTTCAACAGTTTCCTTCGCAACAATTGGCGATTCGACATACACCTTGCCGTTTTTCTTCAATTCAAGCGTACCAATTTGATCGCCTTTTTTGATTGGTGCTTTCAAATCTTTATTAAGAGTAATTTTTTTTGTGAAGTCCTTTGCTGTTCCATTCTTGGTTGTCAAAACTGAAATAGGCTCACTTGTTACTCCTATAACCATTTTCTTGTGACCTTTACTTACCTTTGATTCTCCTATCACCTCGCCTCGTTTATATACAGGAAATGTGATGTATTGTGAAAATGCATAATCAAGCATTTTGGTAACCTGAGCATTTCGTTCCTTCGGAGATGCTGCTCCGAAAACGACGGCAATGACCCGCATATTCCCTTTTTTCGCTGTAGCCGTCAGGCAATACTTCGCTTCATTTGTAAATCCTGTTTTTAGCCCATCTACCCCCGGATAAAATTTCACTAATCGATTCGTGTTAACAAGCCAGAATTTCTTTTCGGTATTTTCACGGAGATAGTCCTCATATGTACCCGTGAACCTTGTAATTGTCTCGTATTTCAATAACTCCTTTGCCATGATGGACATATCATTAGCCGAGCTGTAATGATCTTTAACAGGAAGGCCTGTCGCGTTTTGAAACTTTGTGTTATTTAGCCCTAGATCTTTCGCTTTTTTGTTCATTTTCTTAACGAACTCTTCTTCCGATCCAGCAATTCGTTCCGCCATTGCCACCGATGCATCATTCGCCGAACCAATCGAGATGCCTTTAAGCATTTGCTCCGTGGTCATTTCTTCGCCTGGCTCGAGGAAGATTTGAGAACCTCCCATCGACGCTGCATACTCACTTGTCCTGATTTTTTCCTTCATGGTAAGTTCGCCTTTATCGATTGCTTCCATGATTAGCAGCATCGTCATGATCTTGGTCATACTTGCCGGTGAAAGACGATCATCTGCGTTTTTATCATACAATACGGTGCCTGTATCCCGTTCAATTAAAATAGCAGATTTAGCATTAGTCGCTAAGTCGACTCCTTTATCTTCCGCTGCTTTTGTATGCGGGATGCTAAAACCAGCAGCTATTAATACGGTTAAAAATAGAGAAAGAATCCGCTTCATCTCCATACCCTCCAATCTTTATATGATTTATTTTTTCCATTACACCCATTTTTATACAAATAAGTTCATTTTAAGATAAATTTTGTAAATATAATAATTATTAGGAAAATTAACACAAAAATAAAAGAGGCTGCGCATAGGCATCCTCTTTTTAAAAATCATGGGATTATATTAAGCAACATAAGCTTTTCTAATGTTACAAAAAGGTCACTCTCTAAAAAAAAGAGCGACCTTTTTGAAGTTACATTATTCCATAATCTCTTTATAGATAAGCGTAGGTTTTTCGACTTTTTCTTTTGAGATAGAAATGCTTTCATACAATTTTTCTTTTACTTCTGAAACATCTTCAAAATTACTGTAAATCGTCACCAGAGATTCACCTTTTGCCACGACTTCTCCGATTTTTTTACGGAGTACTAGCCCAACTGCTAGGTCAATTTCTGATTCTTTAGTCGCTCGTCCGGCTCCTAAAAGCATAGCCGCTGTTCCAACTTCATCGGCAACGATTTTTGATACATATCCATCTTCTTTTGCTTCAAGCTCAAAAGTATAAGCAGCCTGCGGAAGTTTTTCTGGCTGATCTACAACCGATCCATCGCCTCCCTGCGCTTCTAGGAAAACCTTAAATGAGTTAAGAGCAGAACCATCTTTTATAGCGTTTTCAAGCAGAGTTCTAGCTTCTTCAAGCGAGCTTGCCTTTTTAGCAAGGAACACCATATGACTGCCTAGTGTTAAGGAAAGTTCCGTTAAATCTTCGGGACCTTCACCTTTAAGCGTATCGATTGCTTCTTTCACTTCTAAAGCATTCCCGATTGCGTAACCTAGCGGCTGGCTCATATCTGAAATTACAGCCATCGTGTTTCGCCCAACATTATTCCCGATGCTCACCATTGCATGAGCTAATTCTTCAGAGTCTTCGAGAGTTTTCATGAATGCGCCTGCTCCCGTTTTCACATCAAGTACAATTGCATCGGCACCTGCAGCGATTTTTTTACTCATAATTGAACCAGCAATCAACCCGATGCTGTTAACGGTAGCCGTTACATCGCGCAATGCATATAACTTTTTATCCGCTGGTGTTAAGTTACCACTTTGACCAATAACAGCTATTTTATTTTTATTCACAAGTCGTATAAACTCGTCATTTTCTATTTCCACATGAAAACCTGCAACAGATTCCAATTTATCAATTGTTCCGCCTGTATGGCCAAGACCGCGTCCTGACATCTTCGCTACCGGAACACCAACTGCAGCCACTAATGGTCCAAGAACAAGAGTTGTCGTATCACCAACACCTCCAGTGGAATGTTTATCTACCTTAACTCCTTCAATCATAGTTAAATCAATTTGATCGCCCGATTCAACCATAGCCATGGTTAAATCAGCACGTTCCTGCTCATTCATACCTTTGAAATAAACGGCCATTGACCAAGCACTCATCTGGTAATCAGGAATGGTTCCATCAGTAAACCCTTGGATAATGAACTGAATTTCTTCCGTAGAAAGAGCCTCTCCATCACGCTTTTTCTCGATTAAATCTACCATTCTCATATTAGATACCCCGCTTTTTTAAAGACACCGCTACATTTAGCTGTGCTTATTTTATTTTGAACTGTTTTATATGTCTTTAACGATTTGTTTAACAAATTCCAGAAAACTACTTTTCACTTTTTCCGTCGTTTCAATTACTTCTACATGTGACAACGGCTGATCTAAAATGCCTGCAGCCATGTTGGTAAGGCATGAAATACCGAGTACCTTCATATCGCTATGTCTTGCCACAATGACCTCCGGAACAGTGGACATGCCGACTGCATCCCCGCCAAGAATCCTTGCCATTTTCACTTCTGCGGGTGTTTCATAAGTCGGACCTGAATTTCCAATATAGACACCTTCTTTAATGTCCATACCTAGAGATGAAGCAATTTTTTTAGCTTGAGCTCGCAGCTCTTTGTTATATGCTTCTGACATATCAGGGAACCTAGGACCAAAACGCTTTTCGTTTGAACCAATTAATGGGTTTGCTCCCATTAAATTGATATGATCCGTAATTAGCATCAAGTCTCCTGGTGCAAAGCTTTCATTAACACTTCCCGCAGCATTAGTTACAATTAACTGCTCAACTCCAAGAAGCTTCATTACACGCACAGGGAATGTGACTTTCTCCATAGAGTATCCCTCATAAAAATGAAAACGACCTTGCATAGCTACAACTTTTTTGCCGCTTAGAATACCGATGACAAGCTGGCCTGCATGTCCCTCAACAGTTGATACTGGAAATTCTGGGATATCGTGATATGGGATCGTAATTGGATTCTCAATTTCATCTGCTAATACACCAAGTCCCGAACCAAGAATCAATCCTATTTCTGGAGAACCATCAATCTTACTTTTTATAAATGAGGCAGCTGCTTCTATTTTTTTAAACATATATTTATTCTCTCCCCTTAATTCATATCGCCCAAAATATTTTTTCCGAAAGCAGGCATTTTAACATCAAAGTTAGCAGCGACTGTCGCCCCTATATCAGCAAATGTATCCCTTATCGGAAGCTCGGTAGCTTCTGTAAATCGTTTAGAATAAACTAATAATGGCACATATTCACGTGTATGGTCGGTCCCTTCATGTACCGGGTCATTTCCGTGATCAGCAGTGATGATTAATAAATCGTCCTCTTTTAACTTATCGAGTACTTCTGGCATTCTAGCATCAAATTCTTCTAATGCCTTTCCGTAACCCTCTGGATCACGTCGGTGACCGTATAAAGCATCGAAGTCGACCAGGTTAAGGAAACTTAAACCATTGAAATCCTGTTCGATGGTTTGGATTAATTTATCCATTCCGTCCATATTAGATACGGTCCTTAAGGATTCAGTGACCCCTTCTCCATCAAAAATATCCGATATTTTCCCGATTGCAAGAACATCATATCCGGAATCTTTCAATTCATCCATAACCGTCCTGTTAAATGGTTTTAAAGCATAATCATGACGATTAGGCGTTCTTTTGAAGCTGCCTGGTTGGCCTGTGAAAGGTCTTGCGATTACGCGTCCAACCTTGAATTCATCAGCCATTGTTACTTCACGTACTATTTCACAAATTCGGTATAATTCTTCTACCGGAACTATATCTTCATGGGCAGCAATTTGTAAAACTGAATCCGCTGATGTATATACAATTAATGCACCAGTTTTCATATGTTCTTCGCCTAGTCTTTCTATAATTTCCGTCCCGCTAGCCGGAATATTTCCAATAATTCCACGACCCATTTTCGCTTCGAGGTCATTGACTAATAATTCTGGGAAACCATTTGGGAACACACGAAATGGAGTAGATATATTTAACCCCATTATTTCCCAGTGTCCGGTCATCGTATCTTTTCCTGTAGACGCTTCTTTCATTTTCGTATAGTATGCGAGCGGTTGCTTCGCTTTATCTATCCCTTTAATTTCACGGATATTGCCTAAACCCAATTTTGCGAGATTCGGCATGTTCAATCCATTCATTTTTTCTGCGATATGACCGAGTGTATCTGACCCTTTATCACCGAATAAATCTGCATCCGGTGCTTCACCAATCCCTACTGAGTCCATAACCACTACAAAAATACGTTTAAACGCTGAATTCCCTTTCATGCTCATTCCTCCTAAAATAGTAAATCAGTTTTTATACTCTCTATATTACCCGTATACTGTTTAGTTACTCTTCAATAAAATGAAAACCTCGAGAACGTCAGAAGTCTGACCTCTCTACATTGTAAACGATTACCATGATGGAGACAAATAATATATTTCTGAAAAAAAAAGTATCACTAGATGTTCACAATGTCCACTACAGCAATTTGGTATCGACCGTTTATTCTCTTTCAATTTCGAAAAAGGCTGCTCCTTCATCTGTTTTGCAGTGAAGTTCACAACCTCTCTATCATTCTACTAAACTTCTAAGCTCGCGGATGGAATTTTGAATATACATCCTTAATCCTAACGTTTGTAATATGCGTATAAATTTGCGTCGTCGATATATCCGCATGACCTAGCATCTCTTGGACGGCTCGCAAATCTGCCCCATTCATTAATAGATGTGTCGCGAAGGAATGACGCAAAGTATGTGGTGTGATTTCTTTTTCTATTTGCGCCGTTTTCACAAGTTTCTTTAAAATCTTCCAAAATCCCTGTCTTGTCAGCCTGTTTCCATGATGATTCAAAAAAAGTGACTCTGTTCGGTGCTTTGGACTAGCTAATTTCCCTCGCGCCCTATCCAAATAATGTTCAATAGCACCTAGTGCCGTTTGACCTATTGGAATAATTCTTTCTTTATTTCCTTTTCCAATACAGCGGACAAAGCCCATCGATGCATGAACATCACTCACATCCATTGATATTAACTCACTAACGCGCATCCCTGTCGCATACATCAATTCAAGCATCGCCTTATCACGCAAACCAAATTCATCCATTACCTTTGGGGCTTCTAATAACGCTTCCACTTCTTCCATGCTTAGCACTTTTGGGAGGCTTCGCTCTGGTTTTGGTGTTTCTATATGTAAAGATGGATCCTGGTCGGTCACCCTTTCTCGGAGAAGAAATTGATGAAAAGACCGAATGGAGGCAATATGACGCGCTACCGTTTTCGACGATTTGCCCTGATCCTTCAAATGAACGAGAAAATGCAAGATGTTCACCCTCCGCGAATCATTCCAGGTGGTAATGGTTTCAACATTTTTCAAGTAGCTCCAATATGAATTTAAGTCGCGTTCATAAGAAACGAGCGTATTCTTAGCAAGTCCTTTTTCAATGGTTAAAAAATGAATAAAATCCCTAATTTGATTCTCCATATTCATTACTCCCCGTTTAAATAAAACAACATTAAGCGTTCAAGCCATGCATCATCACCCGTATCAACAGCCTTTGATACTTTTACAGCCATACCTTTTGGTTCATCATAACGATGATAATTTTGATATTCCTGATTTAACCATACCATTCCTATATAAAAAAGAATAGTGAAGCTAACAAAGAGAATCATCACTTTAGCTGTATGTAGAACAAGCGACAATGAAGTTTTCATCACCTTTCCCCTCCCATTCTATCCTTTGTATCAATCTATGCCCAACAGGACAAGTTTTATACATGTTTCGGTAAGAAGAAAGCAAAACAGCTATAAAAGAGAAAAGAGACGTTATCCTAATTTCCTGAATTCAGCTACATGTTGAATGAACCTTACTCTGCAGATATTTTCCCTTTTAAAAATGCAGAAAACCTTCTCCATTTAATGGAAAAGGTCCGACTTTATTCACCTTTATTCTCGTCTTTCTCATGGCATCGATGACAAATACCATGAAATGTTAATCTATGATCTTTTATCTTGAAGTTCCAGTCGCGTTCTACAATGGATTCTACGTCTTCAAGTAAGTCTTCTTGAATCTCATCTACCGCACCACATTCCACACAAACAAGATGATGATGGAAATGTGCAGCCCCTTCTTGTCTTAAATCATAACGGGAAACCCCGTCTCCAAAGTTAATTTTATCTACTATCTTCAATTCAGTCAGCAACTCTAGCGTACGGTATACTGTTGCCAATCCAATTTCCGGCGACTTTTCTTTGACAAGGAGGTAAACGTCTTCTGCGCTTAAATGATCCTCTTCGTGCTCAAGTAAAACGCGGACGGTCGCTTCTCGCTGAGGCGTTAGTTTGTAGCTGGACGAGTGCAACTGCTTTTTTATTCTATCAATTCTGTTTTCTATTTCCATACCTATATTCCCTCCCGCGCCGCTATCTTATCCATTATATCAAATGAGGGAAAACTGTCAAAATAGATTTCTTGTTAATGATAAAAAAATTGTTGTGATTAGCAAATTTCCTTCAATGGCCCAGGAAACTGACGACATTTTTCATTAAAGAGGGTGATAAGTATGCTTCAAATACAGCAGCTGCAATTAAAAATAATCCTGACAAAATTAATGAAAAAATATAGCGTGATATAATTGGCTTCAGCGGCTCACGAATTTGCTTTAGGAAAATCCGGCTGATCATTTTCATTGATAGCGAGACAGCAAGGACCGTTATCACGATGAAAATCGGTACAATGAATATATTTTGTGGTAGAATTGCGACAAATGATAATAAGAACCCGCTCCACCCCATTTGATTAACTAAAAAGCCTACTGTAAACCCTACAACCATTCCTTTTATAAATAACAAAATCAAGATAACCGGCAACCCAATGACCGAAATCCCAAGTATCCAAATGAGGCCTATATATTTTATGTTATGCATAATACTTTGGCTAAACATATCATGCGAAGATGCAAATTCCCCTTTGGTAACTTGTCCAAAAAATTGTGACAAATAATAGAACAAGTCCTCTTTTTGGGTAAAACTCAAACTATTAACGAGTACAGCGCCAAAAATGACACCCATTAAAAAAAGCACAGTGATAAAGACATATAATGAGGAATGTTCGTTAATGTGTTTCATTACGGCATTTTGTACGACAGATTTTTTTTTCATCTTTCATCCTCCCAACTCCGCTTACTAGAATCTATGTTTTTACTCTTTCATATATGCTAAAGAAAACAAGGATGAATTCCTAATCAGGAAAAGCACCTCAGAGTAATATTGTGTTATAATTTTCCACAACCATTACTTGGAGGTGTTATATATGAAAGCTATATTAATGGATTTCCCAGAAAAAATTGAAACTCCACGGCTATATTTAAGACCTTGTCAACCTGGAGATGGAATTGATGTGTATGAAGCCATTGTCCGTTCCCAGAATGAACTAAAACAATGGCTTCCATTTGCCCATCAGGAACCGTCCTTGGAAACCTCAGAACAGAACGTCCTAAAAGCCTTTGCGGACTTTATTTTAAAAGAGGATATTAGACTTCATATTTATAGGAAAGAAGACGACAAATTCATCGGTTCCACTGGGTTGCACCGAATTAACTGGGATATCCCCAAATTTGAAATTGGCTATTGGATTGATACGATGCACAGTAAAAAGGGGTACATAACAGAAGCGATAGAAAAGTTAACCCAATTTGCTTTTCATCATTATGGGGCAAAACGTGTTGAAATCCGCTGTGACGCTAACAACCTTGCTAGTAAACGAATTCCCGAAAAACTAGGGTTTACTCTTGAAGGAACTTTACATAATGACTGTCTAAGTGCAGACGGTAAGGAATTGCGAGACACCTATATATATGCAAAAACAGCAAACTAAAAAAAGTCCTGACAGTATAAACTTCCTCTGTCAGGACTCTTTTTCCTTCACTTACATAAACAAATAATTTAGCTGTTCTTTTTTACTTTCCCATATTTCCCCCCGCCCCCTACTTCAAAAGTAAGCTCCCCTTTTCTGGCAGAATCGATATAGTGGGCCAATTTTTCAGGAACGATTTCTGTGAGCTGTTCTAGGGTTACCTCATGAAGGATATTCATCTCGGTTCCGAATGCCTCTAGAAGTTTTTCCATTGATTTTGGACCAAGTCCCGGGATGAAATCGAGCGGTACTTGATGAATATATGGCGGTCTTTCCCTTCGTTTCTCTCCATTTATTTTAGGAACTGATAGTTCCTCTATTCGAGTCGACACCCCTTTTATGATAGTCTTGTTACCACATTCAGGACATTGTTCATTATCCCTTAACAATTGATGTAAACATCCTGAACAAACGGTTTGATGATATTTTCCCAATAAGGGATTCAACCCATAATTGACTGCTACTTTACGTCCTTCTTTATCTTGAAGGGCTTTTGCCAACTCATTAAAACTTGGTTCTTTAAGCCGAAGCTTTTGATATTCACGAGCAATTTTCCCAAGTGAATGGGCGTCAGAATTCGTCACGAAGACATAGGATTCTAACTCTTTTATATCCTTGACCATATCTGTATCAGAACTTAACCCAAGCTCGATGGCGTCGATTAACTCAGGATCGAATACTTCAGCCAGACTCGATCTTACCCCTTTACCATATAGACTTTTAAAGGGAGTAAAAACATGCGCTGGGATAAATAAGCCGCCAAGTGATTTTACGATTTTTTGCAGCGTTCTTCCTTCACAATAAATTCTTTGAGAGCTTAAGGTGATATTTTTAACATAACCGCTCATCCACACCGAAAAATTCTTCATCGCTTCCAAAGTAGGAAAATAGGCAAGGACATGGATTGGGCCATTACAATGCTGATCATAAATTTCAATTTCAGAGCCTGGAATGATTGTTGTGTTCCGGTAAAGAAGACCGCCTTCATCCTTCTCCGTAATCTTCCCGTCCAGAATTCCTGCTTCAATCTCTTCGATAACTTCAGGAGAATGGCAGTCAATTATCCCGATTAAATCGAGACCTTTTCTCTCACTTGCCACTTCTATCACCTTGCTGAAGGTTAAGGTTTTAGCACCGGTTATTTTTACGGCCTTTCCACTTCTTGTTCTGCCTATGTGGATATGCAGGTCAGCGTAACACTCTTTCATTTATGAATTCATCACCTTTTTCAACTGCAGATACTGAACTGCATATGCCGTTTTGGCATCCTGGATTTTCCCTTCATCTATATAGGTTTGAGCTTCCTCTACCGTAAGCTCAATCACCTCGACAAATTCATCCTCATCCAAGGGGGCCGCATTTTCTTTCTTTTTCAAACTGTGGGCCACATAAATATGGACCAATTCATCAGCAAAGCCTGGGGACGTATAAAAGGAAATGATATGCTCCATTTTTTCGCATACATACCCTGTCTCTTCTTCAAGTTCCCTTTCTGCCGACAGAATCGGTTGTTCGCCTTTTTCAAGCTTTCCTGCAGGAATTTCAACCAGACTTCTCTCCAAAGCTTTACGGTACTGTTCCACCATGATGATTTTATTGTCTGCTGTAATCGCTATGATTGCAACTGCTCCCGGATGCTTGATGATTTCACGTTTACTTGTTTTTCCATCTGGAAGCTCCACATCATCCACCTGTAGGCTGATTACTTTACCGGTGAAGACTTTTTCCGAAGATATCGTTTTTTCTTCAAATTTTTTCATCCTGACCACTCCTCTGTTCTAATTGCAGCATTATTCTTCATACATTTTACCATAATAAAGATGGAGGGCGATTTGATGAAAGTTTATGTATTGGAAAAAGGCGTCATTTTATCTGGAAAGAGTTGGGAAGTCATTCAAAAACTAAAACAATTGCAAAATAAATATGTCTATATCAATGATTGGATTGCCGACATACACGATCAGCAGGCAACCTCTCCTTTAAAACGAATCAAGTGAATTCTTTGAGCGAAATGGATTTGTCCTTTACAATGTAGGTAAAGGGAGTGGATAAAATTGAAAAAACGCAGACTAGGAAATTCAGAGTTATTTGTATCTGAAATCGGGCTCGGCTGCATGTCATTGGGTACTGTCGAAAGTCAGGCATCTGAGATCATACAGGCTGCTTTGGATGAAGGAATCAATTATTTTGATACTGCTGACTTATATAATTTCGGTGTGAATGAAGAAATCGTCGGAAAAAACCTAAAATCGGTCCGCGACCAAGTATACATAGCCACTAAGGTCGGAAACCGCTGGAATGAAAATAAGGATAGTTGGAGCTGGGACCCATCTGGCACCCATATCAAAACGGCAGTCAAGGACAGCTTAAAACGGCTAGGAACCGATTATATTGATCTTTATCAGCTACACGGGGGCACGATTTCAGACAATATCGATGAAACAGTTGAAGCATTTGAGGAGCTAAAAAAGGAAGGCTATATCCGGTACTATGGAATTTCCTCAATTCGCCCCAACGTAATTAAGCAATTTACCGAAAAGTCTGATCTTGACTCCGTGATGATGCAGTACAGCCTACTCGACCGCCGCCCAGAAGAGTGGATGCCTCTTTTGGAAAACAATCAGATCAGCATCATTGCCCGTGGCCCCCTTGCCAAAGGACTACTTAGTGAGAAAATGCTTGAAAAGGCAAATGAAAATGGTTATCTTGACTATAGTTATCAAGAACTTAAAGATCTACTTCCACAATTAAAGAACAAGCTTTCCGGTAGAAAGTTGAATGATACGGCCTTGCAATTTATATTGTCACACAAAAGCGTTGCTGCTGTCGTACCTGGAGCAAGCTCATTACAGCAGCTCCGTGAAAACTGCCGTGCCGTTAACAGCTCTTCGCTTTCTGAAACTGAACTTGATGTGTTGAAGCAGTTGACCAAAGCAAACAAATATGAAAGTCATCGGGAATAAAAGGGAGAACTTAAACTAACCTTGTGTTTCCAAGAAAAAATATAAACCAGCAATAGGCTACCTTATCTCCGTTTAACCAACGTGATAGGCAGCCTTTTTCCGTTCCTTCGTTTTTTTCGTCTTACTGCTTCTGTACCGCTTTCAAGTTTCCCATCATTCTAATCCCTTTTCCAAACCAATTTAACTTCATACCAACGTTTTTAACTTTTTCTTTGGACATTCCAAAATTAATATTGTAAAATTCAATTGCGCACAATTAAAAAATAAGAAGATAAGGGAGAAAAAATGATGACAAAAACATTATTTACAACGTCTGTAACAGTTGATGGCGGAAGAGAAGGAACGGCAATTTCTGCTGACGGCAACTTCACGGTTGATATTGCGATGCCTGGAACACCTAGGGCTAAACAGATGCCTGAAGCATCTAATCCGGAACAGCTTTTTGCAGCTGGATATGCTGCATGTTTTGATAGTGCTTTGCAATCAGTTGGTAAAATTGAACGCGTTTCTTTCGATTCCAAAGTCACCGCAAGCGTCAGTCTTTTGATGGGTGAGATGCATCAGTACAGCTTGGCTGTAACTTTGGCCGTGAAGGGATCCGGGGTCGACAAGGAGACATTCGAAACCCTTGTTCATAAAGCGCATCAAATGTGTCCTTATTCAAAAGCAATTAATGGCAATGTGGACGTCACCTTTGAAATAGATGTAGATTAAATCCGACAAAAAGACGCTTGGGGTTACCAAGCGTCTCAGACTGTAGACAAACTCGAAGAAAAGCGAGTTTGCCTGCAGTTTTTTATTTGAAAAAGTTGCAGTTGATTTCAGTTGAGACAGGCATGTTCCTATTGTCGGTCTACAGTTTTTTTAGGGTTATTCGTGTTCTATCTAAAAGAAAAACAACGTTGATTGGAATGGAAGGTACGAGACTCTTGCGGGAAAAGCGCGTCTAGGGGAGACCCCGCAGGCGCAAAGGTGCCGAGGAGGCTCCCGGACCGCCCGCGGAAAGCGAGTGCCTGGAGTGGAAATCATTTCACAAACCCTTTTTCAGAAATCCGCTCCCTTTTCGCCGACTGTCTGCCAAGCCTCATCAAAGCAAGCGCCTTTGGTGTCTCGGCTAGCCAGTTATTCGGCAGGAGTGTCGCAAATTTCTTCAATCCAACAAGGTTTCATCATATAAAACAGTAATAAATCATGGAGTATAACCAAGTCTTGGTTTAATGATTTGGTAATAATCACCTCAGACTGAGACAGGCATGTTCTATTGTCGGTCTACAGTTTTTTTAGGGTAATCCGTGTTCTATCTAAAAGAAAACAACGTTGATTGGAATGGAAGGTACGAGACTCTTGCGGGAAAAGCGCGTCCAAGGGAGACCCCGCAGGCGCAAAGGCGCCGAGGAGGTCCCGGACCGCCCGCGGAAAGCGAGTGCCTGGAGTGGAAATCATTTCACAAACCCTTTTTCAGAAATCCGCTCCCTTTCCGCCGACTGTCTGCCAAGCCTCATCAAAGCAAGCGCCTTTGGTGTCTCGGCTAGCCAGTTATTCGGCAGGAGTTTCGTAAATTTCTTCAATCCAACAAGGTCATTCCATATAGAAAGGTAATAATTCTGAAGGATAACCAAGTCTTCTTTTATAGTCATGGTTCGGGGTACAGACCATTCCGAATCTCCTTTTGTCGACAAAAAGACGCTTGGGGTTACCAAGCGTCTTTTCTTTGCTAAAATTCCTGTAATGTTTTCAATAGTTGGAGCAGCGAAGCTTTTAAATCCTCAACCACCTTCTTATCATCACCCGACATTGCCGAAATGCGATTGGGAATGAAACAGGCCTCTTCCTGTAAACCAAGTCCCTTTTCCGTCAACTTAATCATGACAGACCGTTCATCTTCAGAAGAACGTTCACGGACAATCAAGCCATTCTGCTCCATTCGTTTCAACATGGGGGTAAGCGTTCCTGAGTCGAGGGCAAGGAGCTCCCCTAGTTTTTTTACTGTAAGTGTATCCTGTTCCCATAATAGAAGAAGAACAAGATATTGAGGATATGTTACTTCAAGTTTATCAAGCAGCGGTTTATATTTCTTTGTCATTTCCCTTGAACTTGCATAAAGAAGGAAACATAATTGATTTTCCAGTACATATTCTAATTTTCTTTCCATCATATCACCAGCTAGTAGTAGTCCATTTGATATGTGAATACACATCAAACTTATCTTTAATATAATCGTTAAACTTTATAAAATAAAGCAATATTGGTTATGGAATAAATATCGTCGTCCTCTTTCAGAAAGAGTGGTTTATCAAAAAGGGAGACAGTACCCAAGTCTGCTCCCTTTTTTCATCATTTATAGTTCTTCCAGTTAAGATCGCTTTCTCCCAGCAGCTCTTCGAATGATTTATTTTTCTCACGCCGCTTTCTTTCTTCGCGTTTTTTTTCTTCTTCCGCTGCTTTTTTCTCTTGTTCAGCATCATTCAGTTCTTTTTGCTTTTGACGAAGCTGGGACATGATATCTTGATTAAGCATATCACCAAGTTTCAATGATGATGACTCTTTATCTTGTTTTTTGCTTTGACTTTGATTCCGTGGCTGTTTCTTTTTCATCCCTAAAACCTCCTAGCCATTATGAAATTATTATATCACGACTGCGGTTTCTCTCATTATGATTTTCAAACAGTGTTTTCTCCATTTTCCTCATGGTAAAATAAAGAAAATAACTAAGGAGGATCTTCATGAAAAAATGGTGGCTTGCATTGGCTGGAATTCTGACCTATATCATCGGCGTCGGCGTTTATTTTTCTAATCGGATCATGTACATGAAAAAGAAGGAAGATGATTTTATCCAAAATCGTGAAATCATGGCTAAGCGTCTGATTAGAGAGGATTTTGATAACCTACCTAAAACTGAAATCTGGGTACCTTCACCATCAGGATATTCCTTGAAATGTTTGTTTATCGAACCGTTTGAATCGAATAATTGGATTATTATTTCTCATGGTGTGACTGAGAACAAAATTAATTCGATTAAGTACATGAATATTTTTCTTAAGCGCGGCTTCAATGCTATCATTTATGATCATCGCCGACATGGAGATTCTGGTGGTAAGACTAGCAGTTATGGTCATTATGAAAAATTCGATTTGAAGGCCGTGATTGACGAATTGAAAAGACGTAAAGGCTCCGACGGCCTTCACATTGGCATTCATGGGGAATCTATGGGAGCCGCGACTCTGCTTCTTTATGCTGGGATGCTTGAAGATGGCGCTGATTTTTACATTGCCGATTGCCCATTTTCTAACTTTGAGGAGCAGATCAAACACCAAATCAACTCGGTAATCCCTTTGCCCTCTTGGACCGTGTTTCCGCTTGGTCGTACGTTCATCAAACTTCGTGACGGATATTGGACTAAAGAAGTGTCACCGATCAATTATATAAAAAATATTAAAAAACCAGTACTGTTCATTCATAGTGAATATGATACCTATATCCCTGTTTCCATGACAACGGAATTATATGCAGCAAAAGAGGGCCCAAAGCAGCTGTACATTGCTAAAAAGGGCGCCCACGCTCAATCTTATAATGAAAATCCAAAAGAATATGAAGAACAAATTGATCTGTTTCTTAAACAGCTTGTTTTGAGATAGAAAAAGAGAGGATATCTATCATGAAAGCTTGATATCCTCTCTTTTTCTTCTTTTTAGATTTTATTAAAGTAACTCATTCTCGGATTTAAGATTTGATTCGGACTTTTTAACTGAAAGCTATTCGCTTCCGGCACAAAGTCTATTTTCATAACTTCATCCAGAAAAATCATTTTTGACTTTTCTACGTACAGAGAGATTCCGTTTGTTTCCACTCTCTCGTTACCTTCATCAAGTTCGCTGACCAACCATAGTGCTGTGACACCACTCACAACGCAGCCACAGCCATCTGTGTCATATTTCAACTGTAAAAATCCTTCTTGCCCCTGTATCTTACCGGCTATTTTATCTGCCGCTCTTTCCGTCCATTCAATATACATGATTACATACCTCCTCATGTGTTTTCGTTCCCTCATTATAAACGATAAAAACGTTTCTGTTAATGAAACTGCTTTAGTCCACTTTCAAGATACTCGATGAGGTTCTTTTTCACCAATGTTGCCTCCATTAAGAAAATCACTGCTCAACGTTACTGATATTTCCTTTTATTTCCGATAAAAAGTCCTATCAAACAGCCCTTCACCTATTATTCTATTAACCTTACATGCGCTATATCGGCTTAACAGATATATTTATAAGGCACGATATTTTTTTAAACTAAAAATATTGAAAGTGATAAAAACAATGGCAAATGCAAGGAGAATGAGTAAATCTATCACAACCTCAGCGAAAGTGAAGCCTTTGTACATAATACCGTTCAATGCATCCGATGCGTAGTAAAGTGGCATGATTTTGCCAATTTGTTGCAGCCAGTCTGCCATGCCATCTAATGGAAAAATACCCGTAAAGAAGATTTGTGGAACGATGACGAGTGGAATAAATTGTACCATTTGAAATTCAGATGTTGCGAAACTCGATAACAATGTACCGAGTGATAATGCCACAAGTGCGACAAGTATATTCGTCAATAAAACGAGCCAAATGGAGCCGACGAGTACAATATCCAGCACATTTACCGCGTATAGTACAACAATTATAGTCTGAATGAGTGCAAACAAACCATATCCAATTACATAGCCTGCAACAATTTCATATCGTTTAATTGGTGTCACAAGTAACCGTTCTAATGTACCACTTGTACGCTCTTTTAGCAGCGCAATCCCCGATATTAAAAAAACAAAGAAGAAAACGAAAAAACTAACGAGCATTGGACTAAAAATATCAAAAATCTTCGTATTTGCATCACCATACACATAATGTGCATCAATCGAAGGATTGTTTGCATCTCCTTGCAAGCCTTGCGCTAATTTCATTTGAACGGCCTTAGCACGAGACGGTTCATCATTTAAAAGGGTCAGTTTCATGTTGCCATTTTCAAATTGCAGCCAGCCGTCGATGTTATTTTTGGCCATGCTCTCTTTTGAAAAATGCTTGGCAACCGTTACTTGAAAATCTGCTTGTTTCAATGCTTCAGCGATGTTTTCATTACTACCTGTAACAACGATTTTTAAATCACTCGCTTCTGAATGAAAAATAAAATATATGAGCGTTAAGATGAGCAATGGTGCAAAGAAGAGTAAAGCAAGTGTTCTTCGATCTCGGAGCATTTGTCGTGTAATTCGTGTAACAAGAGATATAATACGCATTACATCTCACCTACAATCTTTAAAAACACTTCATCAAAGGTTTGTGCCCCGAATTGTGTCTTTAATGCGGCAGGTGTGCCGGATGCGATGATTTTTCCTTCACGTAGCATCGCTAGTTTATCGCAACGTTCTGCTTCATCCATTACATGCGTTGTAATGAGGATTGTTTTATGCTCATCATTTTTTAAACGTTTGAGTTCCTTCCAGATGGATTGTTTCAACATAGGGTCCATGCCGACAGTTGGTTCATCTAAAATAAGAATTTTCGGATTTTGGATGAGGGCAATAGCAAGTGACAGGCGACGCTTCATGCCGCCAGAATAATACGCAACCCGTATGGACAAATCATTCGTTAACTGTACGATTTCGGCTGCATACTGAATGCGTTCTCTTTGTTCCTTTTTCGATAAACGGTAAAGCTTTGCAAAAAATTCAAGATTTTCAGCACCCGTCAGTTCTGTATATAAGGCATCGGACTGCGCCATATATCCGATTTCTGATAACAATGCTTCATTTGGCACTTCACAATCAAGCACTGTGATTTTTCCAGCGTCCGGCTTCATCATACCGACAATCATTTTAATTAAGGTCGTCTTCCCGCAACCAGATGGTCCTAATAAGCCGAAAATTTCTCTTTCTGCAATACTCAGGTTTAATGGCTGAATTACTTTTTTGTGTTTAAAGCCTTTAGCAATTTCTTCAATGGTAATCGCATATTTCACTGCACGCACACCCTTCCTCTTTAATAATTAACACGGTGTTGAATGTATCAACATTCTAAGATAGTATTTGGTCAAATACAATCAACACATTTTTGAAGACTGTTTAGTGAAGGAGAAATTCGATGGCGACGACTCATGAGCAAAAGGCCCAAAAAACGAAACTGCACATTCAACAGCATTTTATCGCACTTGTTGAGGAAGAAGGATTTCAGCATGTATCGGTGAAAAAAATTGCAGATCGCGCGAGTATTAATCGAGGTACATTCTATTTGCATTATGCAGATAAATATGAGTTGATGGATCACTTACAGCAGGAATTGTTAGCAGAACTTCAAGTTCGCATTACTTCTATTCTACCAAAAGAGGCTTTTTTAGCCCTCCATCAGCAACAATTATATCCACCATTTGTAGCAATTTTTCAATTCATTAGTGAGCATGCCCATGCATTGCGTGCCATTCTTGGCGATCACGGAGACCCCTCCTTTGCAAAAAAATTGAAGCATATATTTGGTGAAATACTATTAGAACGTTTAATTCGTCAACATCCAGCAGCACAAAATGATGCTTTTCGTAATTATATGCACGCCTTTATGACATCTGCCATTTTAGGGGTAATTCAGGAGTGGCTGGATAATTGCGAAAAGCAAACGGTAGAAGATATGGCGAAAATCCATTTTCAAATTTTAAACTTTATCAGCCATTTACGTGCATTCATTGAGAAATAAATGTTGTCCGAAATTTCGTTCGGGGGGACTGTGAAACTTCCACTTGATGGCGACTTTGCTGAACCCTAGTATCAAGTTGGTTAAATCGTCGAAATAGCCTGTTTTGATCCTTTTGTTTTAAAAAACAGGCTATCCCTATTTTTCAATGGCAATTAAACCAAAAATCATACTTAATATTCAATTTCAATAATGTTTACTAACTTTAAGATACACTTCTTGGATGCCTGGCTAATAATTCGTAATTCTCCTTTAGTCCATCGATATAATGAATATTACCAATAAATTTATTAATTTCACCTTTTTGATAATAAGTAAATTTTAGAGTAATATTCTCTTCCATGGCCCTACAGATAATTTCATTGAATTCTTCATATTTTTGTTCATCTAAAACCGGCTTTTCGACTTTATCCAGACCTTCATTATATTCTCTTAGTAATTTTACATGTTCCGGTAACATCATTGAAACCCATTTGATACGGCCCCTGTCGCGAATCACCTCGAAACACCTACTTTTCCATTGCATTTTGTGTGACATTATTATCTAAAATCACTTGTCACTACTGAATTTTTCTATCACGCCTTATGCCCACCAAGCAGCCTGCTTCGGTAAACAGCTGTACCTGCTTCTGTATACGAAACCGCACGCAACAGTGATTTGGATCCATATTTATGGCGAATCCGGTCAACCGTATAACCCAACTCCCGTTTTTTCCAGCGCGAAGCATCAAATAAAGTCAGTTGCATCTCGTTATCATCCACGATATTTGAGAGCGTGACCGATATGCTTCGAACTGTTTTTTGCTTATTATAGTTCTCATGAAAAAGCTCCAGACAGACTTTATATAACTCCATCGTAATGTTGGTCGGTTCGTTAATCGAACGAGAACGGTGAAAACCTCCGCCAAACTCATTCTTGCTATAGCCAATGCTTAGACTGACCGTCCTTCCTGCCTTTCGGTGAGTACGTGCCCTTCTTCCAACTTCTTCGCAAATTTCCACTATGACCTGCTTGACCTCATTCTCCTCCTTATAATCCCGCAGGAGAATTTGACTTTTGCCAAAGCTGACCTGTCCTTCGATAATCGCCGCTCCCATATCCGATAAATCTATTCCCCAAGCGTGGTGGTAGAGCTGATTGCCCATAATTCCAAACTTCGCTTCAAGTAATTCAAGATCATAATTGGCAAGCTGGCCAACCGAAAATATCCCCATTCCATGAAGAGTTTTTTCTACGCGTCTTCCGATTCCCCACATTTCACGAAGCGGAGAAATCGGCCAAAGCTTGTTTGGCACATCTTCATACTTCCATTCGGCAATCCCTTTATGTTTGGCCTCCAGATCAAGGCAAAGCTTCGCCATCAGCATGTTTGGCCCAATTCCAATGGCACATGGAAGTTGTAATTCCCGTTCGATTTCATCTTTTATTTTTTCAGCTATCACCCGGGTATCTCCCCATAAAGAAGCGGCTCCATCGACTTTCACAAAACTTTCGTCCACACTATAGACATGAATCGCTTCTTTCGGGACATAGCGGTTGAACAAGCGGGTAATTTCCGTCGAAATCCTTAAATAGGTTGCCATTTTAGGTTCAACGAGGACAATTCTTGGATCATTCGGGATCTCAAACATCCGCGAACCTGTCTTAATACCAAATTCCCTCTTCATTTTCGGAGAAGCCGCAAGCACAATGCTACCTGTCCTATTCAAATCACCAACCACCGCTAGATAACATTCGAGTGGATTCAAACCAAGCATGACCGCTGAACAGCTTGCATAAAAACTTTTCATATCAATACACATAATTGATTGTTTCGGCATCGTCCTATAATCCATCATTTCTTCACCCTAATAAGAATATACGTTCGCTTTTATTATATCCATAACTTTAACCGAATATACGTTCTCTTTCAATGGAAGTTTTATTGCAAATTTCTACTTTTTAAGGAAATCCCCTTCAAAAACTAAATATAACTAAAAAATACTAAATTACCATAAAAATACATTATAACCAAATAGTTTTTTAAAAATAGATTAATTAGTATCTTGAATAATTAAAAATATAACTTAATCCCCATTATTTTTTAAAAAAACCTCCCTTTTCAATAGCCTTTAGTCTAATCTTATTTTAGTCTTACTGCTCATTTTTTGTAATGAAACTGTAACCAAAATTATGTCTAATTGTCATAATGGTATTGTAGGATAATATTGTTAAGAATAATAGAGAGATAGAGAGAGAGGAAATGAAAATTATGAAGAAATGGATTGCTTCAGCTGCCGTTGCTTCTGCAATGATGCTAACCCCACTGCAAGCCTTTGCAAATATTGGAGATCAAACCCTCAGACCCGGAATGACTCATAGCGATGTCAAACAACTACAACAACTTTTAAAAACTAAAGGTTATTTCACATATTCAGGTTCACTGACTACATATTACGGCACCTATTCTACATCTGCAGTAAAAAAATTCCAAAAATCTAAAGGGTTAACTGCCGACGGAATTGCCGGCCGAGGCACATTTAATGCGCTTGGTGTTTATAATGTCAATAATACAAGCTTGATCAGCTATGCAAAAACCTTAATAGGCACACCGTACAAATGGGGCGGGACAACACCAACTGGATTCGACTGTTCAGGATTCATCTATTATGTATTCCAGAAATCACAAGGAATTACCTTACCGCGTACAACATCATTGCTCTATTCCAATACGGGTTTAAAAGTATCTTCACCATCTAAAGGCGATCTTGTCTTCTTCGATACTTCTTCTGGAAGAACAGGAGTATCGCATGTTGGGATCTATATCGGAAATGGTCAATTCATTAGTGCTACGTCTTCAAAAGGAATAACCATCACGGATATGGATAATTCTTATTGGAAACCAAAATATTTAGGTGCGAAAACTTTATAAAATACTGATAAGAACATAGGCTAAGTTCTTATAGAAATTTCTAAAAACTAAGCCGGGCAGAATTTATAAATGATTCTGTCCGGTTTAGTTTATATATAAGATTTCATCCGTAAAATCTTCTACAGTCACTATAAATGATGAATCTAGGTTGGAACGATTCATCATTTCGATATTATACACATGCTCTGAAGGTAAATGCATGACTTCAAGTACCATGAATCGCTGACTTTCCGCTTTGCTCATATGCTCAATTGCAGCAGTTACCGCCTTTTGTTCCGCCAAGCTCTTTTCGTCCGTTAGCACGCGAATCAATTCTGCTTCCGCTTTTGCAGGATATGTTTTCTTAATATCACCCCGATGCCATGGTTTTACCTTCATCCCGATCTCCAAGTCAGAATAATCGAGGTCATTACCATGTTGATCTTGAATATATGTATCATTGGTCACCTTATAATACGTCCCTTTAATCAAAATCTTTTTATCATCAAGATCCGTAATGAAACCTTCTTCCCCCTTATAAATGGCCTCATGCGCGTTCTTTTCTGAAGAGGATTGACAGCTTCCCAGAATAATAGCCACTAGTGTATATAAAAAAAGGTTTAACATCATCTTCATGAAAATCCCTCCTAAGAAATAGACGGATTTACCAATGAAATGGTTACCAATTTATTTAAAATAAAATAAAACTTCCGTAATTTTTAACAAAAGTGGAATGTCATTAGACACTCCACTTCAGACTGTAGACAAACTCGATGAAAATCGAGTTTGTCTACAGTTTTTTTTGAGGGTTTTAAAAATTCGAACGTTGATTGGAACGTAGGGCACTCGCTTTCCGCGGGCGGTCCGGGAGCCTCCTCGGCGCCTTTGCGCCTGTGGGGTCTCCCTTGGACGCGCTTTTCCCGCAGGAGTCTCGCA